>CAYGTS010000133.1:0-6999 GCA_964352905.1 uncultured Legionellales bacterium | reverse complement strand
AAATTTTACAGCCTTGCTAGTCGTAGCACTACCATTAACAACATCGCCTTTAACACTTCATTCAGTGCCACAAACCCTGGATTGCTTCACTGCGTTCGCAATGACGGGGATCTCCGTCGTTGCGAGGAGCGCAGCGACAAAGCAATCCAGGAAAAAGATCTGCGATCTCGCAAAATGTTACAGTCTTGCTAGTCGTAGCACTGCCATTAACAACATCGCCTTTCACAGCTTGCCCAATGGCACTCGCAATGACGGGTTACTCTTTAACTCTTCAACTTTGGCGGCTCTGTCATTAACCCCACATTCGCTGCACCCGCTTGTTGCAGTAAAATCATTGCTTGTACGACTTTGCCGTAAGAGACATTACGATCACCTTTAACTAATACCAAGCGTTTTTTTTGTGCTTTTTCGGCAATCTGTAATTCCCCAGCAACACGGCTAATCAACGCTGCAGCAGCAATCGGCTGTGATGGATTTTCAGCAATATTAAGATAATATAAGCCATGATCATCTACCGAAACAATAATGGGTTTTTCAGTATTATCGGCAATCACTTGGGCTTTGGCACTTGGCAATTTAACATCAACACCTTGTGTTAATAACGGTGCAGTAATCATAAAAATAACCAACAGTACCAGCATTACATCAATATAAGGAACGATATTAATTTCAGCCATAGGTTTGCGGCGCACTGGATTTCGTCTCATCTGAACACCTCTCTCACGCTAATTGGCGTTGTAGAATATTAAAAAATTCTTCTTCAAAATTTTCGATTTGATTAACCACTCGTTCAATTCGATTCACATAACGGTTATAAGCAATTACCGCAGGAATTGCGGCAAATAAGCCCATAGCCGTGGCAATTAGGGCTTCAGAAATCCCGGGCGCTACCATGGCAATCGTGGCTTGTTGCACATTACCCAATGAACGGAAAGAGGTCATAATTCCCCAAACTGTGCCAAATAATCCAACATAGGGTGAAGTTGAACCAACGGTTGCGAGAAAAGATAAATGACTTTCTAATTTATCACTTTCTTTCACATGAGCAATGCGCATTGCACGTTGCACGTTTTCCATGATCGCAGCATTAGGTAAATTAGTTTTTTCACGCGCCGTTATAAATTCTTTAAAGCCAGCAGCAAAAATGGCTTCTAAGGTTGATAAATGATGTTTGCGCTCAAGCTTTTGATAAAGTTGATTGAGATCACTGCCAGACCAAAATTGCCCTTCAAAAACCTGCATTGCATTTTTAGTATTTTTTAAAAATAAAAATCGCTGAATGATAAAAGTCCAAGAAATGATTGAGGCAATCAATAGTAACAACATTACCAGTTTAACAATGATGCCAGCATTGGCAAAAAAAGACCATAACGATTGATCAACGACCATAATTTATCTCCAGAAATTTTTTGGGAAAGTAACACGGTTTTAATTGTGAATTAACGCAGGCAAGTTTAACATGCCCGCGACACAATTCAGTATCATCTTTTTTTAGATACATGGTTTGTTGCAATAACATTGAAACTTTAGATATTTCGCTAAGTTGAATGGTCACATAAACTTTGTCACAAAAACGTGCGGGTCTTAGATAAGTAAGATTCACACTACAAACCACAAACATTACATTTGACTCAATCATTTCACGTTGATCAAAGCCTAAAGATTCTAACCAATCACTGCGTGCGTGTTCCATGTATTTAACATAATTGGCATTATACATGATGCCAGTATAATCAACATCATCATGATAAATTTTGTACTCTGCCTTAAATAAAATATCACTCATTCGTTTGTAACTCTTTTATGAAATCTAAATGATTTTGCTGCTGCTTATTTTTAACCGCATAGCCAAAATGTTGATATGCTAAATTAGTCACAACCCGACCGCGCGGTGTGCGCATGATAAACCCTTGTTGGATTAAAAACGGCTCTAAGACATCTTCAATGGTATCGCGCTGCTCAGAAATTGCAGCAGCCAAGCTATCGATCCCAACTGGGCCACCTTCAAATTTTTCAATCATGGTTAATAATAACTTACGATCAAGCATATCAAAACCAAAAGCATCTACATCTAATAAATCCAAACCGCGATCGGCAATACTATGGGTAATTATCCCATCACCTTTGACTTCGGCAAAATCACGAACACGACGTAATAAGCGATTAGCAATTCGCGGCGTACCGCGTGAACGTTTGGCAATTTCAGTGGCACCTTTAGCATCAATCTGTATCTTGAAAATGCTTGCTGAACGTTGCACGATATGGGTTAACTCTTCAAGGTTATAAAATTCTAAGCGTAACACAATCCCAAAGCGATCACGCAAGGGTGAAGTCAATAATCCTGCGCGCGTGGTAGCACCTACTAACGTAAACGGTGGCAAATCTAATTTAATTGAGCGGGCTGCAGGTCCCTCGCCTATCATGATATCTAGGCTATAATCTTCCATGGCCGGATAAAGCACTTCTTCAACCACGGGGTTTAGGCGGTGAATTTCATCGATAAATAACACATCGCGCGGTTCTAAGTTAGTCAGCATCGCGGCTAAATCGCCAGCGCGTTCTAGAACAGGCCCTGAAGTTTGTTTTAAACCGCCACCCATTTCTTCGGCAATGATATGCGCTAAGGTTGTTTTACCCAAACCAGGTGGGCCAAAAATAAACACATGATCGAGTGCTTCTTGGCGTTTGCGTGCGGCTTCAATAAAAATAGCAAGTTGATTTTTTGCAGCAGTTTGCCCAACATAATCATTTAATAGTGTGGGGCGGATCGATTTTTCAAGAACATCTTCTTCACGTTGTCCCGCACTTAAGATGCGATCTTGTTCAATCATATTATCCCTCGTTAATCATATTTTTTAAGGCTAAGCGAATTAAATCTTCACTCGATAAACTATCATCGTGATTTATTCGGTTAATCGCTTTAGAAGCTTCTTGCGGTTTGTAGCCTAAGGTAATTAATGCGCTGGTTGCTTCTGAAACAGCGTTATTCATTAATGCCACTTGTGATGTTAAAGGCCCGGCTGGCATGGCTGTTGGCAATTGCCATTCACTAACTTTATCGCGCATTTCAATCACTAAGCGCTCGGCGGTTTTTTTGCCAACACCTGGAATTCTCACTAAACTAGCCGCATCGCCGTCTTGAATGCATTGCACGAAAGCGTGCGGCTGAATACTTGAAAGAATAGCCAGCGCCAGTTTAGGGCCAACCCCATTGATTTTAATTAACGTACGAAACAATAAGCGTTCTTCTTGATCGATGAAACCGTATAAAATATGCGCATCTTCACGTACGGTTAAATGCGTAAAGAGTTTGATTTTTTGATTGATTTCCGGCAATTGAAAAAAAGTACTCATTGAAGTTTCAATTTCATAGCCAATGCCTTGCACATCAATCAACACGTGCGGCACGTTTTTTTCAACAACAATACCTTGAATTTGCCCTATCATACTGCCTACCTAACACGTAATAAGGTTGCAGTTTAGCAGAGTTAGGACTTACGATAAATGGGGATCTTCATAGTTTGATCTGCCGCCAACTATCGCGTTTACGTTTGCGTTGTGTTTTTAAATTGAATTGCCCTAAACCCGATTGCATATGCGCGTGGCAAACGGCCACAGCCAAGGCATCAGCGGCATCAGCTTGGGGTGTAGTATTAAGTTTTAATAATTGGCAAATCATTTGTTGCACTTGGGTTTTACTCGCTGCGCCATAACCCACCACCGCTTGTTTGATTAAACGCGCAGAATATTCGGCTAACGGTAATTGATGAAGTGCAGCTGTCGCCATAGCAACCCCGCGTGCTTGTCCTAGTTTTAAGGCAGAACGCGCGTTATTGGCAAAAAAGATTTCTTCAATGCTAACAAGATCGGGTTGGTATTCTGTGATAATAGTTGCTAAATGTTGATATATTGTCGCAAGATTTTGCGCACTACTGCTGTGGTTTAAACGTAGACAACCACTACCCAAATACTGCAATTGATTGGCATTATAGTGAATAATCCCAAAACCGGTTATGCGTGAACCTGGATCTATGCCTAAAATAGTAACACCCATAAGGTAACTACTCACTCCGTAGGACGGAACGTCCATATTTGGGCTAAAAACAGCGAAAATATTTTATCGAAATGCTCATTTATCACTTATAAATTGCGCTTTCTCAAAAACATTTTCACCGTTTTTATCTCCAAATCTGAACGTTCTTGGTAAATATAAAGCTAAAGGGTATAAACAAGGTAACTACTCCATTTGCGCTGCAACCTCATCGGAAATATCAGCATTGGTGTAAACGTTTTGCACGTCATCTAAATCTTCTAGCATATCAACTAATTTTGTCAAATTATTTGCTTGTTCAAGATCTAAGCTGGTACGCAAATCCGGGATCATGGTAATTTCAGCATTATTGCTTTGTAAACTCACACTCTGCAATGCCGCTTTAACCGCTAAATAATCTTCAGGTTCAGTCATGACATCGAGTGAATGATCATCGTTCACGATAACATCCAATGCGCCATTTTCAATCGCGATTTCCATGATTTTGTCTTCATTCGCTGCCGCATTTTCAAACGAAATCACACCACGCTTTTTAAATAAATACGCAACCGATCCATCTGTGCCTAAATTTCCACCACATTTGCTAAAAGCATGCCGCACTTCAGAAACGGTACGATTACGATTATCTGTCATGCATTCTACCATCACCGCCACGCCATTAGGGCCATAACCTTCATAGGTTAACTCTTCCATGTTCGATGTATCGCCTTCCCCCGCACCACGTTTAATCGCACGATCGATGGTATCACGTGTCATATTACCACTGAGTGCTTTATCAACCGCTAAGCGTAAACGAGGATTAGCTTCAATATCAGGGCCGCCCAATTTGGCCGCAGTGGTAATTTCACGAATTAATTTGGTAAATAATTTGCCGCGTTTGGCATCTTGCTTGCCTTTGCGATGCTGAATATTCGCCCATTTACTGTGACCGGCCATTTATACTTTCTCCTTTTTCTCAATGTTCGTTTTAATCGATAACTCACGCAATTGTTGTTGATCAATAATCGATGGTGCATCGGTTAACGGACAAGCAGCCGTTTGGGTTTTCGGAAAAGCAATCACATCACGTAGCGATTGGCTATGCGTCATGAGCATCACAATGCGATCAAGGCCAAAAGCGATCCCACCTAATGGTGGACAACCGGATTGCAAGCCACGTAGCAAATGACCAAACTTAGCGTACGCCTCTTCTCGATCAATTTCCAATAATGCAAGCATTGCCAATTGCATGTCATGGTCATGAATACGAATAGAACCACCTCCCAATTCTGAACCGTTTAACACCATATCGTAAGCGCGTGACAAGACACGATCAGGATGTTGTTTAATAAAGTCAATATCATTGGTTTGCGCAGCGGTAAAGGGGTGATGCAAGGGTTCCCAATGGCCATTATTTTCTTCAAACAAGGGAAAATCCACGACCCATAACGGTTTCCAAGCGTCTTCAACAAGATTTAAATCTTTGCCTAATTGTAAACGCAACGCACCCAGTGAGTCATTCACAATTTTAGTAAGACCCGCACCAAAGAATAAAATATCACCTGCTTGTGCTTTTGTACGTTCAATAATGGCAAAGACCACTTCTTCGGTTAAAAATTTTAAAATGGGTGACTGTAAACCTTCTAAGCCTTGATCAAGACGGTTAATTTTAATATAGGCTAAACCTTTAGCGCCAAATTGTTTAACGTATTCAACGTAATCATCTAACTGTTTGCGCGTTAACAGTTTACTGCCATTCGGTACTTTTAATACGGCAACACGCCCTTTGTCACTCACGGCCGCTTCTGCAAAGACCTTAAACTCAACATTGGCGAGTAAATCATCGATATCAACAAATTCTAACGGAATGCGTAAATCGGGTTTATCGCTACCAAAGCGTGCCATAGCTTCGGCATAGCTTAAGCGTGGAAAAGGATTGGGTAAATCAACCTGTAACAGCGATTTAAATAAATGACGAATTAAATTTTCCATGAGACTTTGAATGTGCGATTCATCCACAAACGACATTTCAATATCAAGCTGGGTAAATTCCGGTTGGCGATCGGCGCGCAAATCTTCATCACGAAAACAACGCACGATTTGATAATAACGCTCAATACCACCAACCATTAATAATTCCTTAAAAATTTGTGGTGATTGTGGCAAAGCAAAAAACTCACCCGGGTGGGTACGTGATGGCACTAAATAATCACGCGCACCTTCAGGGGTGGCTTTGGTTAAAATCGGGGTTTCAACTTCAATAAAACCTTTTGCTTCAAGGAAATGGCGGATCGCACTCGCAACTTGCGAGCGAAATTGTAATTTATGAAACATTTCCGGGCGGCGTAAATCGATATAGCGGTATTTTAAGCGCGTTTCTTCGGTAATATGCTGTTGATCATCTGGGGTAAACGGTAATGGCGTCACGCTATTTAGAATCGTGAGTTCTAAGCCTAATACTTCAATCTTACCGGTGGCAATTTCAGGATTAATTGTGCCTTCGGGGCGCACCCGCACGCGTCCTTTAATTTGTAACACATACTCATTGCGTACCTGTTCAGCGCGCTTAAAAATATCGGGTAAATCAGGATCGTAAACCACTTGCACCAAGCCAGTGCGATCACGCAAATCAATAAAGATCACCCCACCGTGGTCACGGCGGCGATTAACCCAACCACATAGTGTAACCTCCTCGCCTAATAGAGATTCTGTGACTTGACCACAATAATGGCTGCGCATGTGCTTTTCCTCTTTAGATCTTTTAAAAAGGGGCACAGTTTACCTTGGATTGGGAAAATTTTTAAGTGTTCTTCGAAGAAAAAGTGCAAAGGAATAAAAATAAGACGTGAAAAAAATTGAATTTCCCAGGTATTAGCTAGGTAGCTAATACCTGGGAAAGCCGAAGAGTATATAAAATCCAGCAATTCCCGGTGTAGCGAGGAACAGCCATATTTGGGCAATCTCACATT
>CAYGTS010000132.1:0-7017 GCA_964352905.1 uncultured Legionellales bacterium | reverse complement strand
GCCTCAAATCTGACCGTTCTTGAGTTATTCAACATCTCGCCGGGAATTACTGATGCTCGTTACAGTATTTGTAACTTCGGTAAATTTAACTGTAAATTTACTGTAAGTTACTAAAAATCAAAGGATTAATACCGCTCGCGCAGCAATTCGATTAAGCTATCATCGCAATAGTCATTAATAATCGGAATAGGAAACGCTTCTTTTTTTAGCGCATCGCCAACACCTATAAAACCAATTTGTAATTCTTGAGCAGCGCGAAAATCCCAGCTACGATCACCAACGTAAACAACTTGATCATACATCGTTTTATTATAATGTTGTTTAGCGCGCTCAATCGCAATATTAATAATTTCATAACGTTCAATGTGATCATCACCGCTGGCAAATGGTGATTGTTTATAATCAATTGCGGCGTGTTTTAACTTCATGCGCGCAGAAGTTTGCCAACCACCGGTTGCAATTGCCGTATCCCAATTAAGTTCTTTCGTTACGTCGTGAAAAATGTTTTTAGCACCCGCAACCGCACGACAACAAGCAGGCTGTGCTGTGATTTGCTGTTGCAATGATTGAAAGAAATGTTGTTGGATCTGCTGGATTTCTTCGGCTTGTGGTGAACGGCCTAAGTGTTTTTGGAAAATTTCTAAACTAAAACCGGAATCGGTTGAATATTGGTAATCTTGCCAATCACCACTGATCTGATCGCATTGCAAAAAATGTTTGAACGCATCCGTGAAAATCGTTGCATCCATGCTAACGCTATCGGTTAGGGTGCCATCAATATCAAAGATGACTAACTTCTGTTGTGGCATAAATATCCCTCTTTTATAATTGTGATAATTGCCCATGATAGCACCACCAGAGCATATAATATACCAACACCGTTGGCTTGTTTTGATTAACGCGATCAATCTATACTCACAACCAAAATATGCCCAATTGTCTATACTTAATATATTATGTTAGGCAAGAGTGTTTTTATTGATGAAACAATTAGTTATGATTTTAGTCATCCTTTTAACCACTTACAGTGGCTTAGCGCTGGCAGGGTTTCGTATCGCTGAAATGAATCGCCCGGTAGATGATTTAGCGCGTAAACTAACCTTTTGGAGTGAGCATAATGCGGCGCTAGGTCCAGCCCATTGGTTGCCGATTGCGAATTGCCGTGATGCTGCGCGTTTCTTTTCATTTACGCATGCGCGCGATGCATTTCCTAAAGGGTTTTATATTGATGCTAAGCCCATTTATACTAGCGGCGCGATAGTTAACTGCACGGTTCATAATTATCGTAAAGCAGGTTGGCCAAAAGCGCGCTTTGATTTAATTGGCACAGAAACCATTTATGTGCAGTAATTCCCGGCGTGATGTTGAATAACTCAAGAACGGTAAGATTTGAGGCTGTTCCTCGCTACACCGGGAATTGCTGATTTATGTGGATTAAATGTATCTGCTCACCCCCTTTAGCTTTATATTGACCAGAACGTTCAGATTTGGCGATAAAAGCGGGGATCAGGGCGTTCCCTGCTACGGAATGAGTAATTACGATTAAATTTTCGCTAATAGTGTTTGCTTGATTTGCTCGGGAATAAAACCCGCATTGATAGCATTCGCTGTCATCGCTTGTAAATCTTGCTCATCAAAACCAAAATATTTTTCTGCTAAATAATATTCATGCCCGATCGTGGTTGCAAAAAAAGGTGGGTCATCGGAATTTAAAGTGATTTTAACGCCGGCTGCTTTTAATTTCGCTAACGGGTGTTGTGCGAAACTTTGGTATACACCTAAGGCAATGTTACTGCCAACTGCACATTCTAAGGTAATGTTGCGATCAATTATTTCTTGAATGAGCGAAGCGTCTTCAATCGCGCGCACACCATGGCTAATCCGTTGTAACGGTAATAATGTGATCGCTTCACGAATACTCTCAGGGCCACACCATTCACCACTGTGGCACGTGCAACCTAAACCCGCACCTGCGGCCATGGCAAAGGCCTTAACAAATAATTTAGGTGGGAAATTGATTTCATCACCAGCTAAGTTGTAACCAGTAACCATAGGATGCGGGTGTTTTTCAGCCAGTTTTGCCACGGCTTCACAACGCTCAGCACCAAAATGGCGAACTGCAGCGAGTAAGATGCGGCTTTCAATACCAAATTCTTCTTTGGCTTGTTGCATACCACCGGTGACTGCCTCAAGCATATCTAAATAGGTCATGTTACCCGAGAGCTTGGCATGATCGGGGGAAGCGATTAATTCCACGTAAATCGCACCTTCTTTGGCGCATTCTGCCAAGTATTGATAAGTCACTGCATGTAAATCCATGGGTGACTTGATGACTTCGCTGGCTAAATCATAGGCACGCATGAATTCATTAAAGTCATTCCAAGCAAAGGTTTCTTCATCTTTAAATAAGGCGGGATTAATCGCTATTTTATTTTTAGCGGCTAATTGTTTCACTAACCTAGGTGAAATGGTCCCCTCAAGATGAACGTGTAGTTCGGCTTTGGCAATCACAAGATTAACTCCTTATTCTTCGCCAACAGCTTGGCAATAGGTCTCACGAATAAACCATGCTGCAATTAAGGCAACGACAAAAGCGATCGGGAAAACTAACATGGGATAATGAAAATCTGCTTCAGTGTAACTGCGAATACCATGGATGAGGTGGCCATGCCAATCCACATCCATTAGCCAACCATAAAAAGGACCAAATACCGCGTAACCACCTAAAATTAACATTGAGGCAATACTTGTGCTGGTACCGGTTAAGTAACTCGGATTACTTTCACTAATTAAGGGATAGGTAATGACTTGCGAGCTGGTAATAAACCCTAGTAAGAAGAATAACGCCATATAGGCTTTATAGGAAGTAATGGGTAAATATATCACCAGTAGCATCAGCACAAGCGATAACAAACCGCCCACTAGCATTGGCATGCGGCGCCTTGCTAGCGCATCAGATAGCCAACTAACCAACGGGCTACCTACGATCGTGCCAACAAAGATCATGGTAGTCACTAATGCAGCTTGCGATTCTGTTAGACCGCGCGCGTAATGTAAATATGGGGCACCCCAGGCTGCGCCTAATAATGCAATCGGCAGATTAACTAAACTGGTATAAAGGCCACCCAAAAAATTCTGTTTGTTGGTAAAAGCCAATTTTATGCTATGCCAAAAACCAATTTTGTGCAGCACTTCTTGACCGTGTTGATAATGACGCTGTTCGGTTTGCGGATAATCTTTAACGAAAATAATGATAATCATGATAATTGCAAGGCCTAGCAAGCTATCAAATAAAACCGCATGCCGCCAACCAACTTGTTCGACTAAATAAGTTAGCGGGGCTTGCGCCATGGCGCCGCCCAACATGCCAAATGTAACGATAACACCTGTTGCCAATGCCATGTGACGTGGTGCAAACCAGCGTGAAGCTAAGCGCACACAGCTTAATAAACAAAACGAGCCACCCACACCGGTCATGAAGCGGCATAACTTTAAAACCCACACGCTTTGCGCTTGTGATAAGGCAAAAGTAGCGCCGGCACACACAACCATGGCGATTAAGATAATTTTTTTGGTAGAAAAACGATCGAGCAACACACCTGCTGGAAATAAAAAGATTAAATTAGCAAAAGCGTAATAGGCGGCGATACGCCCTAGGGCTGTAGCATCAAGAAAAAAGGTGTTACGCACAGCGGTATCAATAGCGTTAAACATGTTCATTTGCATGAATTCATAGAAGAAAAAGCAAGAGGCGGCGATCAAAACGATCCAAGGATAGAAGCGAAATTGTTCTAATTCTTGGATTGGGGCAGCTGCCGTTTCGCTTATAGCCGTTTGCATAAAAACTCCTGAGTGTAAAATTTCAATAGAATCAGAATATTATGAAATCGCCTTGATGGGATGTTCATTTGTTTGGCATTTTACCGAAACAAGTATTGCCATAGCAAGTATTTTATGTGAATATTATGTATATACAATAGCTGCAGATTAAGCACCCCCCGCAGTTAGGTAATTTTTACCTATTGCTTTTTCCTAAGAAAGTCTATTTATTACAATATTTAGTATAATAATACGGAAATAAATCATGCTTTTGTCTAAAGATAATCCCGGCATACTCTATGCACCTGATATCGCTCAAATTTGTAGCCCATTATTTGCAAACACGCCTATCCGACTATTTCATTGGTCAAAAATATTTCACAATGGCGATATTACGTCATTGGGCTCAGACGCAAACTGGCATCACTATTTTTGGCAAAAAAACTTTTATAACCATTCGATTCATTTTTACCAGGAAGGTCATCATCTTCTCAAGGTAGAGAGCAATTATCAGCAAGAAATGAAAGATTTCGCTACCCTCTTTAATTTTGATAATAAATTTGAGGTTGTTATAAAAGTTGATGATGGCTATGAATTATTAGGTGTGGCTGGGCAATTTGGGGATGATAGAATCGTTAATTTCTACCTGCAAAATATCGATTTTTTATATAAGTTCCGTTTTTATTTTAAAGAGCAGGCCGCTTTGTTAATACAAAAAGCATTAGATACATTAAATATTATAAAACCCGAAAACAGATTGAATCTTGATTCAAAAGTTTCTCCTTCATTCTGCTCACCTGAATTAGAAGTAAAAAAATATTTTATCAGAAATGAAGCAGTGTATTTAACTTCCCAAGAAATGGCTTGTTTATTACGCATGTTAAAAGGTGAATCAGCAAAATTAATCGCTATTTCACTGGGTATTTCTCCGCGTACGGTAGAAAAGCATATCGTCAATTGTAAGAACAAATTGAATTGTCGCTATAAAGATGAGTTAATTGAATTCGCGAAACAGAACGGCCTAGGTAAACTAATACCTGCCAAATAGCTTCACCCCGCCACTTGCATCTTTGACGCCTCTTGTGACGCTGGCGTAATTTTGTTTTTAAAACATTTACGACAAGTGGCAATGTAGCGATCGTTGCCACCTATTTCTACCTGAGCCCCTTCAGTAACGGTAAAGCCCCGCTCATCGATACGCATATTCATGGTCGCTTTGCGCCCACAATAACAAATGGTTTTAATTTCAACGAGTTCTTCGGCCCAAGCTAATAAATACAAGCTCCCTTCAAAAATATTGCCTTGAAAATCGCTGCGTAAGCCGTAAGCCAACACCGGTATATTTAAACAGTCACTAATATCGGTTAATTGACTGACTTGTTGTTTGGTTAAGAATTGCGCTTCATCGACTAAAATACAGGCTAATTTAGTAAAAGTGGCTTGTGCTTGTTGGGTGTAGTCAAAGAGATTAAATTTTTCATCAAACGCCACCGCCTCGGAACTCAAACCAATGCGTGAGTGAATTTTACCTTGCGAATAACGCGTATCGATTGCAGGGATAAATAACAAAGTATCCATGCCGCGCTCGCGGTAGTTATGACTTGATTGCAACAAGGTTGTTGATTTACCGGCATTCATTGCAGAATAATAAAAGTATAACTTCGCCACGCCTACTCCCCGTTCTTCTCTCTTGCCGATATGATTGTTTTTTTTAGTATGATTTGCAAGTTGTTTTTTACCGAGTAGAATAGCTTTTTGATTTTAAAAAAACGTAACTACTCACTCCGTAGCAGGGAACGGCCATATTTGGGCTAAAGGGGGTGAGCAGATACATAAAAACAGGGTATCCTGCCGTGCGCATTATTTACAGTTTCATTCTTTATTTATTAACGCCTTATGCGATTTTACGGCTTCTTTGGCGTTCGCGCCGACTCCCTGGCTATCGGCAGCGTATGTTGGAGCGCTTTGCGATTTATAAAAAATCCTATCCACTAGCTAAGCATTGCATTTGGATACACGCCGTTTCCGTTGGTGAATCAATCTTGGCAGTACCTCTGATCAAACGGCTGAGGCAGCAATATCCTGATTATCAAATTTTAGTAACCACCACCACCCCAACTGGTTCAGAGCAAATACACAAACATTTTCAAGATGTTGCTCAAAATGAAATATTACATCTTTACGCACCGTATGATTTACCTTGGGCCGTAAGACGCTTTCTCAACATGTTTAAACCTAAAATTGCGGTGATGATGGAAACTGAGTTGTGGCCGAACATTTTGCATTATTGCAATAAAGCGGATATTCCTGTTTATATAGCTAATGCGAGATTATCACCAAAATCAGCGAAAAGTTATGCGCGCTTCCCTAAATTAATGAAGCAAATGCTCAGTAAAGTTACTACGGTTATTGCGCAAAGTCAGGCAGATGCTAAACGCTATATAATGTTAGGGCTAAATGCTAAAAATGTTGTCGTTTCTGGCAGCATGAAATTTGATTTACAATTACCTGCTAGTGTTAGTGAGGCATCTGAATTATTACGGCAACAATGGGGTAATGACCGTCGTGTTTGGATTGCAGCAAGCACACATGAAGGCGAAGAAGATATTATTTTGAAGGCGTTTGCGGTTATTAAAAAACAATTGCCTGATACACTATTGGTACTCGTGCCAAGACATCCTGATCGTTTTGAAAAAGTTGCGAATCTTGCAACGCGTGCTGGTTATAAGATTGTTTTGCGAAGCCAAGCAAAGGCTTGTAATGCACAAACTGATATTTTTATTGGTGATACTATGGGTGAATTAGTCTTATTTTATGCGGCAAGCGATGTTGCATTTGTTGGTGGTAGTCTTGTCCCCACGGGTGGCCATAATTTATTGGAACCTGCTGCATTAGGACTGCCCATTATCACAGGCCGCTATATGTTCAATTTTGCTGAAATAACAGACTTGTTAAAAGCGGCGGGTTGTATTACACAGATTTTTGATAACAATGAGTTAGCTACTGCTGTGATAAATTATTTACAAGATCCTGGGCTACGCATGCAGGCAGGAGAAAAAGGAAAACAATTAATTGAAAAAAATCGTGGCGCCATCGATAAACATTTGGCAATTCTGCAACAACCATTGAATGCATTGTAATTAATGAGTAACTGCTCACCCCTATAACTTAGTACTTGCCAAGAACGTTCAGATTTGG
>CAYGTS010000131.1:0-7099 GCA_964352905.1 uncultured Legionellales bacterium | reverse complement strand
TGCCTCAAATCTGACCGTTCTTGAGTTATTCAACATCTCGCCGGGAATTACTGGCTAGCTACTCACTTCGTAGTAGGGAACCGCCCATGCCGGTAAATCTAAATCCTGTGAAGCAGTTATGCGTTATTTACATGTCATCTTCACAGCTATCCTCAATATCCTCATCATAAATAGATCCTAGCTCATCGCGTAGGCGTTTACGTTCTAAATAGGCTTCTAGCGATCGTCTTGAAGTCCCTGGGCTCTGTGTCGCCTTGCCTGTCGTCACTTCCTCTGTCTTTTTGCTATCCATCTCTTTTTCATCCTCTGAAAATAGTTCATCCTCTGGTAACTCACCGTCAAGCTCATCTTCAAAATCATCGGCAGGATCATGTAAACTCATGTCATAACACCTTCTTAAAAACCTCTCTTATTAAAGTTAGATGATATTTATTCCTAAATTTATTAACCCGAAATTTTAACGTTCCATATTATCTTTATAGCAAACTTTTTGTTTAACCTAGAATTTAAAAAAAAGCAACGATTTTTATTGTTTAATCAGCAAAATAGCAGAAAATCCAAGAATGGCGCAGACTATCTTGCTGATTTTAATATGGCATGCGCCTGGCTAAGTAATATTATTGGTATCTCATGCCCTTTACCTCTATAATTTACCAGAACGTTCAGATTTGGCGTTCCTAGTAAATTTGAAGCTAAAGGGTGTGAGCAGATACCCGCGAGAATGAGTTTATGCCTATCTTTCAACTAAAAAATTTAAGCAACAAACACCCAAAGCCGGATAATTACCGCCATCCTGTCTTATTGCTATTACTAAGCTTAATGCTTAGCTTTAATATCTTGCTAGCCTTGAGTATTGCGGTTGTGGCGAGTAATTTGCCGAATAATGGCCTGGATAATTTGTATTTCATGTTCATTACTTTTTCAACGTTAGGCAATATCTTTTTTATTATTGCGCTTTATTATTTGCGAAAATGGGCATTTTATTGTTTAGCTGGAATTGCTTTGCTTAATCTGGGGATTAATATTTATAATGGCTCACATGTTGCTGTTGCCACTGCTAACTTTTTTGTCATTATAGTGCTGTATATCTGCCTAAAACTGGGTGGTAAAGATAATGCATGGGATAAGTTACAGTAATTCCCTGGGTGATGTCAGTAATTCCCGCTGTAGCTTGGAACGGCCATATTTGGGTAATTCAACATTACGCCGGGAATTGCTGGTGTTGCATTAATGATGATCATCGGCATATTGCATTGGCCCGCCACGAAATGGCGCAAAACCGGTGCCAAAGATCATGCCAACATCGAGTAAATCTGCATCTGCCACCACACCTTCTTGCAAACATTTTTTTGCTTCCAGGACCATGGCTTCGATCAGGCGTTCAGCAAGATCGGTTGGTGCCTGATAATCGCTGGCAACAGCTGGCTTGATAGGACGACCGTTTTTATACGTATAAAAACCTTTGCCGGTTTTTTTACCAAGCTCACCCTTCTCAACTTTTTGCTGCAACAGTTCAGGAATAGTGCCACCTAATGTTTTTACTAAATAGTTTGCAACATCCAGGCCAACATCCAAGCCAACGGTATCTATTAACTCAACAGGCCCCATTGGCATGCCAAATTTAACGGCAGCTTTATCAATTACGGCTAATGGCACAGCTTCTTGGTACAAAGTAATCGCTTGCATTAAATACGGCATTAATACGCGATTGATTAAAAAACCAGGGCTGGATTTAACGGGTAACGGTAGTTTGCCAATTTGGGCAACAAAGGCGATAGCATGATCCATAATTGTCTGCGTGGTTTTTTCACCTCTTACAATTTCAACTAATTGCATTTTAGCCACAGGATTAAAAAAATGAATCCCCACAAGGCGTTCAGGTTGCTGTAAGACTTGGTTGATTTCATCTAACGGAATACTCGAAGTATTGCTCGCTAAAATCGCTTCGGGTTTGGCATGTTGCTCTAACGTTTTAAACAAGGCTTGTTTTGCTTCTAAATTTTCAAAAATCGCTTCAATAATCACATCGGCTGCTGCTATGCCACAGCCTTTAGGATCAGCCATTAAACGATCCATGGCTTGTTGAATAAGATGTGGCTTTTTTAATTTTTTCTTAAACAATTGATAAGCCCGTTTAATTGCAGGTGCAATGTATTTTGGTTCGCGATCTTGTAAGGTAACCGTGAGTCCTTTTAAGGCACACCACGCAGCAATATCGCCACCCATGGTGCCAGCCCCAATCACATGCACGTGTTTGGCTTTGAAATGAATACCTTTTGCAAGTCCTTTTAAGCGTTCTTGTAAGAAAAAAACGCGTACTAAATTTTTAGAAGTCTTACTGACTAACAATTTACCAATTGAATTCGCCTCAGCAAGCATTGCATCATCGGCAACACCATAATCATACCATTTTTTCATCACCGCAAATGGCGCAGGATAATGATCGGGATTGGCTTTATTGATTAAAGTATTGCGAAAAAATTTTCCAATCACAGGCCATGATTTTAACTTAGCCACTTTTTTAGAGGTTTGAAATTGATAAATTAACCATCGCATGGGCTTAGTATTAGTTAACGCTTGTAAGCGACTGGGTTCATGCGGCAATGGCTTATCTAAAATAAATTTAACTGCCGCGGCATTGAGATGTCGTTCAGGGACGCTGGCATCAATCATACCGAGTTTATAAGCTTGATCGGCAGAATAGGCGTAGCCTGTTAAGATCGCATTTAAAGCGAGTGGCGCACCAATCAGTTTGGGCAGCCGCACCGTGCCGCCCCAACCAGGATGAATACCTAAGAAAATTTCCGGCAAACCAATTTTTGTTTTAGGTTGATTACACGCCACACGATAACGACAAGCCAGCGCTAATTCAAAACCACCGCCTAAACAAAAACCATTAATAATAGCAACGGTTGGTAATTTTAAGTGTGCTAATTTATCAAAAACCTGTTGTCCTGTACGAATAAGTGCGACCGCTTCTTTTTCATCGTTTAACTCAACAAACTGTTCAATATCAGCCCCAGCAATAAAGCCATTTTTTTTGCCAGATTGAATAATCACACCAATTTGTTTGCTAATATTACTATTAATGTCATCTAGAATGTGATTAAACTCGGTTAAGACTTCACGATTGAGCGAATTTGCTGATTTATCGTGGCGATTTAAGGTTAACCATAAAATTTTGTGATCATCCAATTGTGTTTGCCAATGTTGATATTGCATTGTCATATTGTCCTCTCATTAAGATTTTTTCTCATTCCTGTTGTTGCGAATGAAATGCGGCAATGACAAAGTGCTTCGCCATTGAAACGTTGTAGTTAAACTCTCTCAACCAGCATCGCACCACCCTGCCCACCACCAATACAAATTGTAGCAATGCCACGTTTTGCTTGTTTACGTTTAAGCACATTTAATAAATGTAATGTAATGCGCGCGCCACTGGCACCGACAGGATGACCGATTGAAATTGCACCACCATCGATATTTAATTTATCACGATCAATACTACCAAAAGCCTCTTTTAAACCGAGTTTTTCTTGGCAAAAACGTGGATCTTCCCATGCCTTTAAACAGGCTAAAACTTGTGCGGCAAAGGCTTCATTTAATTCCCAATAATCAATATCGTCTTTGTGTAAGTTATGACGTTGCAATAACTGTGTTGTTGCATAAATTGGGCCTAACCCCATTACGCTGGGATCAAGACCAGACCATTGCACATCAATGATCTTGCCTAGTATAGGTAAGTTATATTTTTTAATTGCTTTTTCGCTTGCTAATATCACAAAAGCAGCACCATCGGTGACTTGAGAACTATTTCCTGCTGTAACATTGCCAAATTTACGATCAAATACCGGTTTTAATTTTGCTAATAAATGTAAGTTGGTATTACGCCGCAAACCTTGATCAGTTTCAATCACTTCACCTTGCGGGGTGTAAAGTGGCACTACCTCATCCAAGTAATGGGCATCAATTGCCGCTGCCAAACGGTGATGTGAACTTACGGCATAATTATCCATCTCTTCGCGTGAAATATTAAATAAATACGCCAATTTCTCTGCGGTTTGGCCCATATTCAAATTTACCACGGGATCGGTTAAACCAACCAATAAAGCAATCACCGGATTAAATATTTGCGTGACTGGAAATTTTAAAAACGTCATGGCTTTCGCAAAACCGCCTTTGGCTTTAGCCAAATTAACAAACCAATTCACCATCTGTTTATTATAAAGTAAAGGACCACGACTCATGGCATCGGTGCCACCAGCTAAGATTAAATCATGACGTCCTAATAGAATATCTTGATATGCATTATCAATTGCTTGCATTCCCGAAGCACAATTGCGTTGCACGGTAAATGCAGGAACGTTATCACCACAACCTAAGCGTAATGCAATCACTCGCGCAATATTAGCTTCATCGGCAGCGGGCACCATGCAACCTGTTATCACTTCTTCAATATCACTCGGTTTAAAGGATTGGCGTGCCAATAATACCCGCGCCGCATCAACTGCTAAATCAGAAGAAGAAAAAGGCCCTGGCTTATTTAACGATTTTAAAAATGGTGTGCGCGCGCCATCAACGACATAAACAGCTTGTGTTTGTGGTTTACTACTCATAATCTTGTTTTCCTTAACTCGATTGCCTTTTAACGTAACTGCCTGGCGCGTCTTCAATGATTTTTAATTGCCCACAAGCAACTTTACGCGCAGGTACTTTTTTGCCACTATACTGGCTGAGCCAATTGACCCAATCCGGCCACCAAGATCCTTCTGTTTCAATCGCATTAGCAAACCATTCTTCGGGATTGTTAACTAACGTTTCATTTTTCCAGTAAGCGTATTTTTTATTTTCAGGAGGATTAACAATTCCTGCAATATGACCAGAACCACTTAGCACAAATTCAACTTTACCGGAATGTAATAAAGCGCCTTTATACGTGCTTGCCCACGGTGCAATATGATCAGCGTGCGCAGAAAGAAAATAGGCAGGCACTTTTATCTTACGAATATCAATTGGCGTATCGGCAAATTTAACTTGATTGGGTTTGCAAAAATCATTTTTTAAATACATTTCACGCAAATAAAAACTATGCATTGCTGCAGGCAAATTAGTATTATCGCAATTCCAATACAATAAATCGAAGGGAAAAGGCTCTTTGCCTAGCAAATAGTTGTTAATGTAGTAAGACCAAATTAATTCATTAGAACGTAGCATGTTAAATGTTGTTGACATGCTTGCACCATCTAAAAAGCCTTGTTTCTGCATGCGGTTTTCTAATTTTTTAATTTGCATTTCATCAATAAACACGCCTAAATCACCAGGCTCTGAAAAATCGATCAAGGTTGCAAAATAAGTTGCAGTATTAATAGGCTGCTTATTTTTAACCGCTAAATATGCCAAGGTCCCAGCTAAGAGCGTGCCGCCAATGCAATACCCCACAACGTTAATTGATTTTTGCTGGGTGGCATTGCAAATTTCATCAACGGCGGTAAGCGCACCTTGTTGCATATATTCAGTGAAAGTGTATTTTGCAAATTTTTGATCAGGATTAACCCAAGATATAATAAAAACAGTAAAACCTTGGTCAGTCATGTACTTTACTAAAGAGTTGCTGGGTTGCAAATCTAAAATGTAATATTTATTGATCCAGGGTGGTATGATTAATAATGGTTTTTCATAAACCTCTTTGGTTGTCGCTTCATATTGAATTAATTGAATCAAGTCATTTTGAAAAACAACTTTTCCTTTGGTTGTCGCAATATTTTTACCAACTTCAAACGCTTCCATATCCGTCATGCAAATATTAACATTACCGCTTGGATTACGTTGCAAATCTTCAAGCATGTTATTAAGACCATTAATTAAATTTTCACCATGCGAATCCAGCGTTTTGCGCAACACTTGTGGATTAGTCACAATAAAATTAGAAGGTGACAGGGCATCAACAAATTGTTTTGTAAAAAAATGCAATTGGCGTTTCTTTTTTTCATCTAAATGTTCAACATCACCAACCGCTTCTTGCATGTATTGTGCGTTTAACAAATAGGCTTGTTTAACAAAGGCAAACAGTGGTATTTTATCCCACTCCTCGTCTTTAAAGCGTTTATCGCCTGCATGTGATGCAATGACTGGCTCAGAATGAATACCCAACCAAGTTAAGGTGAGGTTTTGCCATACTTGCATCATATCACCCCAATATTTTAACTGTAGATCGAAAATTTTGGCAGGATCAGACCAAGCACTTGCCAGATAGTCATGATAGAGTTTTAAGATTTCTGGGAAATCACCCCAACCTAATGCGCTATCCTGATTTTGCATGCGGTTCACGAAGCTCGTCATTACTTGATATGTCTTTTCATAAATTGATGCGGTATTTTGTAATAACGATTCGAAACTCTTAATTTCTTCTTCAAGCTTTATGGCTTTTGGCATTACGATACCTCATTTGGCACAGCAGATTTACCCATGTTATCAAAAATCACTCGCAAAAGATAAATAATTTCTAACTATTCAGCAAGTTAAAAATAAGTTTATAAAACGCTGATGATCAATTACCCTTTTTGCATGTATGCCATTTATAAATTATAGCAAATAAAGCTTAGCTAAATAGCTAACGATTGGTATTTTTTTCCTGACATTCCTAATGGAAAATCACTCACAAAAAAGCCCATAGTCATGACAATGGCGTGAAAAAATCAGCAATTTTTTTACTCACAAAAGCTGTGGATAACTTTGTGGATTACAAGTTTAAACATTGCCAAAGCTAGCAGTTTTAGGGCATGGTTGTTAAATTGTTCATTTTTTGAACAGCTATTTTTTATCTTTATTTTTCAATAGGTTGTGTAATATATTGTTTAATTAATCTAATTTAAAGCCTCTTGGCTCACAATGTCATAATAAATTACGCAAGCTGTGCAAAACTTTACACGTAATATACACATAAAATGCAATACATTTTCAATTTGCTGCGTAATTGCCTGTCAAGTGAAGTCAAACGATCGGCCAGGACCACCTCGCTAAAATGTATCTGCTCACAGCAATTCCCGTGTAGCGAGGAACAGCCATATTTGGGCAATCTCACATTAAAAACACTAAAAAA
>CAYGTS010000130.1:0-7110 GCA_964352905.1 uncultured Legionellales bacterium | reverse complement strand
TACACTGCGCTTTCTCAAAAATATTTTCGCCGTTTTTATCGCCAAATCTGAACGTCCTCGGTAAATTCTCACCTTCAAATTTACTGAATAGTTACAAAACAAACAAGTGTTTTGATTGATAGGGATTTCAATACATGATCAAAAAAAGTATTTTTCTAACCTTATTTTTGTACACTTTAAATGTTCACGCAGCGTTGGTCGATAGTTTTTCGATTGGCGCGGGAGCGGGGGATCCTAATTCGCTGCGCGGTGGGCGTGTTGCGTTGCAAAAAGATTGGCATGTGAATTGGCTCAATTTTTTGGGTTGGCATGTAACCGGTTATTGGGATGCAAACTTGGCGTATTGGCGTACTAATGGCAATCAATTTGGGCAATATAAAGATATTACTACACTGGGTTTTAATCCGGTGTTTCGCTGGATTAGAAATGAACCGCTATTTTCAAGTGTGACGCCTTATTTAGAAGCCAGTGTTGGGATCGCGGGTTTATCGAAACGTCGTTTGGGGCATCGGCAATTAGGGGCTAATTGGGCATTTGAAGATTTACTTGGATTTGGGGCGCGTTTTGGTTGCCGCCAGCAGTACGATCTTAGCTTGCATTATTTACATTTTTCCAATGCTGATATTAAAAAACCCAACAATGGTATTGATGTTAAATTTTTAGTGATGTTTCGTTATTACTTTAACCCGTAGTGGTAGGATAAAAAATGTTACTCTTGAAAAACCATCTTTTATTGTTAGTCAGTGTTGGATTACTCATTATTCATATAAGCAGTTTTTTTCTCGCTGCAAGCGTGATTATGCGAGGGCGCACTTCTCAAGGTACGATTGCGTGGGTGATGGGCTTGCTGATTTTTCCTTACGTTGGTGTCCCCTTATTTTTATTATTTGGCAGAAGTAAATTTCACGGCTACACCCGCGCGCATCAAAAAATTTATCAAGAATTACAGGAGGTGGTGCATCATGTTTTTGCTGAAATTGATTTTTTTTCCTTAACCACCCAAGCAGAACTGTGCCCTATGCAAAATATTGCGCGTGAATTATTGGGTTTTTCGTTTGTGCGCGCTAATGCAGCAGAATTATTGATCGATGGCGAGGCAACGTATGCAGCAATGCTTGAAAAAATCGCTATGGCGAAATCGTATATTTGCTTACAATCCTTTATTGTGCGCAACGATGATAGTGGTAAAAAATTTAAAGCATTGCTGATTGAGAAAGCAAAACAGGGCATTAAGGTTTATTTTTTATATGATGAAATCGGTTGCTATTCCTTAAGTAATCGCTATCTAAAAGACTTAGTTGAAAATGGTGTTACGGTTTCGGCGTTTTATTCAACGCGCGGCAAGGGCAATCGTTTTCAAATTAATTTCCGTAATCACCGCAAAGTAGTGATCGTTGATGGATGTGAAGGTTTTCTTGGTGGTTTAAATATTGGTGATGAATATTTAGGCTTAAGTAAAAAGTTTGGGCACTGGCGTGATACGCACTTAATGATTAGCGGCCCTGCGGTGCAATGTTTGCAATTGGCATTTCTGCAAGACTGGTATTGGGCAACGCATCATATTCCTGATTTCAACTGGCACATTACCCCGGCAAAAGATAATATTAACATGCTCATTTTACCTACCGGCCCTGCTGATAAAATACAAGCTGCAACCTTAATGATAACAAGCCTAATTAATCGTGCGCGCGAACGCTTATGGATTGCCTCACCGTATTTTGTGCCTGATTTTAGTATTATCCAAGCCTTGCAATTAGCTGCCATGCGAGGGGTTGATGTGCGAATTTTATTACCGGCAAAAGCCGATCATAAACTGGTTTATTTATGTTCTTTTGCTTTTTATGAAGATCTCGCCGGTTATAATATAAAACTGTATCGTTACCGTGAAGGTTTTATGCATCAAAAAGTGTTTGTAGTTGATGACGCATTTGCGGGTGTGGGCACAGTGAATTTAGATAACCGCTCGTTAAATATTAATTTTGAAATCACCGCTGTGATTGCCGGATCTGCTTTTATTCAAGAGGTTGCCAAGATGTTGGATCAGGATTTTGCGCAAAGTGATTTAGTTGATGTGCAAGAATATAATCAACGCTCAATTTGGTTTAAAGTTGCAGTGCGAACTTCGCGTTTATTTAGTCCGTTATTGTAAAATGCTTTGTAACTCACTCCGTAGCAGGGAACGCCAAATCTGAACGTTCTGGTAAATATAAAGCTAAAGGGGGCGAGCAGATACAATGCTTTGTCCTTCATTGATTACGGCATCAATTTCTGCAATTAATTGTTCGTGTAAATCATCGATATTATCAAAGACATTATGTTTTAGTGCTGCTTCATAATTGCGCACGGCGAATTTTAAACGCGGTACACCACAATAGCAAATGCCACCATAAAATTTATGCAAATAGTTTTGCAATCCTGGCCATTGCTTTTGTTTATAGGTATTCATAATATAGGCGCGATCATGGGGTAATTTTTCGAGTAAATTTTTCAATAATTCTGTAGCAAGTGCTTTGTTCTCACCGGCAATTTTGGTTCCTAAAACTAAATCGATGACTTTTGGTTCGTTATCCATGTATTTATATCCTTGCGAAATTGAGCTCACATATTCCTTTTAACAGCAATAATATTGGGTATTTGTTTAATGTGATCCATGATACGGCTTAAATGGGTTAAGTCGTTAATTTCAATCGTGATCAACAAGTGCGCGGTGTGCTCTTCTTTGTTGCTGGCACTGTTTAAACGTGTCACATTAACCCCATCGTTAGCTAAGGTGTTAGTAATATCGCGCATTAAATTTTTCCTATCATAAGCATCAATGCTTAAATCAACGGCATGACTGTGTTGATGGCCATTACCCCAAAAAACTTCGATAAAACGTTGGCGACTGCTTTCTGAAGCGTGCAAAATGTTAACACAGTCTTGGCGATGAATCGAGACACCTTTACCGCGGGTAATGTAGCCAATAATGTTTTCACCAGGCACAGGTTGGCAACAACGAGCAAGGTGCGTGAGTAAATCACCAACGCCAGCGATATAAATGTCTTGATTAAATTTATTAAGTGCCTTGGGTTTGGTGGTTGGAAAACTCACTGTACGCATTTGCGGGTTGATCAGTGCTTGCAGAATGCCAATAATCTGAGTACAACGAATATCGCCACAACCCACTGCTGCGTATAAGTCATTAATGGCTTTAAAGTTAAAACGTTTTAAGACTGGCTCAAGATCAACATCGTGCAAACTGTGCCGGTTTAATTCTTCTTTAACGAGCTGCTGGCCATCTTCAACATTTTTGTCATAATCTTGTTGTTTAAACCAATGCAAAACGCGAGCGCGTGCGCGTGATGAGATTAAATACGCATGGTGGGGATTGATCCAATCGCGACTGGGCTGTGGATGTTTGCAGGTTAAAATTTCGATTTGTTCACCGGTCTTTAAATGATAATTTAAGGGTACAATTGAACCATTAACTTTAGCGCCACGACAACGATGCCCAACTTCAGTATGGATCGAATAGGCAAAATCAAGCGGTGTGGCGCCAACGGGTAAATCTTTAATTTCACCTTGTGGTGTAAAAACATAAATTCGGTCATCGCTGTTTTGGGTTTCAAGTGGATCGCTGTCTTGGTTTTGATCGGCGCTGATTTCTTTTTGCCAATCGAGTACTTGGCGTAACCAGGCAATTTTACCTTCATGCGATGGTTTTTTGCCACCTTGTTTATAGTGCCAATGCGCGGCAACCCCGAGTTCGGATTCGCCATGCATTTGATAAGTGCGAATTTGCACTTCCAAACTCTTTTTACCCGGACCAATGACGGCAGTGTGGATCGATTGATAACCATTTGGCTTGGGTGTGGCAATATAATCATCAAATTCTTTAGGGATTTGCGGCCATGTTGCATGTACGATGCCTAATACTGCATAACAGTCTTCGATGGATTCGGTTAAGACACGCACGGCAAGTGCATCGTAAATTTCTTCAATACCAACGTTTTTGCGCTGCATTTTGCGGTAAATGCTATAAATGTGTTTGGCACGGCCATTGATTTGCACATTCTGGATCCCGATTTCTTTGATTTTATATTTTAAAGTGAGTAAAGCTTCTTGCACAAAACGTTCGCGCTCCAGGCGGCGAGCAGCGAGTGACTTAGCGATGTTGTGATATTGCTCTCTCATTAAGAATCTAAAGGATAAATCTTCTAATTGCCATTTAATTTGATTAACCCCTAAACGATTAGCGAGTGGGGCGTAAATATCAAGGGTTTCCTGCGCCATTTGTTGTGCAAACTCTTGGCTAATATTGGGAGCGGCGTGTAATGTCACGGTGCGCTCTGCAAGTTTAATCAGCACCACGCGCACATCTTCAACCATTGCGACCAACATTTTACGGATATTATCAACGTGGCGGCTATTCTGATAATGGTTGGCGAGTTTATGTTGCATGTTATGCATGCTGCTCATGGTTGCAACGCCGATAATTAACTTAGCAACCTCCTCGCCTAATTGAGCTTTGATATCTTCGAATTCTAAATCCGCATATTCGTGACTGCTAAAAACCAAAGCTGCTGCAATAGATGGCGCATCGGCTTTTAAAGAATGCAAGATTTCTGCGGTAGCTAAGCCTTCTTGTAAACAAGAGGCATTGGTCATGGATGGCTTGTCACCGCCAGCCAATTGTGCGAGTGAAACGGCATTTTGAATAAGTTTTAGATCGCTGTTATGAAAATTATGCGCGATGTGAATTAACCAAGCATCGACTTTAATGCTTTTGTCTTGTTCGAGGAAGTCAGTTTCTTTTATTTGTACCATAATAGGGCCTGTTTAAAATTCTAGGTAACTATTCACCCTGTAGATGGGAACGCCCAAATCTGAACGTTCTTGGCAAATTCACGTTTTAAGTTCAAATAAGGCGATTGTTTCCACGTGTTTGGTGTGTGGAAACATATCCATAATGCCAACTTTTTTTAATTGATAGCGCAATGTTTGTGTTAAATACTCGGTGTCGCGTGCCAAGGTTGCTGGATCACAGGAAACATAAACAATGCGTGGTATCTTTAACGTTTGCAATTGCTGTAAAATTTCTAACGCACCACAACGCGGTGGATCTAATAATAGTTTAGCATACTGTGGCTTAAACCAACTAGCATGTTGGCAATTTTCACTCAGATTAGCAGCAAAAAACGCGACATTATCGATGTGATTGTGCGCTGCATTCATGCTTGCGCGTTGCACCATGGCTTGATCGCCTTCAACACCGGTCACGAATTTGGCTTGTTTCGCCACAGGTAGGCTAAAATTTCCAAGCCCACAAAATAAATCTAAAATGTGATCATCTTGATTGGGTTGTAATAATTCAATGACTTGATCAATCATTTTTTGATTAACCGCTACGTTCACTTGGGTAAAATCGGTTGCGTGAAAAAAATATTGTGTAGCAGAGTTATGATGAGAGTAACTGAGTAACATATTTTCATCTTCAGGATACAGTTTATAAATATTGTGTGGTTTATTCGGTTGTAAAAAAATACTAAAACCAAAGCTTGCGCCAAATTGAGTTAAAGCCTGTAAATCGGCATTGCTTAACGGGGCTAAATGACGAAAAATTAAGGCATGCTGATTATCGCCCATGGCAAATTCAATTTGCGGAATGGCATCAGGAATAGAAAGTGACTTGATTAACTGCTTAAAGTCGCTAATGTGGCGCCCGACTTTCGGATGCGCAATTTGGCAACTTTCCATACGAGTAACATAGCGACCATTTTTTTCACGAAAACCAACTAGCACCTCATGGGTCTTGTCGCGGTATTTCACGCTTAAACGCCCTTTGCTGCGGTAGCCACTAGTAGGCGAGGTAATCGGCGGTAAAATGCTTGCGGCGCTGGTTTTACCAATATGTTGTAATTGGTTTAAAACAGCAGCTTGTTTTAAATTAATTTGTGCCTCGGGATTAATGTGTTGCAACTGGCAACCACCACACATTAAATGATAATCACAAGACGGTGTAATGCGATCGGCGGATGGCTCCCTAATTTCGATCGCTTGTGTTTCATCAAAACGTGAATGGGTTTTTTGATATTCTGCAACTACAGACTCACCGGGCAAGGCATTGCTTACAAAAACGGTTTTTTGATTAACATGGGCAATGCCGCGACCATCGTGGCTTAAGCTTTCAATGGTGACAGTGATGGGTTGGGGTAGGGTTTTTTTTCTGCTCATATTATAAGGTCACTTAAAAAATTTTTAAACTTGCCAATGGGCGGCAAAATCGCGCAAATGCGGCTGCTCATGCGAAGCTAAATAGGCATGCGTTTGCTGGCAAATCTCATCCAATTGTTGGTGGTGGAGTTTACCACGCATCAATTGAAAATGCAGGTAAACAATAAAGGTATTTAAGACATCGGCTTCACAATAATCGCGGATCGCTTTTAACTCATTGTTTAGATACGCATCCCAGACTTTGCTGCCACTCATGCCCATTTTGCCCGGTAAATTTAGCATCGTGGCAATGCTATCGAGTGGTGCAAAGGCTTTGCTAGAGTAACCAGCAAGCACATCCATTAAATCAAGATGGCGCTCATGATAGCGGTTTAAATAATTATTCCAACGAAAGGCGCTGTCATCTTCGCCGGTTTCCCAGTAACGTGGGGCGCTGATTTTATGCAATAGCGTGCGGTAATGCAGCACCGGTAAATCAAAGCCATTGCCATTCCAGGAAACCAAGGTTGGTGTGTAATAATCTAGCCCTTTATAAAACTGCGCGATAATATCTGCTTCAGTCGCATCAATTTCGCCTAACGAGCGTACTTTAATTTCATTATTGCTATATAACACAATTGAAATGGCAACAATTTTTTGTAAATAATGTTGCAAAAATTCTGAGCCATGCGTTTGTTGGCGCCGCATCGTGAATAATGCGTTAGCAATATCGCTATCGCTCAATTGTTGGAATTCATATAATTTCTTGGCACTTTCAATGTCTGGAATCGTTTCGATATCAAAAACTAAAATATTTTTCATAGGATATCCTTTAAGATCTGGTGCGCTGCATCAAATAATATTCGTAACTACTCACTCCGTAGCAGGGAACGCCCATATTTGGGCTAAAAACAGCGA
>CAYGTS010000129.1:0-7122 GCA_964352905.1 uncultured Legionellales bacterium | reverse complement strand
GGACACTGCCCTTTCACGGCGGCAACAGGGGTTCGAATCCCCTTGGGGACGCCATAAAAAAAGAATAATTAAGTCAAGAGGAAAAGCATTGCTGCTCTTGACTTAATTATTCTTTTTTTTGGTGTTGTTTTTTCTAGTCTAGCTTAACAAGAGGGACTTATCTGGTGCACTTCTTGCTGTCCCGGTTTGTCTGTGCTTGCCCTTGCTGATAATGCCAGCTAGTTAGCACTTGGTCTCTTAAATCACTCCACTTAGGTTGGCATGCACTCTTCAAAAAATCCTGAAGATTTACACTATTTCTATACTCTCCAAGGTCTTTATTCCTTACCTCTTTCTCAATCTTATCGATGAAAGCATCACGTCTAGCCAATTCAGCTTTATACATTTCAGTTATATCAAAGCTAATAACAATGCTGCACTCGTTATTATTTCCTCTTTGACATACGGTGGTTGTTATATCCCCAAATTGACTTTTGCTAAGTGCATCTTTTATCTCTTGCAGAATAGCAGCAAGCTTTGAATCTTCATTTGTGCCTAAGTGTATGGTGATTGTTTCATCACCTACCGTAACAGTTGATCCATCTGGCAACTTTGGCAATTTAAATGATAACTCTTGATACTTCCAGCAACGTTTAATGTCATTACTTAAGCTCTTCCAACAAGCTGTATCAACTCTATCATTATCTTTTCCGCTGTAAGTAATAGTGATCTCATTATTAGCACTTGCTACTCTTACTATGTTCTTAGAATTAGCTTGCGTTAAGTTGAACGTTATTGCAGCAACCAGGCTTGTTAGTTTTTCAGAAGTTGCTTCTTCATTAGGATATGTTATGGAGATTTCGTTCTCTTTAACAGTCACTGTTGATGCAGGAGGTAAGTATGGTAGTTCAAAGGTATGCCCCGAAAAAAGAAAAAACTTGTCACCTGCAAAACGTGGCTGAGATGGCTGGCGCGTTGGCTGATTGTTATTGTTACTGTACATGTAAACCCCTATTTCTTTTTAAACTATGTGCGCACTATAACATATAGCGTACACTATAGTAAAGGATAGCTCCCAGGGGCACCTCATTAAAGTACCCTGCAAACCTGCTAAAACTGCAGCGATTCAAGGTGCGATCCTACTCTGCTGCACTGGCGTAGCTTGCTCTTGATATTGCGCAACTAACTCACAACCAGGTTGATTAGCTGTTAAATGAAAAATGGTTGTAGCAAACAATTTTTTATTTTGATCAGATAAACTAGCATAAAATGTTTTTAACGTTCCTAAATCTTTCGCATGGGTAGCCCAAAGATCAGGATCCATACATGACAACATATTAGGTTGTCCTGGCATGCAATAGGCTTGCATGGTAGCAATGTAATGCTGCGTACTAACCGCGCGTGCAAAACTAATTTCTGCAGCACACTGGGTTTTATCCTTTTCAAATATACGTTCAAAAAATGTATCCATTAAATCTTTACAATTCTTTTTAATTTCGTCAGTATTTAAACAAAAACTTAATAATTTTCCACGTAATGATGGATTATCACCTTTAAATAGCTGTTTATATTTATCTACGTCTTCTGAAGTCATAATCTTATGAAACAAATTCAATTCTACAATCATGCGTAAATCTTGGCAAAATAATAATAAAAAAGATTCTTGCTTGTCTAAGAAGTTACTTATATTTAAATAAGAACTAGAAAATAAACGATCCATCATTGCCTTAACTCTTACGCCAGCATATGCTGGTGTAAGACGTTTCACAAGCACCTTTTTATGCAATACACTCGGCATCGCGGTACGAGAAGTATCAAGCGCCGCTATCAACGCTTGCAATTGTAAAATACGCATCACCGCATTGGAGTAACGTTGTTGCTGCCCTTGTTCTTGCTGCAAAATTAATGCCGATAATGAGGCAAATTGTTGAAAACCATTACATGGCACAAAAGTCGTGGCATTCACAATCAACTCTTTTACTAAATATTGAATTGCTTTCTCAAAATTATCTCGATCTTTTTCATGAAAGATGTCTGCAGCAAGTTGGGTAACCCTAGTTTTAAAATACTCGGCACTTTCAGCCTCATTTTTCATCACAATTTTTCCAGTGTAACGCTGTTCAATATCATGGCAAATTGCCGCAAACCGAGCGAGGCTAATCAGCAGTTTTTTAACAGACCGATTTTGCAGATGAAAATCTCGTTCTGCGCACTGCGTAACATCATCGCCCAACTCTGCTGCATGTTCGCCACGATGATAAAATTGCAAAAAACACTCGTTAGCATCTGCTCGATCATTCGCCTCTTGTAATGCAGCTGGGATCAGTGCATCTAATTTCGTTACAAAAGTATCAATTAACTCCGAATTTAATTTATCTTCCGCAATAAAAATGCTTAATAAGGCATTCGCCAGCCTACCATCTTGTGACCATTCACGACGCTGCGTAATCGCGGTATCAATTTGTGTTTGATAAGCTTCACGGAAGCAATCTACCGGCTGCAATGGGTCTTCTGTTTCACTTACCGAAGAGAATTGTGATGATGAAGTACTGTTACTGCGAGAAGCAGTTCGTGATTCACCACGATGTAATCGCTCAAAAAAAGCTGTTCTTGTCTCAACAATCCCCTTAGGAATGGCAGTCTTACCAGGAACAACTGGAAGTGGAGCAAATAGATCATCTAATGAGTTGGGTGTACTAGAAAGCATATTTCAGACCTCTTTCTTATTTTTCTTACATTACGATATAGTACATGTCATCAAGGTTTGCAAATTAAATTTGTTAAAATATTGTAACAAGAACAATAAATTAGAGACAAAACTTATGGTAACTTGTAACTGATTGATTGATAATTCAGCCTTTTCCTAAAACGTAATCGTAACAGTGACTTAGGCAAACTGCAGTGTTACTATTTTTCAATCTTCAATCCATGGAAAGTAATCAACGATGACAGCAAAGATCTTAACCGCACAGCAACTAACCCACTGGGGCATGCTCGTTACACGAGCAAAAGAAACACTCGATGCTATTAACCAAGCTCTCACACAGTCTCCTGAACAAGCCTGGCAACAAATCAGCACACAAATTTTACAAAAACACGATGGCTTTAACGTGTTCAACCAGCTTTACCATTGGGTTTATCGCGATTACGCTGAAGATAACCCCGGTGCCGCCTGGATCAGTCGTAATCAAGAGCATGTGAATTTAAATAAGCTCTTACATCACTTTAATTTAAGCGATTGCCAAAAGGCTTTTAATTTTTGCGCGAAAAACCGTGAACGTTATTGGCAATGGGTCATGGCTGAATTACAGATCCAATTTACCCAACCCTACTCTACCATTCTACCTGAAAATTATGACGTTACCCAACCGTATTGGCTACCCGATGCAAAATTCAATATTGTTGATAGTTGTTTTCAAGCAAATGCAGATGATATTGCCATTATTTATCAAACAGAACAAGCTGAAATGCAAACTTTTCGTTATGCTGAATTGTTACGCCTAACTAATCGCGTCGCGAATGGTTTAATACAACAGGGTTTTAAAGCCGGTGATGCAATTGCGATTGATATGGTGATGGATATTAACTGTATTGCGATTTATTTAGGCATCATTAAAGCCGGTTGCGTGGTTGTATCGATTGCCGATAGTTTTGCCAGCGATGAAATTGCAACACGCTTGCGCATTGCGAATGCTAAAGCGATTTTTACCCAAGACTATTTATTACGTGCGGGCAAAAAAATCCCACTGTATGAGAAAGTTGCTAAAGCGCATGCTGCAACCGCGATTGTTATTCCCTGCCAAGATCAATTGAACGTAAGCTTACAGGGCAACGATTTAGCCTGGCAAGATTTTTTAGCGGATGATGAGGAATTTATTTCGCATAAAATGCCTGCCGGTCAAAATATTAATATTTTATTTTCTTCCGGTACAACAGGTGATCCCAAAGCTATCCCCTGGGCACAAACCACACCGATTAAAGCCGCGGCCGATGCCTTTATTCATCAAAACGTGCAAGCGCAAGATGTGATTGCGTGGCCCACCAATATTGGTTGGATGATGGGACCATGGTTAATTTTTGCGAGTTTAATTAATCGCGCCAGCATGGCTTTATTTGCAGGCAGCCCCACTACTGCGGCGTTTGGTGAATTTATCGAAAAATCGCAAGTCACCATTTTGGGTTTAGTGCCAAGCATGGTTAAAGCCTGGCGCAGCAGTACGTGTATGGAATCATTCGACTGGTCCAACATAAAATGCTTTAGCTCGAGTGGCGAATGTTCTAATGCCGAAGATATGTTGTATTTAATGTATTTAGCCAACATGAAACCGATTATCGAATACTGTGGCGGCACTGAAATTGGCGGTGCTTATTTAAGTAGCACGCTGTTGCAAGATAATATTCCCGCCGCTTTTTCAACACCTACATTTGGCTTAGATATTACCATCCTCGATGAACAAGGCCATGCCACTAATAATGGTGAAGTAGCGATTATTCCACCTTCGATCGGTTTATCTAATGCCTTACTTAATCGCGATCATCATGCAGTGTATTTTGCGAATATGCCGAAAAACGCTGATCATATTCCGTTGCGGCGTCATGGTGATCAAATTCAACGTTTAGCCAATGGTTATTACCGTGCTTTAGGCCGGGTGGATGATACCATGAATTTAGGCGGCATTAAAACCAGCTCTGCCGATATTGAGCGCTGTTTAGCAGAAGTTGCGGGTGTGCAAGAAACAGCTGCAGTTGCAGTTAATCCCAAAGGTGGCGGCCCCAGCATGCTTGTTATTTTTATCGTACTGGATGCTGATTGCAAATTTGATAAAGACAGCTTACACCAACAATTACAACAGCAAATAAAACAGCATTTAAATCCACTGTTTAAAATTCATGACCTTGTGATAGTGAAAAACTTGCCGCGCACGGCATCAAATAAAGTGATGCGGCGGGTGCTGCGGGATGAGTATTAGCTTATTTAACTTATTGAAATATAAACGATTACATTTTAATGATACTGTAAATAGCTTTTTTTCTATTTACAGTATTGTAAATTAGGGGTAATCATGTCTACTGCTGAATCATTCATTGGACGCTCACAAGAACTTGTCACACTAAAACAGTTTTTACAAAAAAAGACGGCATCGTTGTTAGTTGTCAACGGAGTGAGTCGTTACCAAATAACTTAGATTAACTCTTTAGACTTCGCCTGCCAATTCACTCGGTATAAATCATGGCGGCGATCTTTTAAATTTAAAACCGTACCGGTGCTACGCGCAATATCCAGTGATTTTAAACTTAAATCAGCAAATGCTACCATTTCAACATTTGGTGTGGTGTCTGCTGCAACACCATCGCGCGCAAAAGGAAAATCGCACGGTGTTAAAATACAACTCTGCGCGTATTGAATATCCATGTTGGCAACGCCGGGAATATTGCCCACATTTCCTGCCATTGCAACGTAACATTGGTTTTCCACGGCGCGTGCTTGCGCGCAATAACGCACGCGCATGTAACTTTGGCGTTCATCGGTGCAAAAGGGAATAAATAATATTCGCACACCTTGATTAATTAAATGCCGCGCTAATTCGGGAAATTCAGCATCGTAACAAATCAACACCCCTATCGTGCCGCAATCGGTATGAATTGACATCAGTTTACTAGCACCTTTAATTTTCCACCAATAACGCTCATTCGGGGTTGGGTGAATTTTGGCTTGTTTTTCGATACGACCATCGCGCAAAAAAACATAGCTAATATTATAAATATCGTCACCAATCACCGTGGGATGCGATCCGGCAATAATATTCACATTATAGTTGATGGCAAGTTTATTCATAAAAGCAATATATTGTTCGGTATAACGATTTAACTCATAAATCGCGTGTGCGGGATCGATTTTTTTATTATCGATCGATAATAATTGTAAGGTAAATAATTCAGGAAATAACACAAAATCAGCGTAATAATCTGCTACCACATCAACAAAATATTCAACGTATTGCGCAAATTTATCAAAGGATTCAACCCGGCGTTGGCAATATTGCACGCAAGCGATGCGCACGGTATCAACTAAACGCCCTCTCACAACCGGTTTATGTTTAACCTCCTCCGTTTCAACCGCATCTTGGTTATACCAAATTAAGTGACTAGCGTAACCGCAAGAGGCTTTATCTTCCGGTAAATAATGGGCAATCACGCCAAGACATTCAAAACCATTGCGCAATTGAAAGGATAAGGTTTTATCACGAATTTCTTTATTCACGACCGCTTCAACATACGCTGCTGCGGTTTTATAGTGTTTGCGCCGTTTAGCAAAACCCGGAATACGCCCACACGCTATAATGCCTTTAAGATTTTCACGTTTGCATAATTGTTGCCGCGCTTTATATAAACGATTGCCAATGCGCGCACCACGGTACTCGGGATCAACACAAATTTCCATCGCATACAGATAATCACCTTTATTATCATGCAAGGCGGCAAAACCTTGCCCCGTAATGTCTTCCCAAGTATGCGCTTTTAAGGCAATCTCACCACTGATTTTAAAGGTGGCGCAATAGGCAACAATTTTTTGGTTAGCTTCAACCACAAATTGCCCTTGCGGATAATGGTTGATGTGGCTGCGTAATGAAGCAGTCGAATAAGGCGGCATATCAGCATAAACCCGTGCCACGAGTTTTTTAACTTGTTCAACATCGCGATAAGTGGCAAGACGCACGTTTAATTGAATGGTGGTTGATTTTTCCACAGCATAGTTCCTTTTGCTTGCATTCATCGATTGTAAAATTATACAGTTAAATAATTTTAATTGTAACTATTCAGTAAATTTGAAGGTGAATTTACCGAGAACGTTCAGATTTGGTGATCAAAACGGCGAAAATATTTTTGAGAAAGCGCAGTGGAAGCACTTGTAAGGATCTGCGATCGTGAAAGTTACACTGCATTTGCTATCGCTTTCACTGTGACGGGGATCTCCGTCATTGCGATTGCCGCACTTCGTTCGCAATGACAGCGAAGCGCGCGGCAATTGTAAAAGGATCTTTGAGCTAGCAAGCCTCGTAGAATTTTGCTAGTTCGAAGATCCTTTCCCTGGATTGCTTCGTCGCTGCGCTCCTCGCAATGACGGGATCGTCGTCATTGCGA
>CAYGTS010000128.1:0-7143 GCA_964352905.1 uncultured Legionellales bacterium | reverse complement strand
CCTGGATTGCTTCACTGCGTTCGCAATGACGGGTTGAGACTCACTGCCACTCACTCCTGGATTGCTTCACTTCGTTCGCAATGACGGGTTGAGGCACACTGCCACTAACTCCTGGATTGCTTCACTGCGTTCGCAATGACGGCGATTTCCGTCATTGCGAGGAGCGCAGCGACAAAGCAATCCAGGGAGAGGATCTGTGATTTTGCAAAATTTAGCAAAACTTGCTAGTCGCGCCACTGCATTAAGCAGTATCACCTTTACTATCTCACACACTGCCACTCACTCCTGGATTGCCTCACTTCGTTCGCAATGACGGGTTGAAGCACTCGCCAGGTTACGCGGCGCAGTTCGCAATAAACAAAGTGACCGTTTCAATATCACTAAAATGATGTTTCTCGCGCCCAATAATTTGATAATCTTCATGACCTTTACCGGCAATCAAGATAACCGTATCTTGCTCAGCCCGTTGCAACGCTAACCGGATCGCTTCCTTGCGATCGTATTCAATGGTCACCTTATCTATATTTTTTATACCGCTTTTTATGGCATTCACAATCTGCACCGGATCTTCAGTGCGTGGATTATCATTGGTAATAATTATTTGATCGGCGTATTTTTCAGCAATAGCACCCATTTCTGCCCGCTTACCTTTATCACGATCACCACCACAACCAAATACGCAGATAACTTTTTGATCATTAAAATGTAAACGCAATTCTTGCAATGCATGCGCTAACGCATCCGGTGTGTGCGAATAATCGACAAATACTTTTTGCTGAGAATCTTTACTCACCAACTGCATACGACCAGGAACTACTGGCAACGTTGTAAGCTGCTTGGCAATTTCCGGTAAGGGCATTTTTAAAATAGCAAGACAGGTAAGTGCGGCTAAGACATTATGAATATTAAACAACCCATATAAAGGTACACTAATCGCCACTTCCCCCCAAGGTGTTGTCACTTCTGCACTCAAACCCGTAGGTAATGTAGTTACTTTTTTGGCTATAATATGATGTTGTGATAATGCACTTTTCGTTTTAACACTGTACCAATAAATAGCAACCTCTTTGGCAATCTCTTTAGCAAGCTTATGACAAAACGTGTCATCAGCATTTAAAATCACATATTTTAAATTAGGGAATTTAAACAACTGTGCTTTTGCTGCAGCATAATGTTGCATGTCACCGTGAAAATCTAAATGATCGCGCGTTAAATTACTAAAAATTGCTATATCAAAATCAACAGCGGTCACACGGCCTAAACTTAATGCATGTGATGACACTTCCATGACGACATGCGACAGTTGCTTTTGTTTAAATTCTGCTAAGATTTTTTGTGAACTAATCGCATCTGGCGTTGTAAACTCTGTCTTGCATAACGCTCCCAATTTGCCATTACCTAAAGTTCCAATCACACCATACGCAATATTAAATCGCTGTAAAAGATAGGCAATAAAATGACAAATTGAAGTTTTACCATTGGTTCCGGTAATACCAATCACGGTTAAATCTTGTGAAGGATGATTAAATGCAGCAGCAGCAAGCAAGCTTAAATTTTTTGCGAGCAAGCACAGTGAAATAATCGGAATACTCTGACCATTTTTTATTTCACGTTCATCTAGCGCGTTTTCATTGGCTTCGCATAAAATTGCAACCGCACCTTTGGTAATGGCGTCATCAATAAACTGGCGCGCATCGTGCTGTTGTCCTTGTAAAGCCACAAACACTTCACCTTTTTGAATGGTGCGACTATCAATATTTAAACCCAAAACTTCGCAATCAAAACGTTCAGGAATGGGAAAGATATGTTTTAGCAAAAGACTTAATTTCATTGTGATCCTTTTTGGGTTGAAGTCAGTGTAGCAATATTATCAGGTGGCACGCCTAAAATACGTAAGGCTCCCCCCATGACTTGCGAAAACACCGGTGCCGCAATGATACCACCATAATAAGAAACTTTATGTGGCTCGTTTATCACAACCGCCACCACTAGCCGTGGATTAGCAATCGGCGCAATCCCAACAAACGATCCAACGTGATGATGTGCGTTATAACCATGGTTGCCCGCAATACGTGCAGTCCCCGTTTTACCAGCAACATGATAACCTGGCACTTGTGCTTTTGTACCCGTACCACCGGTTTCCACCACATATTGCAGCATTTGTAACATTTGATTGGCCACTTTGCTATCGATAGCCTGCACCCCAGCTGGCATTTCTTCACGGCGTAAGAGTGTAATGGGAATTTTTTTTCCATCATCGGCAATCACGGCATAAGCATGTGCTAATTGCAATGTTGTCACAGAAATACCGTAGCCAAACGCCAAAGTTGCTAAGGTAATCGGGCGCCAAATGCGATGATTGACTAAACTGCCATCGCGCTCACCCGGAAAATGACTTTGGGTTTTTTCGCCAAAACCAACCCGGTGCAATAAACTCCATAATTGTTCTGGCGGTAATGAAAGTGTCATTTTAGCAACACCCACATTACTCGATTTTTGCAAAATTGTTCTCACATTGATTAAACCGGTTGCATGCTCATCACGCACAACATGCCCTGATTTATCCACAACGAAATAACCTTTGCCTATATCAATCACGGAATTAGGCGTGTATTTGTTACTATCTAAGGCGCTGGCTATACTAAATACTTTCATGGTTGAACCTGGCTCAAACACATCCGTTACCGCACGATTCCGAAAATTAGCACCCACATGATTAATATCAAGATTGGGATTAAACGAGGGTAAATTAACCATGGCTAAGACTTCACCGGTTTTAACATCCAGTACGACTACCGAACCAGAAGCCGCCTGGTATTCTTTTACAGCTTGTTGCAGCGATTTATAGGCTAAAAATTGAATACGACGATCAATACTAAGCACCAGCGTATTACCGGAATGTGGCTCCTGCAAGGTAGCGAGATCATCAACGATGGCGCCTAAACGATCTTTTAGAACGCGCTTTTTCCCAGGAATACCAGCTAGCCATTGATCGTAGGTTAACTCTAAACCTTCTTGCCCATGATCATCCACATTAGTAAAACCAATTAAATGTGCGGTTGCCGCACCATCGGGATAAAAACGCTTAAATTCGCGGCGTTCATACACACCTGGAATATTCAGTGCCTTCACTTGTTTTGCAAGAAATGGATCAATGCGACGCTTAAGATATAAAAATTCACGTTTGCTATTTTTATGAATTTCACCAATGACCTCGCTAAAATTAAGATCAAGTAAATGGCAAAGTTTTAATAGTTGCTCTTTATCAATCACAAAATGTTTGGGATCAACCCAAATCGAAACAACAGGTGTGCTAATCGCAAGTGGATTACCGTTGCGATCGGTTATCATGCCACGATAAGCGGGTATGGGAATAATACGAACGGTACGCGCATCACCTTGATTTAGTAAAAACTGCCGCTCATCAACGGCTAAATAAAAAACTCGGCCAATAATGCCAGTGACGGCTAATAAAATTAAAAATAAGATAAAAAAATAGCGCCACCAAATGAACGAGGCGCCCGAATATTTAAGCACTTATATTAGTCCTGTTTAATAACAACGATAGTATCTGTCGCTGGCGTTATCATTTGCAAGTTATTTTTTGCAATTTGTGAAACGCGCGCAGGTGTTGCCCAAGAACTCTGTTCTAGTAGTAGTTGCCCATAGCGCACTTGTAATTTATCGCGTATTTGCTGTTCAATGGCTAATTCACTGAATAAATGGCGATTTAAGGTTTTAACATAAATAACCGATAGTGCAGAAAATACAACTGCCATTAACAGTATTAATGTTAAGAAGTTACTCTTGCTAATGTGCCAAGAAAATAACTTGCCTTGATGCCAATTAGTTTGCGCTAACGCTTTGGATGCTGCATTCATCGTATCTTCTCCGCTACTCTCATCATTGCACTTCGTGATCTCACATTGTTTTCTATTTCATCGGCTTGTGGTTTCTTACCCTTAACCAAAATCCGCAAGCGTGCCTTTGATTCACTTTTCATAATCGGCACGGATTTAGGTAAATCATCATCACGCGCCATGTCTTTCATAAATCGTTTCACAATTCTATCTTCGAGTGAATGAAAGCTCACTACCACTAAGCGACCTGTTGGTTCCAAAACACCCAATGATTGTTGCAACGCCGCTGTCAGTTCCCCCAATTCGTTATTCACAAAAATGCGAATTGCCTGAAAGCTACGTGTTGCTGGGTGTTTATGTTTTTCCCGAAAAGGTACTGCCCGAGCAATAATATCGCTTAATTGCCCCGTGGTAGTGATGGCCTTCTCCCCTCTTTCTCTAGTAATCGCTAGAGCGATCCGTTTGGCGAAACGTTCTTCGCCATATTCTTTTAAAATACTGGCTAATTGATCTTGTTCTACGGTTGCAATAAATTCAGCCGCACTCATGCCGCGCGTGGTATCCATGCGCATATCCAAGGGACCATCGCGCATAAAACTAAAACCACGACTGCTATCTTCTAATTGCGGTGATGAAACCCCAAGATCAAAAACAATCCCAGCAATTTTACCGTCACAATTATTAGCGCTAACAATTTGCGTTAACTCACTAAACGATGCGTGATGAAAACGAAATCGCGCATCACTTGCTGCTAATTCTTGCGCTTGCGCTATTGCTGCTGTGTCTTTGTCGATCGCAATAACATGCCCCTGTCCTCCCAAACAATTTAATATTGCACGGCTATAGCCGCCTCTACCAAATGTGGCATCGATATAAATGCCATCTTTTTTTATAGACAAGCCAGAGATAATTTCATTAAGCATCACTGGTTGATGCGTAAATTCATTCATTAGTCTTACAACGACAGATTTTTTAATTCATCAGGCATATTGTCATCTTCTTGATTGCCTTCTAATAACCAACTTTCACGGCAATCAACCCATTGCCCTTCATCCCAAATTTCAAACTTTTTACCTTGTCCTACCAACATTAATTGTTTATCTAATTTCGCATATTGGCGCAATGGTGGCGGAATTAATAAACGACCATTGCTATCTAATTCAACTTCAGTGGCATGCCCTATCAACAAACGCTGAATACGACGCGTTGCTTTGTTGAAACTGGATAGGCTGCTAATTTTAGCTTCAATGGTTTCCCATTCGGGTAGCGGATAAAGCAATAAGCAGGGCGCTTCGGTATCGATTGTTAATACCATCAATGAAGAGCATGTTTCTTGGAGGCGTGTACGATAGCGAGTCGGCATGGTCATACGACCTTTCACATCTAGATTGATTGAATTAATGCCTCGATACATCGTGTTGCCCTGCTACTTTGCTTACCACTTTAGCCCACTTTTCACCACATAGTTACACTATATTCCCGTGGAACATTCATTGTCAAGTCAGAATTGGGAAAAAAGCGAGCAAATTCGGGGCTTCGCCGGCATTACGTGCAAACAATATATTTATTTAATTTGGTGGAAAAAAGGCTAACGTTTTGATAACAATGATGATTGGTTTAAGCCACGATTGCTTCTAGATGAGACAGCAGTTGCAGGTGTTCTTGCGTTAGAAAATCAAGAAACTTGTTTTTTTGTAAGGTTTGCGCTTGGATTGGGCTGGGTAAAAAGCGTGACATTTCATTTTTAAAATCTGAACCGTGAATGATCTCGCTGTTTAACTGCAAGGTTGATGAGTTCCTTAAAGTTTTCTACCTTGTTCATGTCTTTTACTCATTTTGCTGTAATAAATGTAAATTACGCCCAACCCGTTTCAAATCTCGCACAGCGGTTTCTTCTGTTGCAATTCTCAATGGTCTGCCCGGAATCGTTTTAATATGACTGATGATATTGTTGATAGATCGCTTGGTATGGGTAAATTCAATAACGCCATACGGCGCATGATAAATGCCCGCTCGTCCTGTTGTCATTACAGTCAGTCTATCAATCGGAATTTGTGAAATCTTCCCATATTCCGACAGGATTGATTCCAAACTCACGTAGTTATATTCACCGGTTCGCAAGGCTTTCGCAATATGCTCAATCACATAAGCATCAAAACTGTAGGCATTTTCATTCACAAGACTTAAATACGATAAGTTATTTCGCAAACATGAGTTAGCCTATAAGCCGGGTTCTGTCATGAACAACCATTAGTCTGGAATGTTTGTCACCAAACACTTCAAGCGACCTACCCGAACTGCGCGCGGGCAACGCGTTATAGTCTTACGACTACGCCAGCTCCTATTCGGTCTTGCACCAAGTGGGGTTTACCCTGCCAATGCTGTTACCAGCATCGCGGTGCGCTCTTACCGCACCATTTCACCCTTACCGCACCACCGAGGTGATGTGGCGGTATCATTTCTGTGGCACTTTCCGTAGGCTCGCGCCCCCCAGGCGTTACCTGGCACTCTGCCCTATGGAGCCCGGACTTTCCTCCCGTAAATTTTACGAGCGATTGTTCGGCTAACTCATGTTTGCGAAATCATTGAACTGAAATCAGCGATTCCCGCTGTAGCTCATAGGCGTCAACTTAAGAACCGCCTCCCCAACGAAAGTTGGGGAAACGCTAGCTTGTTCATTTTCTTAAGTTGACGCCCATGCGCTGTAGCTGGGAATTGCTGAGCTAACATTGACTCTTACATTAATAATAGGATAACATTTGTACCTATAACAAACCGGCGTCATCATAACACAAACAATTGGAAAACTACCATGAAAAAAATAATCACATTTGCCTTATTCATAACAGCTAACACTGTCTTTGCAGCTGACATCCCCCACGTAGAGTGGACAAAATGCGATAATGGCTTATGTTGCCCAAGCGCACTCTATTGCAAAGATTCTGATTGTGGTGACACACAAGGTTGGGATCTATATGTTTTCCCTATGGATTCAGAATTACACGTTTACAATTTTAAGGGAGAATTAGCCCATGCTGGAAGAGAAGACAAACAAGTAACCATTCTCGAATGTGACTACCAAGCAAAAGATAAACCATACAATGCTTATTTTGTTAAACGCAATATTACCGGCTACACTTTAGGTGATGGCTGGAACTGGATTGGTGATCCTGATAAATATACTTGTAGCCAACAACCCCCATTACAATGCCCAATTGGTAACTATTAACCCTGTAGATGGGAACGCCCATATTTGGGCTAAAAACGGCGAAAATCTTTTATC
>CAYGTS010000127.1:0-7163 GCA_964352905.1 uncultured Legionellales bacterium | reverse complement strand
TTTTATAGAAGCACGCTAATTAAAAATTATTCCGAAAAGATCGCATTAATGTGGGCTATAAGAGTAAAAGTTATTTAAAGAATAAAAGTAACTGCTCACTCGGTAGTAAGGAACGTCCATATTTGGACTAAAAACGGTGAAAATATTTTATCAAAATGCTCAATAAACTGCGCTTTCTCAAGAATATTTTCAACGTTTTTATCGCCAAATCTGAACATTCTTGCCAAATCTAAAGTTAAATGGTGCGAGTAGATACGAATAAAAAACTGTTGTAATATGACTTTTATTATTACCAAATAATATTGCAAATTTTTTAAAAGTTTGAAATATTACACTTTTGACATATGGGGCTGTTGATCTGAAAAATTTTTCTCCTCTGCTCCTTCACTATGTGACTTTATACTCTCGTGTTTGAAAGTAATCTGCAATACCGCGCCTCCGCCATTCTTTCTATTTTTTAAAAGCAGTTTCCCTCCCATCCAATGTTCAACTTCTTGACAAAAATCCGTTAATCCGATTCCAGCACCACCATACTGCCAGTCTTTCACACTACGGCGCCCTACATCTTTAACAGTAAAAAAAGTACTTTTGCTTTCTGTTAAAAAACCAACCCCTGCATCTTTTATTTTGATAACCAATTTGCCCTCATCAATTACAGAAACAATCTTAAGCTGGTATTTTTCTTTTGGTTCACCCAATTGTTTCGCTTTGTTTTTGAGTGTTATAGAACCTAGCGCATTTTTTAATATTTCATGACAGTCATTCCATCCAAACAATTTTCTTTGATCAGGATAATATTCTTTAATAATACTATTTAGGTGTAGTTGTAATGGTTCTGGCTTAGAATATTCAAGATCAATAAATTTTTCTTTTTTAAATGGCATAATTTTATTTCTCAAATTTTAATTAAATTTAGCTACTATTTTTTTAAAATACAGCGGTTACCCGCGAAATTTCTCCAGAAGCCCCCCTCAGAGTGGGATCCTTGCCCAGAAAGTTTACGAAAACCGTTTTCAAAAAATCGCTCTGCATCGGGCTTCTCGGACGAGGCGGGAATTACTTATTAAAATACCATAAAATAGCGTATTAACAACCAGATTTTCAAAATAATTCAATTCGTATCTGTAACTACTTGATATCAAATAACAAGCAATCATTTGATAATCTAATTTTCCTCCTCACCTCTCCATCATCTCTCTCGCCACAACCCAACCGCCTCTAATTCACTGCAATATAATTGTTGCATGATTTTTAGGCGCTGATGCTTTTCCTGTTGCTCGGTTTTGGCGAATGCTAAATAATATCACGGTGGGATGTTGCGGAATAAGCCTTGTAGCATGCTGTTTAAAATCACGCCTTCGGTGTATTTGCCACTTTCTTTTTGCGCGGATAATAATAAGGCGCGGGTAATGCGTGCTTGTTCTTATGTCTCCCCGCCAGTGATCATAATCATTGCAGCAAGCAGCATCTCACCGAGTGGATCGCGGCTATCTTCATCATGTTGATCGCTCTTTTGTAAAACACTTAAGGCATTAGCAAATGGATTTAAGGCAGTTGGTTTTTTCGGATCGATTTTGATTTTATTAACTGTAAGCCCTAAACTTTGGCAATAATCGGCTAATAAATCAAATGAGCCACCGGCTTCGATAATAAAAAAACGCGGTTGGTATAAGGCGAGCATTTGCATGATTAAAAACGCTAATAAATTCGATTTACCGGTTCCGGTTTCACCGAGTAATAATAAATGCGCATTTTTGGTTTTATCTTTTAAAAAATTAATCAACCATGGCTCACCGCCACGATTCCAAAATAACATGCCCGGGTGTTGTGTGCCGCGACTGCGCCCATACAGCGGTAATAATTTCGCAATGTCGCTGAGTAAAATATAACGCGAACGATATAAATATTGTTGATCAAACTGAAAGTCATAGCACATCGGTAAATAACGTAAATAAGCATCCATCGGAAAAACATTATCTTCACTCATGACATTAAAACCATTGCTGTTTAATAATACTTCAATGTGGGCTTGATGTTGTGCAAGTTCTTCACTATTTTTACCGCGTAAAAAAACCGCCATGCTCACCGGCAATAAATAATCGCCATTGACTATTGCAGATCAGGCATGCGCAATTTCTTGTTTAACAGCAAGTGCTTTGGCATGCGTGCCAATCGCACTGTCTAACACGCGTTGTAAATGTTGTTGCACCTGTTGTTGTACTTGAAAAACAATGTGCAAGGAAAATACTGTACCGTGCGGTAGTTGATCAATTAAGGTGAATAATTTTTCGTCACTACCGCGCTTGCGCTCGGCGGTAAGATGCCCAATTGCTGGCTCTGTATTTAAACTTTGAATGGGTAACACCTTATGTGGCCAACCATCAAACAACCAACCGTCTTGAAACGATTCGGGGTTATTAAAAAATAATTGCTCAGTTAAATCCCAGCTGGTGAGTTTTTTATTCTGGTTTTGGCGTAGTTTAATCAGCGCATCAACATCACCGTTGGTTTGTTTTGGATTGGGATTAAACCAGGCGGTCATCCAACTTAAAAAATCATGAGCGGTTAAAGGTTTAACTTTAATCCCACAGCTTTGTAATTGATCAGTAAGTTTACGACCCATTTTAATGATTTCAGTGAAATGATGACGCTGTTTGATTTTTTTGCTGTGATGCTTAGGACGATACACGATTAAACGCACTTCAGTAACCCCAGCGCGAAAGGGTTGATTAGTGACTAATTCATCGAAAAAAACACCTTCTTCTTGACTCATCCACTCCAGATGTTTTTTTACATGCTCAAAATGCGCGGCGGTTAAAGGATTATCGTGCTGTGAAGCTGGAATATAATCTTGGATTTTTTATTGCAACGATTTTAACGAATGGTTTTTACTGACATAAAATTGCACCACCCACGGTTCGTCTTTTTCTAAGGGAATGGCATTTTGCAACGCTTTCCGCACGCTGTTGACTAAACTAGTTAACATCTCATCTGGACGTGCTTCACAAGGAATTGGCGTTAAATTAAAACCCATTGCTAAGGTTTGATTATCTTGCAATAAAAACAGATTATGTTTGGCATTAAAATCACGCCACGGTAAATAATCGGCTAAGTTGGGATGACGTTCGTAACCGCGCGCAATCGCTTTTTTAGTGATAGCATTTTTTAATGAGCGCATTAATTCATTACCTCCAACGTCTTTCCTGCAATGTAAGGTCCCTTCCGGCGAAAACTGGGACAAGAATCCAGGGTTAAGATCGTGTAAATTTATTCTGTTGCTTTTTTAGATATAAAAGACCTTAACAATCAACAAGATAAACGTTTTTTTGCTCACTATCTTTTTTAGAGTTTTTTTGGTAACATTATGGTCTAAGAATTAATGAATTTTTCTAATCTAAAAATAACAATAAAAGAGAAATAATATGACATATAAAGATATAATAACAACAATAGTTATTGCTGACTTGAAATCCAAAAATCAAATATTCTTACTAGAGCAGGAACTTCTCGATGGAATAGTCGATTCATTATTATTTTCACTTAACTTACAAAATCAAGCAGAACGAAATTTTAATGACTCAAATGACAAGCAGCAAGAAACCTACATAAAAAATATTGTTAATGATTTTCTTAAAAGGTGGATAAAGTTAAATCGACTTCAAAAAAAAGATAATGCATTATTAAAACTCATACTAGAAAATGTAAAATCCAAACCAACCAGAACACCAGAGAAAATTAATACAACCACTGAGTTCACACCCAAATCAAAAGACATAAATTATTTAATCCAGTTTTGCATTGATTCATGGTTATCATTAAGAAAATATAAGCTTCGAATAAACGAAAGGAGACTGATTACAAGATTATTACTCGATCAGTCAATAGGAGAAGATTTTTCAATTGAAATCTGGCAACAGATAACGCATCTATTTTTTGATAGATATAGTAACTTAAAAAATCAAGAAAAAGATGATGAGGCTCTAAAAAAGTTATTAACTGATATTATTGCATCTACTAAGAGAATCAACACATCTCCACTCCTTACCTTGCCCCAAATGTTACTAGAAGAAAATATTTTACCGTTTTTAACACCTCCTGAACTTGTACACTTAGGATTAAGCAGCCATCAAATTTATTCTCGCATGATAACTACAAGGCAAATGCTTAATAAACTTTGGGCACAGTATAGCGATCATTTTTTTAGCCAAACAGCGAAAAATTCAAATAATGCAAAAGCAGAGTTTCTATCTAATTTAGAAAACTTAGTTAAAGATATGCCAAAGAAAGATCAACAAACGTATATCAAACTATTTTTTCCGATTTATTTAGGTGATATAGCAGAATTGAGTAGGGTATTACGTAATCATAACATTACTGGAGCAGACTTCTGGTTTATACAAGATAGTCAAGGGAAATATTTATTTCAATATATTAACGATCAACCAATGAGAGATAGACTATTCAAAGATATGGAAATACAATTTGGCGCTAATAAAAAACCAACTTTCAAGCAAATAGGTTCATTTTATGAAAACATGCAATCATTAATGTTTTGGTTTTTTCAATGCAATCAATCATTAAAAAGAATACAGTTCATTCAAAACAAATATTTCTGTAGCTTCTATGAAATAGTATATTTAGCCTGTAGATTTAATAGATTAGATGTGTTACAAGCTTATTTCAATGATATTATCCCTGATACTGAGACGATAAGAGATCTACTCACCTATAAAGATAAATATTCACAAAACGCTATTTTATCCACAATTCGTGGGGATCATTCGGATATATTAGCCTTTTTAATCACAAAAGACATGGATCTTAATGCTCCCACCATGTCAACTATTTTTCAAACTATAAAAAGCGGCGCTGAAACTAGAATAGAAGGTTATGAGCCACAACATTTGGCTGCGCATTATTCAGCAGACTGTTTAAAATTGCTAATAGCTGCTGGTGTTGATTTAACTAGAAGAACAGCTTGTCGCATGCGGTATACAAGTTTGATTCTTGCTTGTATAAACGGTAATTTAGAGGCTGTAAAACTGATATTAGCAGCAAGACCAGAATTGCTACTCGAAACCGACGCATTGGGTCAAACACCATTAATGTGGGCTTGTTCAAAAGAACATCTTGGCATAGTGAAATATTTAATTGAACAAATCTCTCAACTTCCACGTCAAGCTCATATAGATGCTATAAATCATATTGCTTCTAATGGTAGAGTAGCATTGCACTATGCTGCTGATAATGGTTGCACTGAAGTAATGAAGTTGCTGTTAAACGACCGTGCGGATCCATTACATGCTCAAAGTCCTAAAACGAACTTTTACCCCATCCACATTGCATGCCAAAAAGGAAATTTAGCAAGTGTTAAATTATTACTACAATCTAATTTTCAAAAACAATTGAATTGTACCGATAACCTACATCAAACACCACTGATTTGGGCAGCCTCTAAAGGACACGCCAATATTGTTGCTTATTTATTATTGCAAGGTGCTGATCCCACATTGCATTCTATTCCAGTCGGAGGAAATGGTCCATCCACAGCATTGGGTTACGCTAGAAAAAATAACCACCATAATGTAATCGAAATATTTGAAATATATAATAACAACAAACTCTCATGGGAAGAAAAAAATCAAATATTGCATTCTTATTGTGATCCAACAAGCACTGAAATCGTTGATGATAGCACGGCAGAACAAGTAACAGCGACTCAACAACCAACATTGAGTCAAAATCTACAAGAAGCATGTCAATTACCAGATGGATTAACCTTAGTTGATAGTGCAGATGATGGTAAAGGAAACTGTTATTATTACGCTATTGCTGAATATTTAGGACAAGATGCAAACGTTTTGCGTGAAGCAATTGCTAATCATATAGAAGAAGAACAAACTTATTACGAACCATTTCGTATTGAGCAGGAGATCCCTTTTTCAAGCTATATAGCCCACATCCGCCAAAGTGAATGGGCTGATCAATTAGTTATCAGGGCAACTGTTAAAACATACCAACGTCCTGTTGTGATCTTTCACCCTAATACAGCCCCTATTATTCATGAGGAAGGCTGTTCGAGTGAAGCACCTCCTATTTTTGCCATTTTTGACGGTGTAAATCACTACTACATTGCAAAGTTAAATAATAATGCTTCGCCGACAGAAATATTTAATCAATTAAAACAGCAACAAGCAGAAGCAAAAAAACAAGCAGCTAATCAAGCAGCTAATTTGGTTAGACATTCAGCAATACTAACTACGCCACCGCCTGCACAGAGACAGAATGATACTCAAATTTCTGGAGAAAATACTGCTGAATTAGGCTCTACCAGATTAAAAAAATAGCGTTTAAAAAAAAGCATGCCATATTATTTTTGGTAATAGCATTTTTTAATGAATGCATTAATTTATTATCTCCAATGTCCAGCGCTATTTGCGAATTAAAGTGTTCCTCAAAAAATTAAAAATAGCCGTCGTCCTCCGCGAAAGCGGAGGATCCAGAAAGAGTCGCATGAGTTATCGTTTCACTTTGCAGTTCTTAGGCCGCAATTTCTTTGAAAGAATTAAGCAAGACTCATACTCAATCTATTTTTCCCTGGATTCCCGCTTTCGCGGGAATGACGGGTTGAGGCCATAATAATCATGATCATAAGCACTCACCACCGTGTTATAACCGGGCACCGGTAATTGCTCTTGACCACTAAAATGCGGGAACATATACAGGGTTAAATCGGGATTCGGTAATTTATAAAATGTTGTTGTTTTTTTTGCTTGAATGTTTTTTGATTGAGCCTGTATTTTTTTGCGCATTAGTGCCAAATTATTTTTTGAATTGCCTAAACTATCGTAAACCGTTTCCATACTCGGGCCGTTATCGGGCAAGAGCGTATTGGTTGTGTGACAAGCCGTGAGACTAATCAAGATTGCGATTAAGCAAAGGTAACACTTTATGATTTGCATAAGTTATTTTCCTCGCGGCTGAGTTGTAATCAATGGCAATTTGTTTACTAAAATTGACGCTGATTTCACGGTAATGATTAAGCGCATCTACTGGTGCCACATAAATCGCATCAAAACTATTTTCTTGGCGCGCACTCCACCATTGCTGTGCGGCATTTAATCCATTAGCACTCGCTTTACCGGCAGCGTAATGAAAAGGAA
>CAYGTS010000126.1:0-7551 GCA_964352905.1 uncultured Legionellales bacterium | reverse complement strand
TTCGCCGTTTTTAGCCCAAATATGGGCGTTCCCATCTACATGGTGAATAGTTACGTGTTTTTAATGTGAGATTGCCCAAATATGGCTGTTCCTCGCTACACCGAGAATTGCTGGCAGCGGAGCACAAAAAATCAGCGAGATACGCCCAGCATAGTAGAATTTTAAACATGCCCTAACGCAACACGAGGATACCCATGCTTGATAGAATGATTTTCGGTGGCAATGCCCACCCCAAATTAACGCAAGCAATTGCCGATCACCTTAACCTGCCGGTTGGTAAAGCTCGCATAGACAAGTTCAGCGATGGCGAAATTGATATAGAAATCCTCATGAATGTGCGTGGCCATGATGTTTTTATTATCCAACCAACTTGTGCCCCCACCAACGACAACCTCATGGAATTAATTTTACTCGCTGATGCCTTGCGCCGTTCATCTGCTGCACGCATCACTGCTGTGATACCCTATTATGGTTACGCGCGCCAAGATCGGCGCGTACGTTCCGCCCGCGTTCCTATTAGCGCTAAAGTTATCGCTGATATGATGGCATCAGTGGGTATTAGCCGCATGTTAACCGTTGATTTACATGCCGATCAGATCCAAGGTTTTTTCTACATGCCGGTTGATAACGTTTATAGCACACCGATTATGCTCGATGATATTAACACCAGGCAATTTAACCATATTATGGTTGTGTCACCGGATGTTGGTGGTGTGTTACGCGCACGTGCGATAGCAAAACGTTTGAATAACTCTGATTTGGCTATTATCGATAAACGCCGCCCCAAACCCAATCACGCCGAAGTCATGCATATTATTGGTGATGTTGATGGCCGCAATTGTATTATTGTTGATGATATTGTCGACACAGCTGGCACCTTGTGTCTTGCTGCCAAAGCCTTAAAAGCGCATGGCGCAGCAACCGTGACCGCCTATGTTACTCACCCCGTATTATCCGGCCCTGCCATTGAAAATATTAATGGCTCGGAATTAGATGAGCTCGTCGTAACCGATACTATCCCTTTGAATAATCACATCTTACAACACCCGCGCATTCGCCAAATTAGTTTGAGTAAAATGCTTGCCGATACCATTCGTCGTGTTAACGAAGAAGAATCGGTAAGTGAAATGTTTGTGGATTAAGTGCAAAAATTCAAACGAGTATCGATCTTTTCATCCTACGTGCATCTATTGATTGACAAAAAAACAAACTTGTAGCATTATACAATAGTGCAAGAAGCGCCCATATTAAAATAAAAAAAGAGGTGTCGCATGTTAAAAGAATTCATCCTATTTTTTCACCAGCAGTACTTTTTTTCATTATTCTTAATTCTATTTTTACCAGTCAGTAGCAAAGGGTTTTATTAATTAACTCGTAAGGAAACACCAACATTATAACAAGAGGTGTGCTATGCATGGTTTTGGTCGAGACTTAAGAGATGCTATTGATGCGAAAGATCTAAAGAAGCTTAACATTATCTTAGCAGATAGCGCTGCTAAAACTTATCTTTTAAATGGCGCGCATGATCTGAAAGGAATAACAGAAATCTTAGGAACACATCCATTAATTTATGCGATTGATCGAAATTGGCCAAAAGGTGTTGAGCAACTTTGCGAAGCCATGCAAACAGCACCCATACAATCACACGCCTCTGAAAATGTGAAAGGTGTTCCTTTTTTAGATCGTTTACCACCTGTAAGATGGTATGTAGGAGCTAGCGTTGATGGCGATCCTCAATCTCCACGGTCAACACAGTCTAGCGATCGTGAAATTTTACGACACGAAATATTAGCAAGAAGTAACTCTGAACAGATAAACAAAATATTAGGCCAATATACAAGTAAAGGTGATACAGTTGCAACAACAATGCGTGAAAGACGAGAAAAACAACAAACAGAAGCAGCAGCCGTAAGGCAAAAAAAGCAAGAAGAGTGCCAAAAAGAAAAAGAGGAGATAATTGCTGAACAAAAAGCAGAATATGGAAGGCTAACTACGCAGTTTAAGGAAACGCAATCTATTTTTACAAATCAAGAAGCTGATGCAATATTTCGTGTATTTAATACTTATAAGTTTGATGAAGATTCTACACCAAAGAAATTTTTTGCTACCTTAGCCCGTAATCTTCCGGGCCCTACGCTCCCTAACGAATTAGCACAAAAATTTCTTAATTACGCTGCAGCTAGAACAAAGCCTTTAGTACCAGATCGATATAACGCAAGTTATAATTATGACTTGGAGCAGCTTACAACTACAAAAGCTAGTGATTTTTTAAAACCACCTGCAGTTAGAGATGTTTCATTAGAATTGTATTCTAGGCAGGGGCCTATTGAATATAATGATATGGTGCTGAATCAGCTACGCCTGGAAATTAATACGAAACCAACCGCAAATATAGAAGAGCGGCTACTGTTACCCACAAAAGATGGCTTAATGAGAGAATATAACAAGGGATATTCTGAAGGATTAACGGCTGCAATTAACTATGCAAAAAAATTATTAAATCCAGAAGCTGAGGAAAAAAAGACAGCAGAAAGCCAAAAGCAGGCTCAGCAAGCACAATCTACTGCTAATTCTAGTTCTAGTTCTAGTTCTAGTTCTAGTTCTTATGCTAGCATGACAGCTGGAATGCGAACAAAAGAGCCTGTGGTGGATAGAAAGCCTTCTGCAGCTACTTTGGGTGATTATCTGACTGTTAACCGTAAAAAAGATAAGAAAAAAAAGAAGCCAAATAAAGATGGAACTAAAGCTAAAGAATTAGCTGAATTTCTCACGGCATATCAAAAACCAGATGGTGATGATCAACATAGTGATAAATCAGAACCAGATAGTGATAAATCAGAACCAGGTACACCTAGACCAGGTACACCTCTAGGCTAGGTTAACCCTAACTCTACCCATCCCGCACAGTAAAATTGTTTACTGTGCGGATTACTGATAATTTTTACAGCAATCCATTTATATCAAGGCTTAAATTTATAATAAATGCTCTGCACTTGCCGCCCTTGCGCAGTTTTTTCAAGTTGAATGATCACATCTACTACTTGATTGATTTCATGCATAATATCATCATCACTCATTGCCGGCACATTATTCTGTTTATACAATTGCGTCATGCGCATTAACGCGATGCGTGGATTATTGGCATGAATACTGGTAATCGATCCTGCATGACCTGTGGAACACGCACCTAAAAAATCCAAGATTTCTTTGCCACGAATTTCACCAATAATAATGCGATCAGGACGTAAACGTAAACAGCATTGCACTAAATCTTGCATTGTAACATTGGCTAATCCCTGCTGCCCTTTACTGGCTAATAAGCTAACTTGGTTAGGATGTGGTGTGGTGATTTCTCTGGCATCTTCTAAGAGTAATAATCGTTCATGCAATGGAATATGTTGTAAACAAGCATTTAAATAAGTGGTTTTACCGCTAGATGTGCCGCCTGAAATCACAATATTTTTTTTGAGATCAATCGCCAGTCGCACAAACGGTCCCCACGCTTGTTGTTGATAAAGTTGGTGTAATTGTTTTTCATCCTCGCTTAAATGCTGCTGATTATCTTGTATTGCAAAACTTTTAGCATAACGATAAAAACGACTTTCTTCATAGGCTGTTAATGAAAGTTGTTGCACGACTTTGCGCCGGATCGCAAGCGTATGGAATTTTGCCGTGGGTGGCAACACCAGTTGCACCCGTGATCCATCGGCTAAGCTGGCTGATAACAATGGGCTGCTGGCATTTAATTGTTGTTGATTTTCATTGGCAATCAATTGAAATAACATTGTCACCGCACGCTCGTTTAATTCTGGCACACTATATCGTTTAAACTGCCCGGATTTTTCTATATACACTTCGCCTGGTTTGTTCATTAAAATTTCAGATACGTTCTCATCCTTTAACCAGGGTGCCAGCGGCGCTAGTAATCCTGCAGCATTCGGTCCACTTTTCATGTTGTTGCTAAATCCTCCAAGCTGATAATATGTGAGAAAAAATCCTGCTCAATTAAATCATCCGTCACACCATTAACATGAATTAAAAAAGGTCGATAAGAAAATCCTTTTGGCATATTAATTTTTTCAATTTTAGTTTTGACTTCTTTGATAACAGCAGCATTAATCAGTGATTGTGATGATTTAATTTCACCAATGTAGAGATTATTAAATTTTGTTTGAATCATATAGTCAATTTGGCAGCCGTGTTGTTTTGTGGTAGATCTTTGAAAATAAGGATTGTCATTAACGACTTCATCATGGTGGATATTTAATAAATTTAGAATGCGTAAACGATTTTTGAGCACCAGATTTTCAACTTGATACCCTAATACAGATGACCAACCTGGTAAGGATGACAATGATCGACCATCAAATTGACCACGCTTAATTTTATCAAGATTTTTTCTAATATATTTCAAATAAAATCTAATGTAATTATCTGTTAATCGATAATGGCTTGATTTCATATTGTCACCGTTTTTTAAATTCCAAGTATATTCTCGCGTAATAAAAAATGATTTCTCAAGTGTTGCAAGTAATTCAGATAACCATCCCGTTTGGCCTTTGTTTAATTTTTGGCTGATCTCTTTTATTCCGATTGGCCCATTTGCTAAGGCATTAACAATCTCAGTATAAATTGCTGATTGCTTGCCAAATAAGTCTGAAAAAATATTATTAAATTCTCTCACAAGCAAACCACCATCTTGGAAACACAATTGTTTAATGTTTTCCTCTGAAGATAATTTTTTGTTATAAGATTCCAAGTATAATGGAACACCACCTGTTACAGCTAAAAATTTCACTTTTTCATAGAACGAAATCGCTTTGCCTTCACTTAAAAATTTCATGCTGTCTTGCAACGGTAATTCATTTAAGGTTAAAACCTGATGTACTCTGCCAACAAAGCCAGTACTTGATAAAATATTTTTTTCAATCCACGATGATACTGAGCCACACAGGATTAACATGAGTTTATTGTTTTGTTTAAATTCCCTATCCCAGGCATTTTTAAATTTGGATAAAAAAGTGGGATCATCGATTGCCATCCATGATATTTCATCAAATAAAATCACTATTTTTCCTTTATTACATTGCTTGGCAAGCAAGGTAAACAAATCTGCCCAGTCAGTAATTTTTAAACTGGGTAAACCAAAATACACAGCGAGTTTTCTGGCAAATTCATCGCGTTGTACTTGTGCATCAACACCTGGCCCGGGTGCTAATCCAGTGAAGTGATAATAGGTTTTATTCTTGGCAAACTCATCGGTTAAGCGACTCTTGCCAATCCGGCGACGCCCATGGATCACAACCAGGGTTGCTTTATCACGTTTAGCATAACTCTCTAAAAGTACTAACTCTTTTTGCCTGCCTATAAAAGCATGACTCATAAAACCTCCTACTACAAATGGCATTTTTGCTATTTATAGTAGAGTATAACAGGCAATATTTATTACTACAAATGGCAAAAATGCTATTTGTAGTAGTGGCCAACATGAGCTACTGCGGCTTTTTTTTGGCTATTCAGTACCTTATAAAAACGTAAATCATGTGCTACAAACACGTTAATCGCTGCACCTTGATTGATATAAATAGTGGGTTTGATCGATAGATTACTTTGCAAGGATCGTTGTGCGGATTGTTGAAACGATTGAGCAATCGCCATGCGATAGCCCGCTGCTGAATTATATTGATCATCACTATTCACGCCATCGATCGCAACCCCTGCGCCAATAATAGAAAGCAACGCCGATTGCCCAAAGCGTGCTAGAAAATGTGTGTTGACTTGATCCGCCGCTTGCCCTGAGCGGCCTAATGCATCTATACCCGGGCTGTTGAGTTGCACGGCTATGCCATTGGGCAATAGCACACGATTCCAAATGATCATCACGCGATTTTGTCCTTGCACAATATTCGCAGAATATTGCCCAATCAAGCGACTACCGGCAGCAATAATGTTATGTTCGCCGGTATAAGAATAAACCGGTGTGCTCACCACTGCCCGCACCATTCCAGGTAAATCAGAATTAATAGCCGTTTCTAAAGTCGCATGTAGAAATTCACCTGCAGCAATCGTGGCCTCTGGGTGAATAATCTTTTTTGCTTCAACCGTTGTTATAGTGTTATCACTATTAGCAAATTGGGTATTGGCACTCTGCTCTGTAAATAAATTAGTTTGTGTGTGATCATTTTGCGGCTGTGAAAAATCTAATTTTTCGCCTAACGCAGAATACATGCTGGTGGGTGCGTTTTGGCGAGCAAGATATGCTTTTGATATAGGTCTTTCAGTGTTAGTTGTTGGATAAGTCGTTAGCTTGGCTTTGGAAGCTTGATTAGCTAATTCTTGCAAATGCGCTAAATTAGTCTTTAACTCATTCTGATAATCAGAGTTATTTTCTAGCGTAACACGATGACTTGCTTTAGCGTGATGATGAGTAGAAAAAATGAGTAGCATGCCTATAATACAAACAATCAATAAAAACCAATACATAGGACGCATAGGGTGAATGCTTTTTTTAGACACTTTCGACCAGCTCGCTGGATTAAAAGCTAACTGTTGTGATTCAGGATCCATTAACCTTCTCCTTGTGATTGTAGTTGATGAATTAATACGTTATTAAAAAGACTCGCAACATGATATTTTCCTAGTCGCAAGGTAAACTGCGGTGCAATTTGTTGGATCACCAGATAATTACCTTCTCTGCGATAGTTAACAACAGCTTCGTTACCAGCAATATTATCAACAGCAAAAATAGCCGGAATCGTTTGGCGAGGTTGCAATTGTAGATAAGTAAATTGCCCATCATCAAACACTTGTCTTGGCATGATGGAATGCGCACCATTAAAACTATAATTCCAGTTATAATGATTCGTAGAATAGTTTGTTTGTGGGTTGCTATTGCGCATTGTTAGATTAGAATCAGCAGGATAGATAAAATGAATCGCGTAAGTAGCAGTTTGATTGTTGCTATTTGCTGGTTCACTCTGCAATTGAAAATAATAAGTATGCAGATTGGTGACGACCGTCATATTGGTTTCAGATCCTACCATGGTTGGTTTTAAAAATAACATATTGGGTAAATTTTTTTGCACATTAACCGCCCATGCAGCTAAATCACCGTTCTGAATATTTTCAATGGTTTCATTTTGGCTAAATACAATTTGCGTTGTCATGAAGGTGGTGGCAAGTACGGGTACGATTTTATTTGCTTGGTAAACAATGCTTTTAATACGCTTCTCTTCTGCAATAGGTTGTGCTTGGATACTGTAAGTTTGTAGTAATAGCATACTGCTGATTAGCAAGCTTGTTAGGAATATTTGTATCTGCTCACCCCTTTTAGCTTTATATTGACCAGAACGTTCAGATTTGGCGTTCCCTGCTACGGAGTGAGTAGTTACGAATGTTTTTTTATTTGTTTGCATATGTTACCTCGATACGTTGGGTTATTTTTTAATTGAAAAAGCATTGTGGTTATTATCTTGCGCACTGCCACTCGCCCTGGACCAAGCTCCGTCATTGCGAGTGCGAAGCACGAAGCAATCCAGGGAAAGGATCTTC
>CAYGTS010000125.1:0-7627 GCA_964352905.1 uncultured Legionellales bacterium | reverse complement strand
ATATTTTTGTAGTTGTTCACCAAATCTGAACGTTCTCGGTGAATTCACCTTCAAATTTGCTGAATAGATACGAATAAATTTTATTTAACGCATTTCGGTTTCAAAATCAAACAAATGCGCCATCAAATCGATAACTTCAGCATTGCCTGCTTTACTGGCTTCACGTAACTTCATAGTGGGTTTATGCATGAGTTTATTGGTTAAGCGATGCGCTAGTCGTGTAATCACTTGCTCAGGCGCTTCACCCAATTGTAATTGCTTAAGTGCCATATGTAATTCTTGATCACGCACAACCTCACTTTGCTCACGATAGGCGCGGATTGCCGTAACGACCTCAAGTGATTGCAAGTATTGTTTATAATATTCTGCCGCTTCATCCACCATTTTTTCAGCGAGTTTAGCAGCGTTTTGTCTTTGTGCAAGATTTTCTGAAATAATGCTATTTAAATCATCAATACAATACAATTTTACCGCTGGGTGATGAGCCACTTGGCTCTCAATATCACGTGGCACTGCTAAATCCAGCATCAAGGTTGGCTGCAATACTAAATCATTTAACGCATCCAAGGTAATGATAGGATAAGGACACGCTGTGGCAGAAATCACTAAATCACTGTGCTGAATGTACTTATTGATTTGTGTTATTTCAATAATTTTTGCAGCATGATGCTGAGTTAATTTTTTGGCATTTTCCGCAGAACGATTGGCAATATAAAGATTACCAAGCGCATAATCAGCCAAATATTTTAAAATTAAGGTAATCGTTTCACCTGATCCAATTAATAAAATATTGAGATGATCCAACTTCCCAAAATGCGCTTTAGCAACTTGCAGCGCTATCGATGACACAGAAACCGGATAGCGGTTAATCTGGGTTTGTTGCCGAATATTTTTAACGTTCGCAAAAATAGTTTGCATTAAGCGATTTAATTCACTACCAACTGCCGCATGATCGATCGCTTGTTGAAAGGCTTGTTTGATTTGTCCTAAAATTTGCGATTCACCTAAAGCCATTGAATCTAAGCCAGTGGCAACGCTGAGTAAATGTTTGACTGCCGCTTGTTCTTGCAAATAATAAAGGTGTGGTGCAAGGGCTGTTACAGAAAATGCTTTTGTTTGGCTCCACCAATTTAGGATAGCTGAGAAATCAGCATCACCATCATAAATAATTTCAACACGATTGCAGGTTGAAAGGATCATTACTTCGTTAATACCTGGCATGGCCAGTAGTTCATAATAGTATTGTTGCTGCAAATGTGGGCATAGCGCGACTTGCTCGCGTATTGCAAGTGCTGCAGTATGGTGATTGAAGCCACAAACGTGTAGTGTCATGTGTTAATCGTTAAAGATTTAGTTGTGCGTAGTGTAGCAAACTGTGGGCCAATAAAAAACCCGCCTTAAAAAAGGCGGGTTTTACAGCAAGAGTGCTTTATCTCAATATTGATTTCAAAACTAATCCGTATTCTGAAATCGCATCCATGCTTTAACAATCCATGTTACCTTACGGCTGAGATATGTCCTTAATTTTCCATAATGTCGCACTTATTAATTTATCAAATCGGTAGGCATAAGAACATCCCCTTGCAACAAGCGAATATGCAGGCAGTCAGTTAGTTTTTTGGGTTGTAATTTTTATTTTTTTTAAAATCAATTAGTTATGCTGTTTTTTTGTTCTTAATACCTAGCCATAAACTCAACTTTGAATGAATATCGCACAGACCTTTGAGATATCTCTTACAATCTGCCAGGCAAAAAAAGCGTATTTCTGTAAGTGCATGAATTCGATTCTCAAGCTATTATGGATGTGTTAAAATCACAATTATGCCAATATTATCCATTATAAACAATCTCTTAGCTATTCTGATCACCATTTTCGTCCTTATTGCAGTGCACGAATACGGTCATTTCATTTTTGCGCGGTTATTTAAAGTTAACGTCACGCACTACTCTATTGGTTTTGGTAAAGCCCTTTGGCAACACCAAACACGTACTGGCATGCAAGTACGAGTAGGTATGTTCCCCATAGGTGGCTACGTTAAGATGCTGGATGCGCGCGAACGCCCTGTGGCAACAGCCGATCTGCCTTATGAATTCACCCATAAACCGATTTGGCAACGCTTTTTAATTATTTTAGCCGGTCCATTATTTAACATAATATTTGCGGTGTTGGCTTTTTGGTTTATCTACATGGTTGGCATCAAAACCGTGCCTCCAGTAATTGGTCACACTATACCGCAATCGTTTGCTGCGCGCGCAGAATTGCCAGCTCATGCAGAAATCACACAAATTGCTAATACCACAACACCGGATTGGCAGCGTGTGTTAATGACACTACTCATGCAAATTGGTGATCATCGTAATGTTAACGTACAAGTGCGCCATCAAGATCAATTACAAAATTATGCGCTCGATTTACAAGGTTGGCAATTTAACCCCATGCAACCGCAGCTACTAAAGAGCCTTGGCATTATTCCTTTCATGCCGAAAATTCCACCCATCGTTGGCGAGCTTGTTAAAGATTCACCTGCGGCACACGCGGGTTTACAAAAACAGGATCGTATTTTAAAAATTAATGACACTGAAATAACTTCTTGGAATCAATTGCTAAAATTACTTAGAAGCAATCCTGCTTTACCCTTACGAGCCACTATTAAACGAGCACAGCAAATAATAAGCTTAACAATTAATCCTGAAATTAAAAAACATGTTAGCGGCCAACGCTATTTATTCCTTGGCATTAAGCCATTACACAATAAATGGCCCATAAGTTTATTACGTGAAATACAATATCCACCGTTTAAAGCGTTAGCGGTTGCAACAGCAGACTCTGCTTATATTTTAAAGTTTAATCTCATCATGTTGGGAAAATTATTAACAGGTAAAATTTCGCTGCAAAGTTTAGGTGGGCCCATTAGCATTATTGAAGGCGCGGGTTTATCGCTACATAATAGCGTACTGATGTTTATAAAATTCCTTGCCATAATTAGTTTGGCAATTGCCTTTATTAATTTATTACCCATCCCTGGCTTAGATGGTGGGCATTTAGTTTATTTAATCATTGAAAAAATTCGCGGCAAACCCATTTCAATCGCTGTTCAAATTGTTGGCTTGCGTATTGGTTTAATTTTATTGTTTATTTTATTAGTGCAGGCATCGGTGAATGATATTACACGATTGCTAGTCTCGTAAGCTCAGCATTTGCCACTGTCTTTGCTGTGCTACTTCGCGTAATTTATCTTCTGGATCCACGACAATAGGATTAGCCACTAATTCTAATAAGGGTAAATCGTTAATCGAATCACTGTAAAAAGTGCTATTTTCCATCGAGATGGGATTATCATTTAACCAATGATTAAGCCTGATCACTTTGCCATCGCGAAAACTCGGTACACCTTCAACTTCGCCGGTAAACCCATTTTTATCCATTTTAGCTTCGGTGGCAATTAAGGCATCAACTTCAAACAATGCGGCAATCGGCTCGGTAATAAAATGGTTAGCCGCGGTGATAATTAAAATAGTATCGCCACGCGCACGGTGGGTGGCCACTAATTCAAGTGCTTTGGGCAATAGCATGTTGGTCGCGATAGTTTGCATGAATTCATCACGCATGGCGTATAATACGGCTAAATCAAATCCACGCAGCGTTTCTAAAAAATACGCTTGTCGTTGATAAATATCTAAATTGCCGGCAACATAATCGATTTGGAATTGCTTTTGCGCGAGACGATAATCGATTTCATTCAGGATTTTTTTTGATACTAAAAATTGCTCCCAAGCAAAATCACTAGATCCTCTGATTAACGTGTCATCTAAGTCAAAAATAGCGAGTGGCATTATTATTCTCTTGTTATAAATAACCATTATAGCATAATGTGAAATTTTACATAAACAAAGGGTAACTATTCAGTAAGTTTAAGTGTAAATTTACCAAGAACGTTCAGATTTGGCGATAAAAACGCCAGTCCTCTTGATAAGCGGGGATCAGGGCGTTCCCATCTACAGGGTGAATAGTTACAAAAAAGGGGACGTTTATTCATGAGCTTTGCTAAGCTTCAATTTGAAAATTTTTCTGTTATACCAAAAGAAAAAAGACTCGCTTTAAAAACGGCTATTCAAAAAAATTTCCCAAACTATCATGGTATTGTTGGAATCAGAGAAGTTGCAGGAAGTACGACGACCTATGAGTTAATGATAGGTGAGCAGCCTTTTACATTCCAATCAGTTAACACAATAGGCTATGCGCAACAGGCTCAGCAAACACTACCTGAGTTAACCCGCATGAATAGCCAAGCACCTTGGATCGCTGAAATTCTCAGTAATTACCAGCAACTCTCAACGCTGATGCAATTACAAGTTATCTCGCATGCTAGTTTATCAGACAATCCGCTTTTATTTGACGGAAAAACATTTTGGCAGATAACTTTTAGTAATGATTTAATGACTGATCATTTTTATCAACTAGCCACTCTTGTGAATAATTTTAAGTTATCACCACAGCAAGAGCGCATTTTACTGAAAAATTTTTTTAATAAGCCAGCAAGTTTTAAAACATTACAATTCTTTTTTTTATTAAAACAATTAGCTTTAATCCACCAAGTTATGCTAGCGACTATTAATTTTAAAGAACGTTCACATATCGATTTTTTGTTAGAGAAAATCCGTCTTGTCAGAAAAACCGGTCGTTATCAAGCGGCGTTAGAAAATATTTTATCCATCAACAAACCCGAACCGTATTGGCACAGATTACCGCTATCTCTTCAACATCGTGTGCTAAGCTTTTTACCTGCTAAGGTTTTTGGCCAACATGCACCGAATAAAGCTTGGGCAAGATTAGCCTTAACAACACCACAGCAAAGTCAATTATTGATTGAAGCCGAATTAAAAAAGAAAGTACCCGAAAAGGATATTGCCGCTATGGCTGCCGCCATTATGAAAACGTGTATCCCGTTTTGCACTGAACTAGCTTCGCAAACATATTTATCACCTCATGTTTCTTTTTCGATTGAGGCATTCACAGATGGTATGTCACCGTGGGCCAACACGTATAAAGTCATCGTTAATGATGACTTTTTTGTTTTAAGACGCATGTCGTTAGAGCAACCACAAAAAAATAGGCAACGCGAAATTAGCGTAATGGCTATTTTTTCACACTTCGGTTTATCACCAAAAGTACATTTTTCTTCTGCAAAAATTGGTATTATTATCATGGAGTTTGTGGAAAATATAACTAATTGGTATGAGAAAATGGATAATGAAACATTAATGCATTTAGGCTTTATTTTCACGCAATTAGAACAAGTTCAACTTAGTCAAAAAACAAAAGCGACTTTTTTTAAAAACCCACGTTTGCAAGTTATTCATAATCGCGTGCATCAACATTGTTTTACCACTGAAAACCCACAGTATCACATGTTTCGTGATGCACTACGTGAAATTGATCGTATCAAACCTTTATGTGAACAATTCACCACGCTGACAATTTGCCATCATGACTTACATATGTGGAACATTTTGCAAGCGCTTAATAAATCTTTTCAATTAATTGACTTTGAATTTAGTCAAGCTGGCGATTTGTTATTTGATTTAGGATCACTGGTTGTCTTTCTACGTCTTAATGAAGAAACTGAGGCTGCATTGTTAACGTCTTATTTTGGCCAGACGCCAAATCAATATGAGCTAAGCTTATTTTTGCTATTTAAACAATATGCTATTTTAAATTTTATTGTGATGGTATTGGGTATTTGTAAAAATTTCCCCAGCGTAGCACAAACTGAAATTGATGAATTGCCAGCATTTAATGATTATAATCCGGAAACCACCGTTTTATCGAAACCAAGTGAACCTCGTTCGGATGTTCGTCATTTTAAAATGGCAGTGATGTTTGATCGGCAGGCGAGACGTTATGCAGAACGCTCACAATATAAGGAAGGTATAAAGTATTTAAGTAACTACTCACTCCGTAGCCGGGAACGTCCTGACCCCCGCTTTCGCGAGGACTGGCGTTTGAGCTAAAAGCGCCGAAAATTTTTTATCGAAATGCTTATTTATTATCTATAACCTGCGCTTTCTCAAAGATATTTTCGCTGTTTTTATCACCCAATCTGAGCGTTCTAGGTAAATTCACAGTTAAATTTTCTGAATAGATACTCTTGCTTTTTGCATTATAAGCATTAAGTGATTCTGCAATATCCACCATCGCACACCACTCTTCATATTTAAAAGTCGGGCTGGCTACAACATGTGGAATATTGCTTTGGATCCGGTTAATATTGATATTTAAATCGCTGGATTCGATTAATTGTAATTTTTCTTTTTCTGCATGCAGTGGTGTTCCACGTAACAGCATTAACGGATAAGCATAAATCGTGGGTACTGCATAATCTTTACAAAACTGTACTGATGCTTGAAATGATCTTAACGTTTGGCCAGGTAATCCAAAAATTAATGATATTTCAATTTCAATATTACGCTGTTTAAGTTCTGACAAAATTTGTGTCACTTTATCCATGTTATTTAAGCGACGAATAATCTTAGCTTCATTCTGATGAATTGTTTGCAGGCCAAATTCTAAAACAACGCGTGCTGTTTGATTCAATGCGCAAACCACATCTAAAAATGTTTCATTAACCATTTCAAAACGACATTGTAATGCAAGCTTTCCACGATAACATCCGGCAACTAGTTTTTGCAGAATTGCTAAATAGTGTGGCCCAGAGTTAAAGGTGGGATCAAGCACTGCAATATCTTGAATAATCGGATTTGCAATAATCCATTCCACTTCTTGCATCACACGCAAATAATCTAATTGCCTGCGCAACATGCTATTATCAGATTCGCGGTGTTGGCAAAAGGTACAACGAAAAGGGCAACCGCGTTGCGTTTCCCAGCGAATAAAACGTTGCGGTTTTATGATGCCAGTAAGATAAGGTGATGGTAGATCATTCAAATCAACTTGTGCTGATAATTTTAAATCTGAACTATTCGCGTAGTGAACACCGTTTATCAGTGGTTTTTTTTGTGATGATGATAAAAGCTTAGTTAAAGCATCTTCAGCATAACCACGAATAAAAATATCAGCTTGCGGGTAATATTGTTCCAAATTTTGCTTGGTGTAGCTAATTTGCGGCCCACCCAAGATAATTCTGCCTGGAAAATTTTCAAGCTTTAATTTGTTGAGTAAATTTTGAGTACTAGGCTCATGCCAAACATATGTCCCTATTGCTACATCAACATTGGCATCGGCATGCTGCATGATAAATTCAAGTGCATCGTTTAAATTAAATTTTTCATCATTAACCGACCAAGATTTAGCCGTAACATCAATATCTGATTGTTTGAGTTTAGCCAGAATCGATGCTTGTCCGAGTGACATGGGTGGATCTTTGGGGCGCGTCCAATCAAACGATAAGAGTAATAATTTTTTTGCGGGCAATGAAGGCTGCGGCATAAAGTAACTTCCTTATTTTTAATGCACGTAGTGTAAAAGCTGGATATACTCTTTGCAATTTTTTTCGTAACTATTCACCCTGTAGATGGGAACGCCCTGATCCCCGCTTATCAAGAGGACTGGCGTTTGGGCTAAAAACGGCTAAAATCTTTTATCGAAATGCTCATGTATAACTCATAC
>CAYGTS010000124.1:0-7686 GCA_964352905.1 uncultured Legionellales bacterium | reverse complement strand
AGTCCTCTTGATAAGCGGGGATCAGGGCGTTCCCATCTACAGGGTGAATAGTTACCAAATTATTACACAAACCCTATTCAGAAGTCTAATTTTCTCACGGCGCACGGCGCTGGCACTGGAGTTTTTCTTTTCTCAATGCTCTGTTTTTAAATAGCATTAACAAATTTGACAAAACGTACGGAATAACGTACTATTAACACTAAGCTTATTTTTTAGATGGTGATAACATGAAAAGAACTTTAACGGTGACAGAAGCCCGAAGAAATATCTATAGCCTTATAGATGAAACTGTCATTAGTCATCAGCCCATCACTATCATAGGCAAACGAAACAATGCTATTTTACTGTCTGAGGAGGATTGGCAAGCTATTCAAGAAACTTTGCATTTGCTGTCTATTCCAGGGATGCGCAAGTCTATCAAAGAAGGATTGGCAACACCTTTATCCGAGTGCTCGGATAAACTAGAATGGTAGCTTGGAAATTAGTTTATACTAGTCAGGCCAAAAAAGATGCGAAAAAATTAGCTAAAAATAACTTAAAAACAAAAGCCTTATCTATTCTTGAGGCACTACAACGTGATCCGTTTTCTCTGCAATACGAAAAATTAATCGGTGATTTAAATGGTGCTTATTCAATCAGGATTAATATTCAGCATCGAATAGTTTATCAAATTTATAAAAAAGAAAAGACTATTAAAATTATCCGAATGTGGACTCATTACGAGTGATCTGCCAATCCAGAGGAGATAAAAAGACTGACAACGGTAATTATCAGTCCTTGTATTTGGGCCTTAAGAGTCCTTTTTATTTTAGACCACATCGATCACTCTGTGCTTCTAACTCATCTGGTGGCAATGGCACTAATGATCTCATAACCTGGTGTTGGGGAGTTTTTTGTGAACCAGCACAATGTCTCATTTGCTGATCTAGAGCTTGATCAGACTGATGCTGCTTTTTTTTGAAATCATCAAATATCTTAATTAAATCTTTACTTTTAGTAATTCCTTGCTGGGATTTATACTTTTCTTCACGGTAAATTGAACTATCTATAGGATTGCGACAAAAGTGAGGATCTGCACCACAGTCTAATAATGCGTTAATAATCTCAAGGCTATATTCAGTATGCTGATTAACCTCGTCATACAACGCTAGGTCTAACACGCGTTGATGATCTTTTACGCTGATCAGCGTAGAGTTGGCGGCATTTACAGCTGTGTTGATCAGTTTAATTAAACTAGCTTTTTCACTTGTAGCACGCTCACTCTTTCTGATAATACAGTAAATACCAGGATAATAATCAGGACCCACTGGTGAAAATTCTCTCAAGAATGGTTGAAGTTCTGATAGTTGTTGTTGAGTTATTTCTTCTAACTTCCTCTCAACAGGTAAGATCTTATTAACCGCGGTAGTTTTAGCTTTTAGTGTATAACGCCGTTGATCTGTTTTTGAAAACATAATTCACCTTAATTTTGGAAATAATTGTAATTTTTAATGCAAAACTGAGTTGCTTCAGTTAAGTAAATAAATTACATCAATTCTGCCAAGAGTTGTCAATCTATTAATCCTAAGCCTGACAACCTCGCTTATCAGGCTTTAAATTTTGGCCAGGATCGCGGCAAAGCCTATCGTTTGTTTGCACTCCGGCGAGTGATACTTTTTGTTCGCATTTGGAGTTTGACCCATTCAAAGTCACTTTCTATTGCATGGCTTTATCAACTTCTTTTAGCAGCTCTTTGATTAGTTGCCAATACTGGCAAGTGAAAAACAATTTACATGGGCAACTCGATGTTAGTTTTAATGAAGATGCTGAGCACGCTCGCCAAGGAAATGCGGGGGATGAATATGGCGCTAATTAATAAGATGGCTCTTAACCTGCTGAAAAAGAAGACATCTAAAATCGGAGCCCTCTGTGCCAGCGATTCCCGCCGCGGAATGTGTCAGCGGAAATGAGGCAAATTTTGGCTTGAAATAATTTCAAAAAAAGGTAGCCTGTTTAAATTACGCGTAATAAACGATTAAACAAGTGAGCTCAGCATGAATTTGCATACCATAAAAAATGACTTTTTAGCCAGCATAGTAGTTTTCTTAGTAGCTGTGCCACTGTGTTTAGGGATTGCATTGGCGTGTGGCGCACCGCTTTTTGCAGGCTTGTTGACGGGGATCATTGGTGGGATTGTGGTGGGCATCATCAGTGATTCGCCTTTGAGCGTTAGTGGTCCGGCTGCGGGTATGATTGCGGTGGTGCTTGCTAGTATTAATCAGCTGGGTAGCTATGAAGCATTTTTAATGGCACTAACATTGGCCGGCGTTATTCAACTGATCGGTGGTGTTTTGCGTACAGGTTTTATTGCCAATTTTGTTCCTGATACGGTGATTAAAGGCTTATTAGCTGCCATTGGTATTTTAATTATTTTAAAACAAATACCTTTAGCTTTCGGGTATGATGCGGATCCGATTGTGTTACAAACGGCACTAAAAAATGCGCAAGAATCATTCAGTATCGCACCTATTTTTGCCGTTATGCATCATATTAATCACGGCGCGCTCATTATTACGCTATTATCATTAGCCATTTTGATCTTATGGGAGAAACGTCTCTCAAACGTTTCAAAAGTATTACCCTCTGCTGTGGTCGTGGTGGTTGCAGCAATTGTGATTAATCAATTTTTTTTGGCGATAAATTCACCCTTTGCGTTACTGCATGGGCAGTTAGTGAATATTCCCGTGAATGATAGTTTTGCTGCTTTTTTAGCGCAGTTTCAGCATCCAGATTTAGCTAGTTTAAAAAATAGTGGTGTTTATATTTCAGCATTGATGATTGCCATTGTGGCTTCGTTGGAAAGCTTATTAAATCTTGAAGCTGTTGAAAAACTGGATCCACAGCATCGTTATACGTCACGTAATCGTGAATTAGTTGCACAAGGTTGCGGAAATGTATTTTCAGGATTGTTAGGGGGGCTGCCTATTACTTCTGTGATTGTGCGTTCTTCGGTGAATATTAGTGCGGGTGCGCAAAGTAAATTATCAGCGATTTTACATGGTTTTTTGTTATTATTATCCCTGACTTTTATCGCCAAAGGTTTAAATTATATTCCCCTACCGGCTTTGGCAGCTATTTTAATTCATACTGGTTATAAATTAGCAAAGCCTTCGTTGTTCCAAAAAGTATATCAAGATGGTTTACGTTATTTCATACCTTTTATGATTACCGTTGTGGCAATCGTGATGACCAACTTATTGTTAGGCATTGTCACAGGATTGATCATGAGTATCTTGTTTTTTCTGTATCACAATAGTAAAAACGGGTTTTTCATAATTAGTGAACGACACTCGTTTGGTGAAGTATTGCGTTTAGTTTTGCCACAGCATGCAACTTTTTTGAATAAAGCAGCAATCATTGAAGAGTTAAATCACATCCCAAATAATGCTAAGGTTATTATTGATGCAGATGCTACGGATTACATTGATCATGATGTGTTACATGTTATAAAAGAGTTTAACAACATTCATGCACCCAAAAAAAATATCTTACTCAATTTAGTGGGTTTTAAAGATCATTATGAGATTGCGAATCAAGCTAAATTTATTACGGCAACCAGTTATGATATGCAAATGCAGCTAACGCCTGATTTGGTCTTAACGATTTTGTATGAAGGTAATCAACGCTTTGTTAATGGCACGCCAATTCATAAAGATAACAAACAACGTATTCAAGCAACAGCGAGTTCACAGCATCCTATGGCAGTTATTTTAGGTTGTATTGATTCACGTGTGCCAGTTGAAATGATTTTTGATGTGAGTTTTGGTGATGTTTTTGTGGCGCGTGTAGCCGGTAATATTGCGAATACCGATATTTTGGCAAGTATTGAATTTGCTTGCCAAGTGGCGGGCGCTAAATTAATTGTTGTGCTGGGGCATGAAAAATGTGGTGCGGTTGCGGCTGCTTGTGATGATGTTGAAATGGGGAACATCACACATTTGGTTAATAAAATTAAACCTGCGATTGAATGTGAAAAAACCATAAAAACGGATCGCACTAGTAAAAATCAACAGTTTTTAAGTAAAGTAATTCGCCATAATGTTGAGTTAACTAAAAATTTTATTTATGAGAAAAGCCATATTCTGCGTGAGTTGATTGATAACCACGATATTAAATTAACAAGCGCGATTTATGACGTTGAAAATGGGGCCGTTGAGTTTGCAGAACATAGATCAAAACGGGTTGTGATTACTGCTGATGAAGCAGCCGATTAGAGATCAACGTTAAAAGTGATTGATTGCATCAAGCACTTTTAACGTTCTTACGGTGGATCACATCGGTGGTTTGCGGCCACTGATTAAATTAATAATAATGAAAATGATAAAAAGTAATAAAAAGACATAGAATAAGATTTTAGCGATCCCGGCAGCAGCAGCAGCGATACCGGTAAACCCTAATAGACCTGCGATTAACGCAACAACAAGAAATATTAACGCCCATGCTAACATTGTTAAATCCTTTTAAGTTAAAAAAACTTTAGATCCGTAAGCGTTCGCTATAGCAAAGTCATCTAAAAATTTAGCACAGTCAGTGTAACAAATCAAACACTGACAAAATTCGGCAGGTATGGCATCATACATTGTTTGTTAACAAACTGTGTAATGACAACATCATGCTAGTATATTTTTAGGAGAGAAACATCATATGAAATTTTTTAATAAACTTTCGTGTGCTTTTAGTGCAGGTTGTATGGGTGCTATTGCGTTACTCATCGTATTAATTTTGTGGCGCGGTATGCCGCATAGCCTTATTAGCTTTAAAGCCGATATTTATCGATTAATGGTTTGGGGTGGTATTTGGGCATTGTTAATGGTTTTGCCTATGTGGAAAACGCATTGGTTTATTCGTGGTTCGGTGCTAGGTATTATTGTTATTTTATTGTAACTGCTCGCCCCTTTAGCTTGTTGTTTACCAAAAACGTTCAGATTTGGCGATAAAAACGGCGAAAATATTTTTGAGAAAGCGCAGTTTATGCGTTATAAATGAGCATTTCGATAAAAGATTTTCGCCGTTTTTAGCTCAAATATGGACGTTCCCCGCTACGGAGTGAGTATTTACATTTTATTTAACTTCCTGGTCTTGATGCCGATGACAGGGCATGGTTTTTTTGCCAGTAAAGCAGGCGGCACATTATTTATCGCCAATATTATTTTAAATTATATTTGGGGTGTGATTGCTTCTGCTTGGTTTAGATTGTGCAGTTACTGATAAGCGCGGTATGCTTTTACTTGGCTAAACGCAGCAGCTAATAAGTTAATAAAACTTGGTTGCTGTGGGATCCCTTTTATTGGTTTAAGTGCCTTATTAAAAGCATTTTGAATTTGCGATGCTGAACATTGTGGCAAATTTGCAGCATGTTGGGTAAATAATAGCAGCAATTGCTTATCAATGCTTTTAATTTGGCTTCTTAACTGCTTAAGCGATACTAGCGGTTTTTGATGTGGTTTAACAGAAAGAGATGTCGCGGAATTATTCCAATATGTTAACCAATAAGCTTCTATTTGTTTAGAAACGTCCATCAATATTTGTGAAAACAGCATGGTAGAATAGGGCGCAAGTTTGTATTGTTTAGCATTATTATAAATTTGTGTTAAGACAGCTATTTCTTGCTGAGCGTTATAAGCAGTGACAGACTGAGTTTTATTACTTAACCACTTATTCGCAGCAACATATTGCATCAAGTTTTCACGTTGCGCTATGATTTCAGCTGTAATCTGCAAGTTTTTTAGATTGCAATCAGCAAAACTATATGAAGAAATGAATACCAAGATCAAAAAGAAGCAGATTGATTTAAACAAAATATTCTCCAAGTAGATTTTCTAAAGCTACAAAGCTTAGCATACTAGCACAATAAATCTTAATACACGGCGTTTGCGCAAACCTGTGCATAAAAAAATCTTGTAAAAACAGTTTACTAAGACTAGATTCTTGTGCAGATTTATTTTATATTGCTAAAGTGTGAAATTTAACAAGGAGTCACAGTTAATGGAAAATCATACAAGTTTTGGGCCTAACCCCAATCCTAAACCAGCAGCCGAGCCTAACAGCCGTTCTCATACAAAAGAGCGTATCACTATTCGCATCGATCGCGATGTTCTTGAATGGTTTCGTAGCTTAACGCCAAATGCTCGTGGTTATCAATCACGCATTAATCAAGCGTTACGTGAATACATGCAAAATGGTGTGAAATCAACAGAAGAAATTTTGCGTAAAGTTATGCGGGAAGAGTTGCATAAAAACACTGAAGAAGTGTAGCAATTTACTTAAATATTCTTAGCTTTTAAAAATGCTGTTTAATGTTAAACAGCATTTTTTTTTAAGCAACACTACCAATATAAAAGTTTAACTGAGACCAATTTTTTAATTCTTTTTTAAGTTCAGCGCGTAATTGCCGCAGTTGACGACGATAGTATTTCAACCTTGCATTGTAGCTTACTAACTGCTCGTGTAGATTATCCATTTTGGTATTCTTCAAACTATAGTAACGTTGTTGAATTTTTTCAAATTTTGTTAATCTCTGTAAAACAGATTGATATAGGTTATGCAATTTGTTTTGCAAATTATCTTTTAATTGATAAGAGCTCATTGCCAATAACGTATTGGCCTTTATGTGCGCCTTTTCAATTTTCAATTTCATAATACGTTGTTGGTTAACACGCTGCAAATTAGTCGTTAGTCCTAAGTAGGATAAGCCTTTAATAAACCATTTAGTCGGGTCATAATGGTAAAAACGTATACCATTGCGGTAATCAATAGGGAACTTATGATGGAAATTGTGGAAACCTTCGCCAAAAGTAAACAGTGCAAGCACCCAATTATCGCGTGAACTATTTAGGGATGTATAGGGTTGCTTGCCAAAGGCATGGCTAGCAGAGTTAATTAAAAAAGTAAAATGTTGTTGAATAGTAATTGTTAGTGCACCAGCAATGACTAAACCACCAATAAGGTCACCCCAACAAGCAGCGATCAATGCTGGCACGATAAACCCCATAAAAATTGCAAGGGGTGCGAAAAAACGATGCTGCAACATGATTAAACGATCTTGCGTTAAGTCATTGACATTGCTGTAATTTCTCAGTTTAGGGTTGAGGCGTATTAACCATAAAATGTGAGCATACCAGAAACCTTGTTGAAAATTATAAGGATCTTTTTTGGTATCAGTATAGCGGTGATGATTACGGTGATCGGTACACCATTCTAAAACACTTCCCTCAAAAGCCGCGGTACCGAATAACAAGAAAAATATGCGCAAAGGTAATTTTGCTTCATAACTCTTATGTGAAAATAAGCGGTGATAACCTGCTGTAATGCAAATGCCACCGATAAATGCCCAGATAATTGCTAGCAAGGCGGTTTGCCATACAAATAGCCCAAGCAAACAAAGGGTTACCAAGCCGCCAATTCCTACGAGCGGAGTTAACGTTAAAAATAGCGTGTTAGTCCAATTAATTTTATTAAGTTGCATGGTATTACCTTTTACTATCTCCGTAATTTTGCTTGTGAATTTTCTCTGAGATAGAATAGAGAAGCAAGTATTTTATTGCCTTTCTTTAAGTATAAGCGATCTAGAGTATTTTATTTCAAAAAAAAGGGGTAACTATTCACCATGTAGATGGGAACGCCCATATTTGGGCTAAAAACGGCGAA
>CAYGTS010000123.1:0-7702 GCA_964352905.1 uncultured Legionellales bacterium | reverse complement strand
CGCCGTTTTTAGCCCAAATATGGGCGTTCCCATCTACATGGTGAATAGTTACGAAATTTTTAATTTTGTTTCTTGCGTGCTAACCGCGCCACAACTTTTGATGCACGGATCCGGCGCATAACCCGCGCTAAGTGTTGGCGATCACTGACTGAAATCGTGAGTGATACAGCATGATAACGTCCTTCATATTGGCTAACGCTGATATTATCAATATTCGATCCGGCATTGGCAATTGAGGTTGCAAGACTTGCTAAAGCGCCTTTGTGATTGGCAATATCCACTTCCAGATCAACCGGGAATTCCCCCTCAACATCATCTTCCCAACAAATCGCAATATAATTATCAGAATGATGATGCATTCTAGGTAACTCTTCACACGATTCAACATGCACGATGATGCCACTACCACTGTCTAATACGCCGATAATTTGATCACCCGGGATAGGACGGCAGCATTTGGCGTATTGGATCACTATGCCTTCGCTACCTTTAATAATTAAAGGTAGCACAGCATCACTCACTGTTTTATCTTGGCTATCTTGTGTTAAACGCTTCGCAACCACCAAAGCAATTTGATTACCCAAGCCAATGCTTTCATATAACTGATCTAAGCTTGTGTAATGATAATGACTCAATAATTGATCAATTTTTGCCTTTGAAATCTTTTTAATTGGTTGCGATAAGGCTTGTTCTAGTAAACGTTTACCCAGCGCCATCGATTCTGTGCTGCGTTGTTTTTTAAGATAAGTACGAATATTACTGCGTGCCTTACCGGTCACCACAAAATTGAGCCATGCAGGATTGGGGCGTGCGCGTGGTGCAGTAATGACTTCAATGGTTTGTCCATTCGCGAGTGGCGTACTGAGTGGCGCTAATTTATGATCAATCTTTGCAGCAACACAGGCATTACCAATATCAGAATGAATAGCATACGCAAAATCAACCGCTGTCGCGCCTTTGGGTAATTCAAAAATACCACCTTTTGGTGTAAACACATACACCTCATCAGGGAATAAATCAATTTTTACATTTTCAATAAATTCTAATGAATTACCCGTGTTTTGTTGTAATTCTAATAGTCCTTTTAACCATTCACGTGCGCGTAGTTGCGCATCATTAGCCGAAGTACTACCTGATTTATAAATCCAATGCGAAGCAATGCCATTTTCTGCAAGACGATCCATTTCTTGTGTGCGAATTTGGATTTCAATCGGCACACCAAAAGGACCAAACAAGGTTGTGTGTAACGATTGATAGCCATTTGCTTTGGGAATAGCAATATAATCTTTAAAGCGCTCTGGCAAAGGTTTATATAAATTATGCACTGCGCCTAAAACTCGGTAGCAACTATCGCGATCGGGCACGATAATCCGAAAGGCGTAAACATCCATAATTTGATTGATTGGGATTTTTTTAATGCGCATTTTTTTATAAATGCTGTAAAGATGTTTTTCGCGCCCCCAAATTTTTAAATAATTTAAGTGACCGCGCACCATGGCACCTTTCAAGGCTTTTTCGATGGTTGCGATAATTTTTTTGCGATTGCCGTGAGCACGTTTAACAAAATCAGTTAAAACACGATAACGCACGGGATGAAGTGCTGCAAACCCTAAGTCTTCAAATTGCACACGAAAGTTATGCATACCTAAACGATTAGCAATCGGCGCATAAATTTCGAGTGTTTCCATGGCGATGCGCTTACGTCTTGCGGCACTAAGTGCGCCAATAGTTTGCATGTTATGCAAGCGATCGGCCAACTTAATTAAAATCACGCGAATATCACGCGCCATGGCTAACACCATTTTGCGAAAGTTTTCCGCCTGTGCTTCGGCACGCGATTCAAACTTCATTTGAGTTAGTTTGCTCACACCATCGACAAGTTCTGCGACTTGTGGCCCAAACAGGTTGCTAATGGTATTTTTTTCAACCATGGTGTCTTCTAAGACATCATGCAAGATTGCAGCCATAATACTTTCAGCATCAAGTCGCATTTCAGCTAGGGTTGTCGCAACAGCGACGGGATGAATAATATAAGGTTCACCACTTTGGCGTTTTTGTGGTGAATGCGCCTTGTGCGCGCACTCGTAAGCTTGTTGAATACGTTCAACTTGATCTTGATCAAGGTATTTTTGAATTTCCGTCTTAAGCGGCTTGAAGTATGTCACAGATTATGACCCACAATTGCATCAACTATTAAAAATATGTGTTTCTTGTTGAATTTTAGCAATTATTTAGGGATATAGCTATTATGCGTTAGCATCTGCCTCTTCTTTTTGAAGCATGATTTCGTCACTGATTAAACCAGCAGCGATTTCACGTAACGCTACGACGGTTGGTTTATCATTTTCCCAAGCAACCATGGGTTCTTCGCCGCTTAACATGAGTTGACGTGCGCGCTTAGATGCTAGCATAACAAGGTGGAAACGGTTACGGACTTTGCCTAGGCAGTCTTCAACAGTAATACGGGCCATGTGTAATCTCCAATGTTCATTTTGGGGGCTATTTTACTTTTTTAATGACTATTTTGCTATCAAATTCGTTAAAACAGCAGCCAATTTAATTTGTTGCGGACGCGTAGCCAAGCGATTCGCCTGAATAATCACGATTAAATCATTAAGTGCTTGATCAAACTGGTCATTAACTACCAGATAATCATATTCATGATAATGTGCTAATTCCACTTTGGCTTCTTTAATACGCCTTTCAATCACACTGATTGAATCTTGATCGCGCGCCATTAAGCGTTTTTTAAGATCATCAATGCTCGGTGGTAGGATAAAAATGCCAATCGATTCAGGGCGCAGTTGGCGTATTTGCGAAGCACCCTGCCAATCGATTTCCAAAATAACATCGATACCTTGCGCTAGTTTTTCATCCACAAAAGCTTTGCCTGTGCCGTAGCTGTATTCAAAAACGGTTGCAAATTCTAAAAATTCCGCGCCATCAATCATCTGTTGAAATTGTGTGTCATTAACAAAATGGTAATTAATCCCTTCTGTTTCACTGGCACGTTTAGGGCGCGTGGTATACGACACAGAAACCATAATGTTATCCAATCGCTGAACAAGTTTGGCAACTAAGCTGGTTTTACCAGCCCCAGAAGGCGCTGAAATAATATAAAGTTTCCCAGGCATAGATGCGATCTCCTTATTCAATATTTTGTACTTGTTCACGCATCTGATCAATTAACACTTTATTATCCACAATCACGCGGCTAATGTCTTGATCATTGGCTTTGTTAGCTAAGGTATTGGCTTCACGGTGTAATTCTTGCATTAAAAAATCTAAGCGTCTTCCAACAGCTTCATTATTAGTTAAGGCTAATTGCACTTCTTGAATATGCGCAAGGCTGCGATCAATCTCTTCGCTAATATCTAATTTTTGCGCAATAATCGCAATTTCTTGTTGTACGCGATTTTCATCATACTCATTGCTGATTAACTTTAAGCGGTCGCTGATTTTTTGTTGATAATGTTTAATCACTTCTGGCGCACGTGTTTTAATCATTACTAAATTTTCACTCAAGTTATCTAAGCGTTGGGTAATAAACTGGGTTAATTGATCACCTTCACGATGACGCATTAAGACCAAGGCCTGTAAGGCTTTTTCAAAACTTTGCAACACGGGTTCATTTAATTGGTTACTATCAGGTTCTGCAGCAAATACCATTTCTGGCCAGCGCATGATTTCTAACGGATTGAAATGAGGCGCGGATAAATTCAAGGCTTGGCAAACGCTTTGCCCAATTTTGGCAACTTCTTGCAGTAGTCCTTGGTTTAATTGTAACTGTGGTGCGGTGGCAAGTGCGGTGAGTTTTAAAACACATTCCACTTTGCCACGTGCAATAAAACGTTTACTGATTTCACGCAAAGGCATTTCTAAACTACGCAGTGAGTCAGGTAATTTAAATTGTAAATCAAGATAGCGATGATTAACGGATTTTAGCTCCCACACTAACGCACCCCATTCACCGTTACTCGCATCACGCGCAAACGCTGTCATACTGCTTATCATTGATTTTCCTCGATACAGCCCAGATAAATTTGCTATGCTACCTTAATTTCTTTACCATTGCACTCCTTTAAGATTATATGAAAATGACGAGGTAAATCATGCGACCCAGCCAACGCAAAGCAGATGAATTAAGAAAAATAACCCTGGAACGCAATTATACAAAATACGCAGAAGGTTCCGTGTTAGTGTGTTTTGGTGAAACCAAAGTATTATGTAATGCAAGCGTTGTAAAAGGTGTGCCACGTTTTTTAAAAGGAAGTGATCAAGGATGGATCACTGCCGAATATAGCATGTTGCCACGCGCAACCCATGATCGCAGCGATCGTGAAGCCACCCGTGGTAAACAAGGTGGCCGCACCTTAGAAATTCAACGCTTAATTGCACGCTCACTACGCGCTTGTGTTGATTTAAAAAAACTCGGTGACTATACCATTTACCTTGATTGCGATGTCATTCAAGCTGATGGTGGCACACGCACGGCGGCAATCACCGGTGCCTGTGTTGCGCTACGTGATGCAATTAAATATATGCAACGCAATAGTTTAATCATCAGCGATCCTTTTCTCCATTATGTTGCTTCTATCTCAGTGGGCATTTATCAGAATGAAGCTGTGCTAGATTTAGATTACCGAGAAGACTCGAAAGCTGAAACCGATATGAATGTTGTGATGACCGATAGCGGTAAATTTATTGAAATTCAAGGTACGGCAGAAGGCGCACCGTTTGAAGAATCTCATCTTGCATCCTTACTAGGGCTAGCCAAACAAGGCATTGCGCAATTGATTGAATTGCAAAAAAGCAGCCTAACGGTAAGCGTAGTTGACTGATCGCTCGGTAAAATTGTAACTCTTTGAACTTCCCTTGTTGTAAAACAGTTAACTTGGCTGTTTTACACCGTCTTTTTATTGATAAAAATCAATTAGATATCGCGATTGGTTAAAAACTTTGTACTGATAATTGCCATTTACCCGACATCATATATACTGTGGTTCAAATTTGTACAGCTGCGCAAACGCTCAGTTGCCGTATAGATCTTTCAATCATGACAACAAACGTTAAGGGTCATTGCCGTGGAAAATAAAAAAACCAGTAAAGAACGATTAATCGACGCCAGCAGTCATCTTTTTAGAGTTCGTGGCTATCACAGCACCTCGATTGCCGATATCGCAGATGCGTGTAATTTACGCAAAGCCAGTATTTACCATCATATTAATAGCAAACAAGAATTGGGCGTAACCGTGCTCAAGCAATTAAACGAAACCTTTGAAAAACAAATTTTTAATTTAGCCTATGATGATAGCCGTTCTAATAAGGAACGATTAAATGCTATTGCCACAGCGCTTGAAAATTATTTTATCCAAAACGAAGGCGGTTGCTTAATGGGCAACATGTCGCTTGATTCGATGAATGAAATCCCCGAATTTACGCGTATCATCCAACAGTTTTTTAACAATTGGGTAGAAGCCATTGTTCACTTACTATCTGAACGTTATGGCCCTGAAAAAGCCAAAGTCTTAGCCTTAGACAGCATCACGTGGTGCCAAGGTGCAATTGTTTTAGCGCGCATTTTCAAAAATAACGCACCTGTACAGCGTTTTCGCGAGAATATGGTTGCTTTGCTTGCGTAATTACGTACTTTCAGGTAAATTACCTAGAATAGCATAATTCAACATAAAGCGATCAATATTGAAAACATTAACCTTTAAACGCCAGTAATTCCCGGCGTGATGTTGAATAACTCAAGAACGGTCAGATTTGAGGCAAGGTCACATTAAAAACACTAAAACACGCGCTTTACACATAATAAATGAGCACATTTTTTAGTGTTTTTAATGTGAGATTGCCCAAATATGGCTGTTCCTCGCTACACCGGGAATTGCTGGGAATCGCTTTAACTGTTTTATTACACAGGGCTAGGACGAAGATTCTGTAAACCGTTTGAATCCGCTTGCCGCAGTGATACAGCAAAAACACTTTCTACTTCTTCGTATATCGTTCTAGCAAATGTTAATCCTTCATACGGATGCTCTTTTAACACTTTCAAAAAATCACTAGCTGGTTGTTTATGGGCTTGATTTAAAAATGAGCGTAGCATAGTATACTCAGCTCTATTTTCTTGATTATTATTCCCGTGCGGTATCATAAAACTAACGCAGGCTTTAAGCATTGAGGCGCAGCTAGGGCTTTCTAACTGCTGAAACTTTTCTACTAGTTTGCTCGAAATGTAACAATTACGCTGGTATAAGCTAAATTTGCACTCGCTTAAAATATCCCGCGGGAGTTCATTCATCTTTAATTTTTCAGCGGCTGTAAAATCACGAAAACCCATTTTGTATAATATCTCAGCTGCCGCATTATTTGGTATCGATTTTTCAGGAACAGTATAAGCAGCGATCGCATTTTTATCTTTTGGATAATTTGGTTGCGCTGTTAAAAACTGTAACAAGGATTCTCGAGTACGTTGATCGTTAACCTGTGAAATAAAGTTTAAACATTTAGCAACATTAGCTAAATCGCTAAGATCACCTGCGTCATCAATAGCAGTTTTCACTCTTTTAGTAACATGATCTTTATGCTTACCCGGTGTAGAATCCTTTATTCTCAAATCTTTTAAAAGATTACCATAGGCTCGAGAATAGCCTACCTGTAGGTAAATCGGCTCAGCAATTTCTCTGGTTAATAAATAATAAGGAAATTCAAAGCTAACCTTTAAACCTTGTAATAATTTACGATCCACAGAAAGCAAACTGTTTAAAAATAAAATTGCATCGTCATTCAAATACGTTGAATCTTGGTTTACGGCTGAAAAATACTTTTCACACAGTTCTGTTAAATGTTTACTGCGTGCTTGTGAGTCCATTGTAGTTAACGTTTCTGCCAAGCTTAAAACTGCTGGCGCTAGCACCACTGCTGAATTAGGTTGTTGCGCTGCTTGCGGTTGTTTATCTGCTTGAGAAAGTTCAGAATGGTAACTACTAACTTTAGAAGCAGAGGCAGAAACAGGATCAAGATCAGACAGAGAATCAATCTCAGTAGTAGATAAGCCGTGCAGCGAAAAAGAAACAGGTCCTACAAGAGCAGTCTTTTTATTTTGATCTGCTTGAACTTCTTGAACTTCTAATGAATCGCTAAGCATCTTATTCCCCTTATTTATTATTTTTATAAATGTTATAAAATAATGAACTAAAATCACACATACTATGTGTGGTGTAACTATTATAAGTCAGGGATTGTAATCAAAAACAAACTCACTTTACAAGCTACAGGCGTTTCTTTATCTATTCTCACCTATTGTTTTTCGCAAAAATCACCTAGCTTTAGCGTTATTGATTTGTAACTATTCAGTAAATTTGAAGGTGAATTTACCGAAAACGTTCAGATTTGGTGAACAACTACAAAAATCTTTTTGAGAAAGCGCAGCTTGTAAGTGATAATTGATCTTTCTCTTTATCAAGATATCGAAAACCCTGATCTGATTGCTCATATTGAACGAGTTGGAATAATATTTTATGCTATACCCAAAGTAATTAGAAATTAAGTTTTCTTTTCTTCCGTTATTGCAATTGCCACGCTGCGCTCGCAATGACGGATCCGTCATTGCGAGGAGCGTTAGCGACAAAGCAATCCAGGGAGAGGATCTTTAATTTTGCAAAATTTCACTGTGTTTGCTAGTCGTACCACTATAGCA
>CAYGTS010000122.1:0-7730 GCA_964352905.1 uncultured Legionellales bacterium | reverse complement strand
ACTAAAAAATAGCGGAGTTTATACATAATAAATGAGCACATTTTTTAGTGTTTTTTATGTGAGATTGCCCAAATATGGCTGTTCCTCGCTACACCGGGAATTGCTGCTCACACCCTTTAGCTTATTCTTGAAAAATGACTTCACCACTTAAACCGTGCTCTTCCATAATATCGCGTAACGCTTTTAAAGCTTCAACCTGAATTTGGCGCACACGTTCGCGAGTTAAGCCTATTTCGCGTCCTACTTCTTCTAAGGTCGCTTTTTCATGCCCTTGCAAACCAAAACGGCGCATTAGCACTTCACTTTGTTTATCAGATAGCTGGGTGAGCCATTTTTCTAAATTATCGTGTAAATTATTTTTTTGCATCAATAATGCAGGTTCAGTATTGTGATCCGCAGCAATCGTATCTAAAACAATTTTATCCCCTTCCATGCCAAGTGGCGCATCAACGGATGTAATGCGTTCGCTTAAGCCTAATAATTTTTTAACATCTTCAATCGGGCGATCAAGCATTTCAGCAATGGCTTCAGCGGTAGGCTCTTGTTCTTGTTGTTGCGCTAATTCTCTGGCCGCGCGTAAGTAAACATTTAACTCTTTGACCACATGCACTGGCAAGCGAATGGTGCGGGTTTGGTTCATGATGGCGCGCTCAATGGTTTGGCGGATCCACCAAGTCGCATAGGTTGAAAAGCGAAAACCACGTTCAGGATCAAATTTTTCAACAGCGCGCATCAGGCCCAAATTACCTTCTTCAATAAGATCCAATAAGGCTAAACCACGATTGCAATAACGCCGTGCAATTTTAACGACTAAGCGTAAATTGCTCTCGATCATGCGCTTTCTGCCACTTTCATCGCCTTTTTGCGCAAGCCTTGAAAAATGAACCTCTTCCTCCGCTGTGAGTAAAGGTGCAAAACCAATTTCAGATAAATACAGTTGCGTCGCATCTAACGAAGTATTGCTACGACGGCCTGCTGTAAGCACGGCTTTCTCATCTTCATCTTCGCTATCATCGTCACTTTCTTCATCGTTGTCATCAAGCTCCAGCTCTTCTGCATCTTGCAGATCTTCGTCTTGCTGCTCAATAACCTCATTGTCTTGTTTGGTTTGGCCTTTCTTCTTGCTCATTGCATCTCTTACTTTAAATAAATTAATGCCTCGCTAAATATTGCACTGGATTAACTGGTTTGCCATTACGCCGAATTTCAAAATGCAGCATAATGCGACTGGTACCGGTTTTTCCCATCAGTGCAATAGTTTGCCCCGCTTTTACGGTTTGCCCCTCTTTTACCAACAGCTTGTTGTTATGCGCGTATGCTGTAAGGTATTGGCTATTATGTTTTATGATCAGTAGGTTACCATAAGAGGGTAAACCACTGCCAGCATAAACAACAATACCACTTGCCGTAGTTTTCACCGCTTGATTTAAACGACCCGCAATGTCTATACCTTTGTTGGTTGCAGAATAAGCTTGAATAATCGTACCCACGGTTGGCCAGATCCAATGTGCTACTGGTGTAACCTTTTGGTTATACACTATTTTGCGCTGTGGTGTGTCGTTGCGGTGATCGCTTTTCTGGGATAAATACTGTTTATTGCGGCTAAGCCTAATCACCGGCGCCTTTTTTTGCGCCACGTTGTGATGAAATAACACTGGATTATCTGACTTAATTTTCAGCAATTGGCCACGATAAATTGCATAGGGTGCTGCAATGTGATTGATACGCGCTAATTGCCGATAATCGATATTATGATTCCATGCAATTGAATAGAGTGTATCGCCTTGTGCAACACGATAAAAGCGCTGTCTTGATGACATTTGTCGCTGGTGATGAAATGTATGATGAGAAACTATACTCGGATCCGCGGTCACCACCGGCGCAGGTGTACTATCATGCCAACAAGCGGATAATACCAAGCTAAGCGCAACCATAATGATCGTATGAGAGTGCGTTTTTTTTATGCGCTGGTTGATGTTGATCGCTCCTAAAACTAGAAACGTATCTGCTCACCCCCTTTAGCTTTATATTTAGCAGAACGTTCCGATTTGGCGATAAAAACGGCGAAAATATTTTTGAGAAAGCGCAGTTTATGGGTGATAAAGTCTCGCATTTCGATAAAAGAGTTTCGCTGTTTTTATCGCCAAATCTGAACGTTCCCTGCTACGGAGTGAGTAGTTACCTAGAAACTATACCAAATAATGATAACAGTAATTGCAATTAAAACCAAAGCGATCGCGATATGATCAATAAATTTTAACAGTAACTGTTCCATACGCACGCCACCATAACGCATTAGCAGGGCAATTAAAAAGAAGCGCCCACCGCGCCCTATGATCGAAGCTAACACAAATGGCACTATCGCCATATGCAAACTGCCCGCGGCAATCGTAAAAACTTTATAGGGAATGGGTGTAAATCCGGCAATAACAACCGCCCAAAAGCCATAATGATTAAACCAAACCAACGCTTCCTGATAATAACTAATGTAACCGGTATGAATTAAGATGGGATGAATAAATTCAAACAAACACCAACCTAAAATATAACCGAGGATACCACCAATGACCGAAGAAAACGTTGTAATCACCGCAAAAAACCAGGCTTTTAACGGCGTTGCCATTGCCATTGGAACCAACATCACATCAGGTGGAATGGGGAAAAAAGAAGATTCCGCAAAGCTTAAACCCGCTAAATACCATATGGCACGTTCATGACGTGACCATTGCATGACCCTGGCATAAAGTTTAGCAAAGAACATGTTATTTCCTTTTCAACTTAGCAAGTAATTTCAATATCCTTAATCCATTGTGCCACATGATCAAAGGTTTTGTAGTTCGTTAAATCTAATTGCAGGGGTGTGATTGAAACATGATTTGTTGCGATTGCATGAAAATCTGTGCCAGGCCCAGCCTCAACTTCATGCCCAGGTAAACCAATCCAATAAATCGGTTTGCCACGCGGATCTTGATCTTGAATCATCGGTTGGCCACAGTGTCTTCGGCCTAAACGCGTTACTTCCATGCCTTTTAATTCATCCAATGACACATCCGGAATATTAACATTCAAAATAGTATCTTTCGGCAAGGGATCATTAATAAATTTTTTAATAATTTCACGTGTAACCTTTATAGCGGTTGCATAGTTTTGATAATCTTTATTAGCTAACGATATCGCCAGTGATTGAATACCCATGAAACAACCTTCGATAGCACAAGAAACCGTGCCTGAATAAAACACATCATCGCCAAGATTAGCACCATCATTCATGCCTGAGACAACCATATCGATTTTATGCCTGAATAATCCGGTTGCTGCTAAATGCACGCAATCGGTTGGAGTACCATCCACACTGTAATAACCTTTTTGATGCTCAGTAACGCGCAACGGGCGACTTAACGTTAAAGAACTGCTTGCGCCACTGCGATTGCGATCGGGCGCTATCACATCAATTTCACCAATATCTTGCAGCGCTTCGATTAAGGCCTTAATACCAGGATCGTTAATGCCATCGTCATTTGTTACTAAAAATCTCATCTTTTTTTAACTCGCTATTTTGCAAAAATTAACACTGTTGCGGCAACAGCAATCCCTTCACCACGCCCAGTAAAACCTAAACAATCCGTCGTGGTAGCCTTAATACTGATGCAGTTTAGGTCAAGTTGGCAGTCATTAGCAATATTTTCTCGCATCGCTTGCACAAATTCTTTAACACGTGGTTTTTGCGCAATAATCGTGGTATCAATATTATTGATTCCCCAGTGCCTCTCGTGTAAAAGTTTAATCACTTCTGTCAAAATTAAGCGAGAACTGGCATTCTCCCATGCTTTAGTTGCCGGAAAATAATCGCCCAAATCACCCAAACAAGCTGCACCTAATAGTGCATCGGCAATCGCATGCAATAGCGCATCGCCATCCGAATGACCTTGCAAACCATACTCAACCGGAATGCTAACACCTCCTAATACGAGTGGAATGCCACTTACCAGTTGATGCGCATCAAAACCATTGCCAACCCGAAATATCATTTTACAATTCCTCGTTATTGCTTTGTCATTAAAAATTCTAATAACGCCAAATCTTCAGGATACGTTATTTTGATATTATCAGCACGCCCCGCCACAATTTGCACGGGTTGATCAAATAACTCAACAGCCATGGCTTCATCAGTCACCTGAATATTACTGGCAAGTACGTGCCGAAGCGCTTTTAATAACACATCATAACGAAAACATTGTGGGGTTAATGCTTGCCAAAGATTATCACGTAAAACAGTTTTGTAGATCAGCTTTTGCTGATCGACTTGTTTTAAGGTTGCGGTAACCGGTGTTGCTAAAATCGCGCCACTGTTGTTAAGCTCGCAAGTATCAGTTAATTTTTTAATATCCGCCCAACGAATATTAGGGCGAGCCGCATCGTGAGTTAAAATCCAATCGTGCGCTTGTGCTTGATTTTGGATCGCTAATAAGGCTTGGTAGACAGATACCATACGAGAATCACCGCCCTTCACCGCCAGGACACGTTGATCAGCAGCCAGCGCTGTTTGTGCCCAATAAGTATCATCCTGCGCAAGTGCGATCACAATCTTTTGCAAATTCACTAACGGCAAAAAAGCCGTTACAGCATGTTCGATCACACAGTGTTGCTGCAACTTTAAATATTGTTTGGGCACACCAGATTGCATGCGCTTGCCAGAACCTGCGGCAGGGATAATTAACCAATAGTTTTGCATAATTGAATCGCTACCATCATTATAAAATAACAAATAACTCATAAGCTTGCACAAATATAAGCACAAAAATAAGCCGGTGCTATACTTAATTATAAGCTTTAGAAAAGTGAGTTTATCAGATGAATACATTAAAAAACATTTTACTGTGTTTTGCATTGCTAGCTAGCTTATTAGTAACGCATGCGGGCCTTGCCATTACCTTTACCCTGGTTAATAAAACAGCAACGCCAGTTACATTAAAAGTTTCTGAATCAAATTGTGTTAAGGATCTTGATAATTTTAATAATAAAGTAGTTGCAGGTGGCGGTAATATTACAGCAAGGTTTTATCATGGTAGCTGCCGGTGGAAAACGCCTAATGTTCACGTTGATCTTATTAATCAAAACAGCAAATATAGTAGCTCCTTTTATATAACCACAAGTAGTCCTTGCCCTTTAATTGGCAGTTGCCCTGATATGAAAGGCTATGTTGCGAGCAAGCATTATACTTTGACCGTGCAACAATAACCCCGCCAGTTCAGGCCTAACTGGTTCAGGTTGATTACTATTGGTTTTAAAAAGCAGCTGCGCTACTATAGCGCTTTGCAATCAACCCATGAGAAAAACATGTCTAAGCACGAAGTCTCCTACCAAGATGCTGGCGTTGATATTCATAAAGCCAATCAGCTCGTTGATTATATAAAAACCAAAGCCGCTCTCACACCACGTCATAATGTCGTTTCAGGCATTGGTGGTTTTGCCGCTTGTTATGAATTACCGCAAGGTTATCGACAACCCGTGCTCGTTTCAGCAACCGATGGGGTTGGCACTAAATTAAAATTAGCTTTACAAAGCAAGCAACATAATACGATTGGCATTGATTTAGTGGCGATGTGTGTTAACGATTTAATTGTATGTGGTGCAACACCTTTATATTTCTTAGATTATTACGCCACCGGAAAATTATCGTATGAAATGAGTGTCGCGATCATTGATGGCATTGTTACCGGTTGCCAACAAGCTAACATGACTTTAATCGGCGGCGAAACAGCAGAAATGCCGGGCATGTATCACGGTAGCGATTATGATTTAGCCGGTTTTGCGGTGGGTGTGGTTGAAAAATCACAAATGATTACGGCCGATAAAGTTCAAGCTGGTGATCAAATTATTGGATTAGCTGCCAGTGGTTTTCACAGTAATGGTTATTCACTCATTCGCAAAATTATTACTGATAATCAGCTTGATTTGAATAGTACACTCGGCGATAAAACGCTGGCACAAGCCCTACTCACACCAACTAAAATTTACGTACCAGCTATCATGTCATTGTTACAACAGATTGATATTCACGCCATGGCGCATATCACAGGCGGTGGCTTTTATGAAAATATTCCACGCGTTTTACCCCCGCAGTTACAAGCAAACATTACACTTAATTGGCCAATGCCTGCCGTATATAAATGGTTGCAGCAACAAGCGACTATTAGCCAACACGAATTATTCAGCACCTTTAATTGTGGTATTGGCATGATGATCTGTGTCGCTGCAGATCAATGTAATCGGGCGTGTGATCTATTACAACAACACGGCGAAACCTGTTTTGTGATCGGCGAGATCGAAACTAAACCCGATCAACACGCCGCGAGTGTGGTTTTACAATGAGTTTTCGATTAGTCATTTTAATTTCAGGTAATGGTTCAAACCTACAAGCAATTATCGATGCGATTGCTACACAACAACTCACTGCAGAAATTGCCTGTGTGATCAGTGATAAGGAAAATGCCTATGGCTTAACGCGTGCTCAACAACATGCCATACCCTATCATGTGATTAGCGATGTAAACCAAGCATTGCTCGATCAGTTAACTCAGCTAGCGCCAGATTTAATCGTGCTGGCTGGCTTTATGCGCATTTTGCCGGCAAGCATTGTGGGCGCATTTTACGGCAAAATCATTAATATACACCCCTCACTCTTACCAAAATATCCCGGCTTACATACCCATCAACAAGTATTTGAGAATGGTGATGCCATCCACGGTACGACGATTCATTTTGTCAATCAGGAATTGGATGCGGGTCCGATTATTGCGCAAGCAAAACTCAACGTACAGCCACAAGAAACGGCCGATTCACTCAAAGCACGCGTGCAACTCCTTGAACATGCGCTTTACCCCAAGGTTATTCAAGATCTTGCTCAAGGCAGAATATGCTTAAAAAATGACCAAGTTTTGGTTATAAAATAGCCTAACTGTACAATTTCAGCCTAATCTTGAGCTAACCTTAGCAATAATTTCATTTTTTTTAAGCTTTTTTTTGTAATTGCAGTGCGAAATTCGCAAGACCCTGCTATATTTAAAGCAGATAAGTGGCTAAGTAGCACTTAAGTATTTATTGTATATGATATTTTTTGGAGATCGGTGTCAGATCCGTCTGGCAAAAATTCACTGACAAGCGCTTTAAGTTTTGCGAATAAAGGTGATAACAGATTGATTCTCGATTAACCTTGTTAACTTAAACTAATCGCTGAACACGCGCTTAATACCATGGGGGCAGCTCTTGCTGATAGCAACATGATTAAATCACAATTGATCGCGAAAATTGCCAATAAGCTCAGCCATATTCCGGAAAAAGATGCAGCCGATGCGCTAAACTACATAATCGAGTTGATGAGTGAAACGTTAGGCAGTGGCGGTCGCATTGAAATCCGCGGTTTTGGTAGCTTTAGTCTACATTATCGCCCACCACGCAATGCGCATAATCCTAAAACCGGTGAGAAAGTAGTCACCACGGCTAAATACAGCCCCTACTTTAAACCCGGCAAAGAATTACGTGAACGCGTGAATGAGAGTCGTCATATTCCGTTGAAAGAAGATACGGAAGTTGACGAAGAAGAAGATTTTGGCTCCTCTTCTAAATCAGCATTTTAACAACTAGGAACTGCTGGCAATTCATTGGGCAGGTTCTAAGTCAGCAATTCCCGGTGTAGCGAGGAACAGCCATATTTGGGCAATCTCACATTA
>CAYGTS010000121.1:0-7791 GCA_964352905.1 uncultured Legionellales bacterium | reverse complement strand
TTAATGTGAGATTGCCCAAATATGGCTGTTCCTCGCTACACCGGGAATTGCTGCAAGAGAATTTACCTCAGACCGCTACTAATCTTTATCAGGAATACAAACACGAATACGATGATTGTCTGGGTCTAATGCGACAAAAGTTAATCCAAAGGTTGCCTCGTGCAATTCTTGCTCTATTTTAACGTTGAGCTGCCCCCACATTTTTCGAAGCTTACGCACTTCTTCTTCATTTTCCACCATGAACGCTAGTTCAGATCGATGACCTTCCCCGCCTGAGACAAAATTTGCTGCTTGTTTTGACCATAAACTGAAAGTAAATCCATTTTCAAAACTAAAAGCCACATAGGTTGGGTATGAGGCTATTGGTTTGGCTTGAAAAATTTTTTCATAGAAAACAGCGCTTACTAACGGATCTTCCACATAAAAAAGTAATAAATTTGGTATTAACATGATTTTTCTCCACAAAAAGTTATCAACATATATGATAATACCATGTTATACTGTCAGAAAATGGCAGTAGGGTTTGGCCTATGACTAGAACTGAAAGACTTTTAAAGCTTCTTCAAGTGCTTAGGAGTTATCGTTATCCTGTTAGTGGGCAGAGACTCGCTGAACGCTTAAATGTGAGTTTGCGTACTTTATATCGGGATATTGCTACGCTGCAGACACAAGGGGCAGAGATAGAAGGAGAGGTAGGTGTGGGATATGTTCTAAAACCTGGTTTTTTCCTGCCACCACTCATGTTTTCTCAAGCAGAAATCGAAGCCTTGCTCTTAGGGATACAGTGGGTTTCCCAATATGGAGACAAACCATTAGCACAATCAGCCATTGATGTTGCAGGCAAAATTACCCATGTTTTACCGAGCAACGTGAAAAAAGAAATGAACACATTTTCATTAAGAGTAGGGCCTCCTACGGAAGAAACTTTGGCGAAAGAAGACTTAACTTCTTTGCGAGAAGCAATTCGCGGGCAAAAGAAAATTTATATTGCTTATCAATCGCAAAATGGAACGTGTACTAAGGAAATAGTGTGGCCATTTACTATTGGCTATTTTACTTCGGGTAGAATTCTTGTAGGTTGGTGTGAAAAGAAAAATGACTATGGTCATTTTAATACCTTAGGAATAACCGCTATGAAAACACTGGATGAAACTTATCAACGCTCACGCGATAGTCTTTTTAGAGAGTGGCAGACATTACAACTTTCTAAGCCTGGGAAAAATACCAATAAAAAAGGTATGGCATTTGACAGGAATACCTATGACAGGTGAATATAATATCCCATTGCGCGATGAAATTGATCTAGAGTTGAAATTATAGGAATCGTTGAATATGGCAGATACAAATATAAAGTCAGCAACAATTGAAGATGTCCCGCTTATCTTAACGTTTATAAAAGAGTTAGCTGAATTTGAAAAATTACTGCATGAAGTAACGGCAACCGAAGCAATATTAAGGGAAACGCTATTCGGTGATAACCCCAAAGCTGAGGTGATTATAGCGTATTACGGCAACAACCCCATTGGATTTGCATTATTTTTCCATAATTTTTCGACATTTCTCGGAAAACCTGGGATTTATCTTGAAGACCTTTATGTCAAACCCGAAGTTCGTGGCAGAGGGGTAGGTAAAAAAATGTTGCAGTATTTGGCACAGCTAACGCTTGAGCGTAACTGTGGAAGACTGGAATGGTGGGTGCTGGATTGGAATCAGCAAGCCATCGATTTTTATAGGAGTATTGGCGCCATTGCAATGGATGAATGGACTGTTCAAAGAGTAACGGGTGATGCTTTGAAAAAATTAGCACAAGCTGAATCGCTATTATGAATGACCGAAGAATTACCACAATTAAAGATCCGCTAATCAAGGAGGCGCGCGCATTAAATAAGCCCTCTGTAGACTGCCGGGAATTTCTACTGGAAGGAGAGGATATTATAAACTGGGCCATTAGTGCTGGGATTAATATCAAACACGTTTTTGTTTGTGATAAAAATACAGATTATGATTTTGTGCGCCTATTAAAAGCTACAAACATAGCTCTCTATATTTGTTCCGATGGAATCATGAGAAAAATTAATGAATCTAAATTTTTAACGCCATATATTGGCGTTGGCCAAATAAATCAAAATGATCACCCACTATCTGATGATTTTGTCATTATACTCGACCACATCCAGGATCAAGGAAACCTAGGATCAATTACACGAACCTGCTCAGCATTTGGCGTTAATGAAATTGGACTTATCAACACGCCAAGTATTTTCAGTAAAAAAACCATTACTGCATCAAGAGGCAGTGTATTCACATCTAACTACATTAAATTTGGCAGCCCTCAGGATGCCATAAAAACACTCAAAAGTTCTGGATATCAAATCATTGCAACAACACCGAGAGGTCAGCATTTGCAATCATTAGTCTCCCTAGAAAATCGCCCCGTTGCCTTGATAATAGGTAATGAGACCAATGGTGTTTCAAAACAATTTATAGACCAAGCTGATTTCACTGTGCAAATTCCCATGCAATCCGCAATGGAATCCTTAAATGTTGGCGTGTCAACTGGCATCAGCCTCTATGAACTAAAATTAAAGGTATTAATAGCCATGCTAAGTAAAAAGATTAAATTAACATTGGGTCGTAATATTGGCGTTGCTCATCAACTCATGCGACAAACACTCGATATGGAACTTAAAAAGTTAGCGCCGTTAAGTAGCGAACAAGTAGTCTTGCTTATGATTATGCAATGCGATCAATTAATGTCTGAATCGCAAATCACTAAAGATATTGGCTTTGCAGATAGTGAGCTAGAAAATCTATTGTCTCCTTTGCTACATGACAGCCTTATTAGTTATAACAGGGAAACAAAGCACTATATTATTACAGCCAAAGGTGAAGAAATAATAGGTAAAATATGGCCTGTCATTGAAAAATATGAACAGGCTATTTTACATGATTTTACATCAGATGAAAAACAACAGCTGAAGTTGTTTTTGACAAGAATTCAAAATAACTGTGAGACCCTCATATCTGAAAATAATAAGGCGAATCATTTCACGAAAATAGTTGAGACAGATCGTCTGCTTATGAGGTCATTTCATAATAGTGATGTTAATGCGTTTTCTGCAATATGCGCTGATCCTGAGGTAATGAAATATATTGGTGGTGGCACTCACGACATAGAGCAAACACAAACCAAAATCACTAAATGGATTAAAAACTATGAAACCGATGGATTTGGCTTAATGGCATTAATCCATAAAAAATCAAATGATCTAATTGGATTTTGTGGTCTTATCAAGCAAATCGTTGATGATGAAGAATGCATCGAGTTAGGCTATCGTTTAGCAAAAAAATACTGGGGGAAAGGACTAGCGACTGAAGCAGCTCAAGCGGTAAGAGATTATGCTTTTAAGGATCTGAATATCCAACAACTGATTTCAATTATTCACCCTGAAAATATCCCATCGAAAAAAGTTGCATCAAAAACTGGTATGTGTTTAATTAAAAAAACAATATTCCAAGGCATTGATGTTGAAATTTACAAAGTAACTAATGACAAATAACAAAAGAATATGGCAACACAATGCCGCCTTTTGGGACCAAGAAGCATTGGTACAAAGCCCGTGGTCTCAACCGGTTTCTCAAGATGTCACAGCTGCCAATCATCGTTGTAATACGCATTAGGAGGTTTAAATTGCCAGCATAAAGATAAGCAATCTATTCAAATTGTTGACTATGTCGATATGAATTCAGCAATTTTTATCCAAATGTATCTAAAGCAAATTAATAACTATAAAGCCTTACGTTATGAACTAGCACTAGGTTGATAAGACTTCCTCTCATCTGCGGAAGTGGTTGTTTGAGGAAAGCTAGTCTCCAAATGTTCAGCTACAGTTTTTCCCAATACAATATCTGTTGGATCTGCCCCATGAATAACTAATAAATTATAGGATTCTCTTCCAGATTTTTTTGCTGCAAAATACAAAGGTGTTTTACCTCCATTATCTGGATGATTCACATCAATGTTTAGTTTCTCCTTATTTTCGAGCATTAAGCTTAATGCTGCTATTCTTGCATCTTCAGAGATATTGGAGTTACCACAAAGCACCCGTAGTGCCTGATTATAATTTTCTGCATTAAATGCTGTAAAAAAAACATTGATTTTGACGGCAGCTAAAATCTCATGAAATTTTTTAAGTAACTCATGATTAGGATGTATTACATTTGGAGTTGTAATTTTTGAGGCTATTGGCAATTTTTGGGTTAAGAGATCCTTACACTGTTGCTCGAGTTGCTCGAAAGCAAACTCTGTCAACGCATTATATAATTTACGACTATTTCTATCTTGCGCAATATCAAAAGCATTACGTGCAGACTTTCCTGCGCGTTGATGAATGTCAATAACCAGATGATGGTGGTTAAAAGTAAAAATTATTTTAAGTAACTCTAGAGCAAGATTTTCATCTTGCAATGTACAACAACGCCTCACTGCTTGGGAAATATTATTACTCTCTAAAGAGCTTAATAATGGGGGATATTGATCAACGGATTGTCCAAGTCTTTCTATTATTTGTTTAAGTAAAGATTGCGTTAATTCGTTTATGTTTTCAGGTTGCTGTGAACTATTTGGAAACTCTAAATGTTTTCCTTCAGGTAATTTAACTAAAATTTCTAACATTTTATTACAATGTTGATACAATGATTTATCTGTTTGAACAAGCCCCTTTAGGTTGGATATATTTCTTTTAAAATCATTATAATGATTTGCCTGACAATGATAGATCATATCAAAAATATTTCTAACTTGAGGTATGGGGCAAGCAGTCTGTTGGAGTGATTGCATGAAAAAAACATAATTAATTTGAAGTAATATAGCTTCTCGTGAAAATGCTTTATCATTATGTTTGTTATAATTATTACAAGCTAACTGTAAAAAACTAGCTTCCTGAGATTGTAAAAATAAACTTGGTTTCCATGCAGGTGAAGCTGATAAAATAGAAGTTTGACTATTAACAGCCGCACCACCTAAAAGTAATAACCAAACTTTAACTGGCTCTGCGCTATTTATTGCAGAACTTAAACAAGTATAAGGCACAACCCCCATTATGGGAATATTTACATTTGCTCCACGTTCTATTAAAACCTTCATTACTGCAACACTACAACGTTGTGTTGCAAAACAAATTGGTGTTTGAGGGATAGACCTTAAAGGTAAACGCTCATCTAGCAATTGTGGGCGAGTCTGCAAAGCTAAGACAACCGCATCAGGATTATTTTGTTTCAAGGCCAACAATAATGGGTGAGGATCTTCAATCGCTTGTTCGCTTTGATTTTTTCTGAGATTTTGAATGCAACGTTTGATAGCTTCTGGTTCTTGAAGGCTTAGTGAAAAACTCTGGATTCTTGAAAAGAAATCTTCATCGAGTGGTCTATCATCAGGATGGAATAACCTAATAATGATATTATTAGTCATCATCTCAATATCATCAAAGATAGTTCTAACAAAACCAATAGCTTGATTAGGATTAACTTCCATTTTTAGTGCGCTCGATAAGAGTTGTCTAAAATGTATTGGATCCTGATCAAAGTTTGGTATGCTATAGAATATAAGAGCAAGTCGAATAAAAAATTGATCAATAATAGGCATAGCTGAAAATTGTTGTTGGAATCGTTCTTCACAAGCTTTCCTAATAATAACCCTTTGCATTCGTATATCTGGTAACTTAGCATCATTGCTCATACGGCTGAGTGTTGACTCCATACCTGCTTCACCGTGAGTGATTTTTTGTAAGGCTTCAATAGAAGCAATAATAGCACTATCAATGTTGTGCTCTTGTAAGTAATTATTTGCATTGATTGCCTGATTGGAAAATGCAAACCCTAACAATACAGCAATGACATTAGGAACATTTGATGCTGAAAAAATATCATCAATATATACTGATGCAACAGCTTCTAATAACACTTCTTTTTGAGCTTGAGTAATATCGAGAGTATTATTTGAACGTAATTTTAAGTCTGGCTCGATAACCTGATTAATGAAACCAGAAATCAAACTTTGATTTTCAATACTGAGATTGCTACGCAATATTTCATAAATGGGTCGACAGTTAGCAAAATCTTGCATAATACAAACATTGTTGACACAAATAGGAGCTGGTTGAACATTAACTAACAATTGTCTAAATGCCATAGCCTGTTGTGCAGTAGAAAAAACTAAAGTAATAAACCCCTCTGAATAAGCAGAATGATCAACAATAAAAGATTGAAGATAGGATGGATCTCGGGGTGTAAGCTGTAAACGGTGTCTTGGCATATAAAACCTATCTTTAAATAGTTAACCTAAGTTTTTAAGTTAAAGAGTTTTGGAATATTATTAAAGTATCTCTTTAAGAAGAGGAGAATATTACATAAATTTATTTCAAATTGAAAGTTCATTAATTCATGCTTGTATCTATGAGAATTGCAGAATCAACCCGGCCGCAAGCCACGTCCTTTGACCAATGCCTTAAAGCCACCATTGCTTTTAATGGTTTCATATGTCATTAAGTCATCGCTACTTGGGGCGTAGTTAATCGCCAGCCCCGCTTCTGTGGCTGCCATCCACGCGGCACGCTGCATGGGGCGATACCCCATGATAATATTCACCGCTGGCCAACGCCCATCAATGAGGCTGATCATATCAATCGCGGTATCAAAGAGTTGCTTAACTAACGTGCCTTCTGGGCGAATAACCCCACTACCGCCTTCATCATCGTCATCAATAATGGGGTTGCCCTTGTCATCGTAACGCATTGGGCGAAAGCCACCAAAGTTTAGGCGCCCGGGGCCCGCGGTTAAGCGATCACCACGATCATGAATTAACCACAAGCTGCGCGCTTGCACAATCTTGACCGGCGCACTATCAGGCGGTGGGTTGGCAATATCGGCATTGCATATATCTAAAAACGGGTAAACGCTGATTAAATGTTCAATGTCTTTTAGGGTAATCGGGCGTTCTAACGCAAGTTTTTTGATTTCTTCAACCGATAGCGCACGACCTTTGGTGCCAATGGCGTTTAAGAATTTCTGCATGTATTCCGGCGCGTGATCGGAATCTAGCCAATCTGGATCAATCTGCTTGTCGTCTTTTGAGTTGTCATCAGCCATGCTGTTACCTTTGTTTAATATAGATGCTGCGAGCGAAGCGCGGCAATCTCGTTGATCTCGCCAACTGTCACTGAACTAATAATTGTCTCGATTAATTATAATAAAAAATCCCTTAAAAAGCTTCCCCAATTAATCGATAAAGTTGGCCAATCAAATAAAATGGTAGCGATAACAATTCATAGCGCACTGGCTGCTGCTGTGGGGTTTGCAGATCAACGCTCACCTTGGATGGCAGATCAGAATTAATGCGAACTGCTTTTTGATAGTCTTTTTCGCGCATGAAAAATTGCAACGACTTCATGGCACCCGTGCTGCCTGACTTGACTTCAATGGGGATCACTTGGTCTTGCACTTGTAGAATATAATCAATTTCAGCATTGCTACCTGCTTGCTGGCGTGTCCAGTAAAATAGCGCAGGCTCTGTATAATAAGGCTCAATGGTACGCAATAATTGGCCAACAACTTGTTCTGAAACACGTCCCTGGTGGATTAAATTAAGATCGCCCTGCTGCTGCAATTGATGTATTTTTAAACCAAGACTACTATTGAGCAAGCCAATATCAAGAAAAATAACTTTAAAATATTATAAATATTCACCATGTAGATGGGAACGCCCATATTTGGGCTAAAAACGGCGAAAATCTT
>CAYGTS010000120.1:3705-7877 GCA_964352905.1 uncultured Legionellales bacterium | reverse complement strand
GCCTCAAATCTGACCGTTCTTGAGTTATTCAACATCTCGCCGGGAATTACTGGTTGGGTATACTTGGTGAATAGTTACGTTTGAGTTAGAAACCTTCCCAAGTTAAAATGAGTGTATCTACCGCTGTTTTTCAAGATCAGCAACGCTTTGTGGATCATTGTTAACTAGCTCAGTATGGTTAAATAAATCATTTTCTGGCACATCCATGATTAAACGTGTGGCTTGGCAAATTTCAACGTGTAACGGTTGGTTAAGATTGAAATTAAACACGTGACCGCCTAACTTATGATCAACATCGATAAAATGAAAATGATAACCTTCAACATTAACTGCTGCTAAATAACTCGGAAAACGAAAGCCAACCATGTTGCCAGTAATATTGTGCCATTCAAATATTTTTTGTAATTGCGGCAAAGTGTTGCTTAAGGGTTGATAAGGTTTTGTCTGCGCACATTCACTGCGTGCTTTGATATAGGCAAACTCACCTTGCAAGCGTAAGGCATAAATGTGGTTTAATGAAGGTAAATGTTGATCAATTATTGTTTCAAGTTCTGTAAAAGAAGCGACAGGATCAAGGGTAAATTGCAGTTGCGGTTTAAAATCAACTACCACAGAAAAAGGGGTGATTTCATCATCTTGTAATTCACGCACCAAACCCGTTTCATCCGCACAATAAAATTTACCCTGATCAATAATAATTTCACCAGCGACACGATTTGGCGTGCCTAAACCTAAATTGCCAAACTGCTTTAATTTTTCAATGCGGCAATCGCCGTCATAAACACCAGACAACAGCGAAATGAGTGATCCCGTTTGGTAAAGTTTAATAGTCATTGCAGCTCCTAAATTAAAATTACTCCGCACAAAGCGCCTATCATTATAAAGTTACCACTGTAGCAGCTGTAATCAAGGGACAAGTTAAATTACTTTATAATTACACAACAATCATTGTGCGGAGTAAAACGCTAGTAACGCATTATTTTATGTCGATCGAATTCAACAGGAGATTAAATTTAATGTCATAAAATAAGCACTCTAACTCTCTGGCTAAGTAGATGAACTACTCAACCTGAAAGGCTACTTTAAAACATAATTTTTAATGTGTCAATGCATTTTTAAAATAATTTTTATGCCTGTGTTTTCTCTTTGCGGTGATGGTTTAAATGAGTAGAATAGCTAACGTCTTAAGAACGAACGTAACTACTCACTCCGTAGCAGGGAACGCCAAATCTGAACGTTCTGGTCAAAATAAAGCTAAAGGGGGTGAGCAGATACGAACGAACAACCATTGGGAAGCAATAATGCGCTATTTTATCGCCTTAATTTTTTTCAGTATTCATGTTACTGTCATGGCAGCAAATCAAGCAAAGCCGCTGGATTTGATTTTCGCAGGAACCCTTAATCACAATATCCCTATTAGTATGTCGTTGCACATATACAATGGTTTTATCAACGGTTGGTATATTTATAACAAAGTTAGTGGTAGTTATTTTGATGTGAATGGTACTCTGCAAGCAGACCACAGTATAAAATTACAAGAGAGTATAGGCCAGGAGCAAACGGGTAGTCTCATAGGCGTGCTTAAACAACAAGATGGTCAATATAGTATTTCTGGCTTTTGGCAACATAAAAATAAAAATTTACCTTTTGAGTTAGTTGAAAAAACTTACCAAGTGGGTGATGCAAAGCTGGTGGCAATACAGGATGATAGTGAAAAAAACGATCCGCGTTATAAAATATATATAAGTTATCCGCAGCTAGATTCAACCAATTTAACGCCAGCCGCCACTAAATTTAATGAATTAGTTTTTCAAAAAATCAAGAGTGAAAAAGCAGCTTTCTTAAAAGGTTTAACCAGCAATAAAGATGCGCCTCCTGGTTTTGATAAAGTGTATAGCACCTTACAAGTTGATTATGATGTAATGCAAGCCAATGCTAACCTGATCAGTGTGCGCTTTTTATTCAGCAGTTATTATATTGGTCAAGCGCACCCGAATAGTTTTTATATCTCGTTTAACTATGCTATGAAAGATCAGGGTGAAATTAGTCTTAGCCAATTATTTAAAGCAAAAAATTATTTACAAAAAATTGCTCGTTTCAGTAAAATATCATTGTTAAAGCAGCAACCTGGTACTGATCAAAAATGGATCACTGATGGTAGCGCAGCAACGGCTAAAAATTACCAAACCTGGAATTTGTTGCCGAATGGTTTGTTAGTGACTTTTAATGCTTATCAAGTAGGCCCTTATGTGTTGGGCGCGCCCAAAGTGAATGTGCCACTGCGTAATTTAAAGTTAAAACCGCAGTATCAAATCACCAAATAATGTAACTGCTCGCCCCTTTAGCTTGTTGTTTACCAAGAACGTTCAGATTTGGCGATAAAAATGGCGAAAATATTTTTGAGAAAGCGCAGTTTATGCATTATAAATGAGCATTTCGATAAAAGATTTTCGCCGTTTTTAGCCCAAAGATGGACGCTCCCCGCTACGGAGTGAGCAGTTACCAAATAACTACAAAAAAAGCCCTCATCGAGAGGGCTGTTTAATGTACCAGCAAGGTTAGCTATGAAAACATTGTGGCACATTCCCATTGGTAGAATTTTGATACATATTCACAAACTTACCCACTGTGCCTTTACCTTTATAGGTATTGTAATAGCGTTTCCAGAGCGTACCTAACTCGGTTGGGGTGCTATCGCTGCTGATATTGGGCACGGAACGTAAGTAAACTAAACGTGCCATAGCGGCTTCAAATGGTAAATTGTGACTTAAATTCCAGTTTAACGGGTGATTATGGTTATATAATGCTTGAATCTTGCTGTTTAATCCGGGGTGAGCGGGCAAATAATTTTGCATAATATCGCTTGCTGTTGCAGGCTCGATTTGAAAAACATTAGTTGATAATGTGCCACCGCATGATTCTTGCATGGCCGTGCCAAAGATTAACTTTTCGGAATTTTGAGAATAAAGCCCAATTTTTCTTAGGGTTGGAGCAATCACATCTTCTTTTAGATGAGCTAAGCCAGTATGAAGTGGTTTATGTGTAAACCAAACGACGGAATATAAGCTTACGACAAAAAATAAGAGGATGGATAACTGAGTAAAAGAGTAAGTTACACTGTTAACCAATGCGCCTAAGATGTGATCTATTTTTTTATACATGTTACTTTCAGCCTGTTTTTATCAATTAAGGACATTGTACATGATTGTGAGATTGTGCGCACAACTTATACGTACAGGCATACCGAATGTATAGTTTAAATAGCTAAAGAAAAAAATACGCATTTTCTATTGCTGGCCAGCATTAAATTTTGAAATTAAAACAAGCACTCAATAGGTTAGGGTGCTGCAAGGCACAATATTATGCAATAATATAATATAACATTTAGTGTGAGTATGGCCTTTTTATGGTGATCTTGTGGTTTTATGCCGAATATAGCGTTTTTGGGGCAACATGGTATAGTAGTTGCTTTGTAACTGCTCACTCCGTAGATGGGAACGCCAAATCTGAACGTTCTTGGTAAACATTAAGCTATAACGGTATGAGCAGTTACCACTGATTTAGGATAAAAGAGATGGGTTGGTTTTTTAAGCGCAAACATTTTTTAGCAGAATGTTTTATGTTTGCGATTTTAAGCGCAATTTTTATTAGTGTAGCAACTTGGCTTGCATTTAATTCATTAATCTATACTGGCTTTTTTTTATTGTGCTTTATTATGGCACTTGTTTGTTTGTCTTACACCATTAACCGCTTAATCACTATTCTCACCATTAAAAAGCCTGCCATTTTAATCAATCAAGACGGAATTATTAATAAAACAACGCGTGCAGGTAAAAAATTGGCGTTAATCAGTTGGCAGGAAATTAGAAAAGTGAGTCTTGATGAAACAAAGCAGACGTTAATATTGCAGTTAGTTGAGAATGAGAAATTTTTTAAAATATACCCGCTGTGGTTTCGCATGATTTGTCGTGGTAAATGGCCAATTTGCAAACGTTGCTATCAAGCGGCTCTAACGCATACGATTTATTTAGCCAATGTGCGAGCAGATGCAAAAGAAGTTTATGCGCATGCGCAGCAATTGTTTAATGCGAGCAGAGTCAGTAATTCCCGGCGAGATATTGAATAACTCAAGAACGGTCAGATTTGAGGCAAGGTCACATTAAAAACACTAA
>CAYGTS010000120.1:0-3695 GCA_964352905.1 uncultured Legionellales bacterium | reverse complement strand
TTTTTTAGTGTTTTTAATGTGAGATTGCCCAAATATGGCTGTTCCTCGCTACACTGGGAATTGCTGCAGGATTTGTATCTATTCAGCAAATCTGAACGTTCCCTGCTACGGAGTGAGTAGTTACGAAATAGTTAAAAGGTGACTTTGTGCTATCACCGGTAAGATCATCGGCAGGCTATAAATTGCTATGATTCCAGCAATAAAACCAAATAAGTGGCCCTCCCAGGATTCATTGCTTTTGTTGCTGGGAATAATATATAAAAATAAACCACCAAAGTAATATAAACTCACAAAGGCTAATATTATGGTGAGAATAGAAGGTTCTTTAAAAACCAGGATCAACAAGAAAGACCAATATCCCATAATCAAACTACTCGCACCAATGTGAATTGCTTTACGTCCCACGAGCCATACTGCAGCACCTGAGAAAATAATGATAACAATAGAAACCGTAATAAAAACTAATAAACCATTTAATAAAACCAATGCTGCTAAGGGCAAGAGAGCAATCGAGTTAAAAAATAAGTGATTAAAATTGCCGTGTAAAAAAGGCGCAAACGCGATACCCAGTAAACCAGGTAGCGATCGTGGATAGATCCCAAAAATATTTAAACGATAACCTAATGTGAAATTAATGATATGAACCACCCAAATCAGCAGCAAAAAATAAATAACAACATGAAATTGTTGTTGTAGTAGATGGATTAATTGATTCAGTTGTTCTAATAAGCTATGCATGTTTTTTACCTGGCTTTATAGAAAAAATGAAGCAAAATTAATAGTACAGCGGGTATTAATAGAATAACAATGCTACTCGCAAAAATAGCCGTATACCGTAAATTAGAATCAATATTAAGAGAAGCAGGTGGGAAAAAGCCAATGATTAAGGTAATCAGGCAACCAATTAAACCGAAGATGCTCCAAATTTTGGTTTTTAACTCTGGTTTTCTCATGCCAATCATGATGGCGCTGGCAAACATAATCACATACATTAGCATATAAAGTTCGGTGCTTAAATCGGTTAATAACCAATAAGAACTGTTAACCGTTGGCATGTATAAGAAAGTAAAACAAACAACCGTGACTAGCATAGCTTGCATGATTAAAATACGATAAGCCACATTGTAATTATTTTTCTTTGCCAAAAATTTGGGGAGGTACCCTAATTCAGCAGCGTAGAGTAAACCTTTAGCGGGTGATACCATCCAGTTAATCATTTCACCAATGCTACCCACGGTGAGCATGAACGCGACAACCGGCATTAAAAATAGAATATGATTCTGTTCGAAGAAAAAATAAAACTCTTGCATCACGCCATCGACTAAACCTATCTGATTTTCAGGAATAATCATTGCAATCGCAAGACTGCCAAATAACATTGTTACTAAAATAAACATAGCAGAATAAAACATTGCCTTGGGAAAATTGCGACGAGGGTTTGTAACATCATTGACATGCACGGTTGCCATTTCTAATCCCAGGAAAGACGTCATGATTGCGGTTAAGGAAACCCAATTATTCAGATGATTAAAATCAGGCATGATATTGTGAAGGTTAAAGTGAAGTTGACTTGGCGCACTTGAGAATAACCAGAATAAGGCAAAGCTAAAAATCATTAACATGGGGATTACCATGCCTAATAAGACAAAAATACTGGCAAAACGTGCCGAAGTGGTAAAGCCCCGCAAATTAACCGCAGTTAATCCCCAATAAATGCTTAAAATGATGCTGATTAAATAATATTTATTGGCAGCAAGACTGGGTGAAATTAAAAAAGCAATGTTAGCAGCAATAAAGGATAAAATGGTTGGGTACCAAACAATCGTATTAATCCATTGCAACCAAATAGCAAGAAACCCAACTTGTTCACCAAAGGCTTGATTAGCCCAGCCAAAAATACCGTGATGTTGTTTTGTGGTAACACTTAATTTTGCAGCAACCATGGCAGCGGGGGCCAGAAAAAAAATGGCACCAAGCATAAAAAAGAAAACTAGATTTGTACCAAATAATGCAGTTGCGGGCAAATTACGGATGCTATCAATTGAACCTGTGATGAACATCACTAAGGTAAATAGTGAAATGGTTACTTTTTTTTTCATCCTGTTAGCCTTTTTATAACGCACAAATGGTATAAATACCAATGATATACTCTTTGGCTTTCATGCGGCGAGCTTGTTGCACGCTTATTTCGCTGCTCAACTGCGCGTGCGCCTCGCCGTAAAATGAAATCCTGTGAGTATAGAGTAATTGTATCTATTCACCTTGTAGCTGGGAACACCAAATCTGAACGTTCTCGGTAAATTCACCTTCAAATTTGCTGAATAGATACGTTAAATTTACTGAATAAGTTACGAGTAATTATCTTTCATTTTGAACGAACTCTTTAAGCTTCTCATTATCAAAATGTATTTCTAACCATATGGCATTCAAAATTGAAAAGCCACATGCTAAACCAATACCTAAAATCCATGCAAAATACCACATAGTAATTCCTCAATAAGCCTGTTCGTTTTGTAAAATATCTGCCTCACGTACTTTGCCACGCATCACACGATAAACCCATGTAGTGTATAACAAAATAATCGGTAGAAAAATGAGTGTAGCAATTAACATGATAAATAAGGTTAAATGACTTGATGAAGCATTCCATACCAGCAAGCTCATATTGGGATTACTACTCGAAGGTAATAAAAAGGGGAACAGACTAAAACCAACCGTTAAAATGATCCCCATAATGCTAAAACTGCTGTTGAGAAAAGCAAATTTAGTAAAGCGTGCAAATAGTAACGCTATGATTGCGCCCAAAAAGCCTAATATAGGCGCGATCATAAGCAGGGGCTGTTGCTGATAATTAACAAGCCACGCACCAGTTTGCTTGATGATGCCTTGTGCAATTGGATTAGAAGGGCCATCATGCGCTATAGCTTGGGTTAAGGTATAACCGGGGATGTAATAAGCTATCAATAAGCCACCGATAGCAAATAAAATAATCGTTAATACAGCACCAAGGCGTGCGAAGCGAATCGCACGTGTGCGAATAGGATCATCGGTTTTGCAGGCTAAATATAAGCCACCGTGCATGGTGATCATTGCAACGCTAACTAAGCCACATAACAACGTAAAGGGTGTAAAAAGCTGCCAAAACGATCCGGTGTAAAAAGGACGTAATTCAAAATCAAAATGAAAAGGGATGCCAAGTATGGTATTACCAATCGCAACGCCAAACACGAGTGTGGGCACAAAACCGCTGACAAAGAGGATCCAGTCCCAGAAAGAACGCCAAGCGGGGCTTTGAATTTTACTGCGGTATTTAAATGCTACCGGCCTAAAAATCAGGGTTAGTAACAATAACAACATTGCAAAGTAAAAGCTTGAAAAACTCACAGCGTATAAAGTTGGCCATGCAGCAAAAATAGCACCACCACCTAAGATTAGCCACACTTGGTTACCTTCCCAAACGGGCCCAACCGTATTAATTACAATGCGTCTTTCGATATCTTTGCGCGCGACAAAGGGTAATAAAATACCAACGCCGAAATCAAAACCATCCATAACGGCAAAACCGATTAATAAAATGCCTAGTAATAGCCACCAAATCAAGCGTAGTGTTGTGTAGTCAATCATGCTTTTTCACCTTTACTTGTATCTGCTCACCCCCTTTAGCTTTATATTTACCAGAACGTTCAGATTTGGCG
>CAYGTS010000119.1:0-8061 GCA_964352905.1 uncultured Legionellales bacterium | reverse complement strand
TAATGTGAGATTGCCCAAATATGGCTGTTCCTCGCTACACCGGGAATTGCTGTATCTGCTCACCGCTTTTAGCTTTATATAACTAAAAGCGGTGAGCAGATACAATCTTGCTTTAAATACAGTAGCACCAATTGCAAATAATGACGAAAAATCTCATTGCGAGCACGTGGCAATTGTGGCATACCAACCCAAACAGTTAAGAGAGAGAACCCAATGAACATGACCGCACTGACTGCTATTTCACCGCTAGATGGTCGTTATGCTAAGCACACCTCTTGCCTAAGACCGCTTGTGAGTGAATACGGTTTAATAAAATACCGCATCATCGTTGAAATCCGTTGGTTACAGTTTTTAGCGGATCACTCGCAAATTACAGAAGTTCCGGCTTTTTCCAAGCAAGCTAATCAATTTTTAGAAAATCTTATTTCCAACTTTGATGAACAACAAGCTGGGCAGGTTAAAGCAATTGAAGCAACCACCAATCACGATGTTAAAGCCGTTGAATACTATTTAAAAGAAAAAATTAAAGAGCAACCTGAATTAAATCAAGTTTCAGAATTTATTCATTTCGCTTGTACTTCTGAAGATATTAATAATCTCGCGTATGCGCTAATGTTACGCGATTGCCAGCAAAACATTTTCTTACCAACGTTCGAAAAAATGATTGCAGCGCTAACACAGTTAGCAACACAACATGCCAAGGTTAGCATGCTTGCAAGAACACATGGCCAAGCAGCCTCTCCCACGACCGTGGGCAAGGAGTTTGCCGTATTTGTTCATCGCCTACGACGCCAACAACAGCAATTACAAGCCCATCGTTTTAATGCCAAAATTAACGGTGCAGTCGGTAATTTTAATGCGCATCACATTAGTTACCCTGAAATTGATTGGCAACAAGCCAGTCATGATTTTATTCAGCAATTTGATTTAGTGATTAACCACTACACAACACAAATCGAACCGCATGATAGCATTAGTGAATTTTTTGCTATCGTAATGCGGATCAACACTATCCTGGTTGATCTAGCGCGTGACATTTGGGGCTATATTGCGCTTGATTATTTTAAGCAAAAACCAAAGGATGGCGAAGTTGGCTCATCAACTATGCCGCATAAAGTTAATCCCATTGATTTTGAAAATGCTGAAGGTAATTTAAGCTTGGCCAATGCCGTGATGTCCTTTTTAGCGCAACGTTTGGGTACCTCGCGTTGGCAGCGCGATTTGGTTGATTCAACTTTGTTGCGTAATATTGGAGTTTGCATGGGCTATAGCTTGGTTGCCTATGAATCCCTGCAAAAAGGCCTTAGTAAATTAGAAATTAATCACACGCAAATTAGCAATGATCTTGCTCAACATTTAGAAGTACTAACTGAAGCAATTCAAACCGTAATGCGTCGTTATCAATGCGAAAATCCGTATGAACAGTTAAAAGCGTTAAGCCGTGGCAAAAAAATTGATAAAGAAACGTTACACACTTTTATTAAAACATTAGCGATTCCTGATCCTGCCAAACAACAACTGTTAAGCTTAACGCCAGAAAATTATATTGGTCTTGCAGAAAACCTTGCAAAAACCATTAATAAATAAGCATAACATAGTGAAAATATTGCAATTTATGGAAAAGCTGCCGAGAGTGATCTATAGTTACTTTATCATAAGTGAAAAGGTGAAATAGCTAATGGGGATTAAAGTCATTGATAAAATCGTGAATAAAATGATTAGTTGGTTAATGCACGACTTGCCGCCATTGAAATTCCCCTTGAGCGACTTTGAACGGTTACGCCACGAAATTCGCCCTTGTGATGTGTTATTGGTTGAAGGACGCTCGCGTGTTAGCAATGTTATTCGCATGATTACCCAAAGTTCTTGGACACATGCTGTGTTATATATTGGTCGCATTCATGATATCGACAATAAATTGCTACGCGATCGTATCCGTGAATTTTACCAAGGTGATGATAATGAACAATTGATCATTGAAAGCTTACTGGGTAAAGGCACGATTGTTTCACCATTGAGTCATTATAAAAGTGACCATATTCGCATTTGTCGCCCTAAAGGTATATCACACCGTGATTCACAACGCGTGATTGGCTATGCCATTGGCCGTTTAGGCGTAGAATATGATATCCGCCATATTTTCGATTTAGCGCGTTTTTTAGTACCGTGGAGTATCATTCCCCGGCGTTGGCGTTCTAGCCTGTTTATTCATAACGCCAGTGGTCGTATTCGTGAAATTTGTTCATTGCTGCTTGCCGAAGCATTTGATTCGGTACAATTCCCGATTCTACCGATTATAAAAGAACATCATGACACGGGTATTGAATTAATTCCCCGCAACCCACGTTTATTTACGCCCAGTGATTTTGATTATTCCCCCTTTTTTGAAATCATTAAATATCCGATTTTTGATATGTCCATGACGAGTTCAATGTATCGTAATCTACCGTGGAACCGTGAAGGTATTTACAGTAATGATGATGGTAGCATCATGCATCCGCCTGTCATGCAAAAGGAACCAGAAAAACCGCCTTTATCCAACCTTGGTGAAAACTTAAGTAATGAACTATTGGATACTGAAGACGTTTTGGAAATGGATTTATTATACGAAGAGCCTGCGAATAACTCCTTGGCCAAGAACACTAAAAAAGACAATAATGTTTTAGAATAATTATTTTTTTAAGACCACTTGCTTCTATCCTGCGTTCTGGCATCATCAGCTCAAATACTACTCGTGTGGTTTTTCCTCCCAAAATGATCTCAATGGAGTTACAATAAAAAATCATGGCAACTGAAATAAACAGGGTACATGCGAATTTGAATCAGCAACAGGACAAAGCAAGTTTAAGCCCTTTAATCATGGCAGTGATTGCCATCATGATTGGCATTTTAGGCGGGGTTGGCGCCATTATTTTCCGTGCCTTAATTGGCCTGGTACACAATGTTTTTTTTTACGGCCATTTCAATATTAATTACGATGCCAACCTGCATTCGCCTGCAACCTACTATGCTTGGTGGATCATTTTTGTGCCCGTATTAGGCTCAATTCTTGTAACATGGCTTGTTAAAAATTTTGCGCCCGAAGCCAAAGGTCATGGTGTGCCTGAAGTCATGGATGCAGTTTATAACAAGCAAGGCAATATTCGCCCACGCGTTGCCGTCGTTAAATCGCTCGCTTCAGCTTTATCAATTGGTACAGGTGGTTCAGTTGGTCGCGAAGGCCCGATTGTGCAAATTGGCGCGGCACTGGGTTCCACGCTGGGTAAACTGTTTCGCATGCCGGTGCGACAACGCGTCATCATGATTGCCGCCGGTGCAGGTGCGGGTATCGCCGCAACCTTTAATACCCCGATTGGTGGTTTAGCCTTTGCTGTTGAATTAATGTTAGTATCCGTTAATGTATCAACCATTACTTTTGTAGCATTAGCAACGGTCACGGCTTGCTATATTGGGCAAATTTATTTTGGTGCCCTGCCCGCATTTAACATTCATGAACTTGAAGTTCACATTCCTGCGGCGATTGAACCTTATCGCTTGGTGCTTTATATTCCTTTTGGCCTCATTATTGGTGTCGCGGCGGCATTATTTATTCGCTCAATTTATTGGTTTGAAGATTTATTCGATGCCATTCCGGTTAACGCGTATTTTAGGCATATGTTAGGCATGTTTATACTTGGCATTATGTTATTTTTGTTCATGCAATACAGCGGTCATTATTATATTCAAGGGGTAGGTTACGCCACAATTCAAGATGTGTTGCGTGGTATTTTAAATCACCCTTGGATTTTATTTTTATTGTTTGCCGCCAAACTATTAGCCACTTGTTTAACCTTAGGTTCTGGCGCCTCCGGCGGGGTTTTTTCACCGGCGCTATTTTTAGGTGCGACTTTAGGTGCCGGTTGTGGGCAAACGCTGCAGTGGCTATTACCCGGATTTGATATTCACCCAGCAATCTTTGCGTTAGCAGGCATGGCCGCCATGGTTGCCGGCACTACCGGTGCTGTCTTAACCGGCATTATCATGATCTTAGAAATGACGTATGACTATAACGCGATTTTGCCAATCATGGTTACCGTAGCGATTGCTTTATCAATGCGTGTAGTGCTATCACCTCGCAGCATTTACACTTTAAAAGTGCGCCGCCGTGGGGGTTATTTACCCGAAGGTTTGCAAACCTCTCTCAGCAGCGATAAAACCTGTGGCGATATTATGAGTAAAAAAATGCAAATCCTACATTACGAAGATTTGCAAAATTTACACGGGCATGAGCAAAGTGAACTATTTGCTAAAAATAAATATGTCATCATTGCCAAAGACAATGAACTTTATGGTGTCTTACCCGATAGCGCGCGCATGGCAATTAAAAAATACCAAGAAATTAATCTGGCGGATTGGGTTGAAAAGGACTTTCTTACTATTTCTAGTAATAGCAGTTTGGTTAACTTATTGCGCCTACGCCAACAGCATGAAACCGAAACCGTGATTGTTTGCAGTAAACCCAATAGTTATCAAATTAGTGATGTCTTAGGTATTATCACCATTAATGAAGTCGCGCATAGTATGGATTCCATGGCGGATATTATGAGTCATTAGTCGTCGTGGGCATTTGTCAGATCGCGATGATCAGTCAGGCACAATGATGTTGTTAGTAGCAGTATATCGCATAGCAGCAAATCCGTGTTTTATCAGTAAGTCCCGGCGTGATGTTGAATAACTCAAGAACGGTCAGATTTGGCGATAAAAACGGTGAAAATATTTTTGAGAAAGCGCAGTTTATAAGTGATAAATGAGCATTTCGATAAAAGATTTTCGCCGTTTTTAGCCCAAATATGGACGTTCCCTGCTACGGGGTGAGTAGTTACCTTAGTTTTAACCCTTCATTTTTCATCTACTTAACAAGCAAAAAATATTTTTGTTAGCCCCTAGTGACTGAACTTGCAGATCTGATAGAATGGTAATTAATAAGTATAAAAAGGTACTTTTTATGCATGGTGAAAGAGATCCCTCTCAAAAAGGCCCACAAGAAGGTGAAAATCCCTTCTTACACTTAAAAAAAGAAGATCGCTTATTGTTTGCCAAGTTTATTGGCGGAACCAACTCTATTATTGCCGCAATTGATATCTTTGTTGGCACGCCTTTTCGTTGTTTTCAAGCGTTATTTGGTCGTGTTTTTGGTTCTGTTTTTGGGCCTTCACATAAGCAAGCCAATTTGTTCTTAGCTCTTGCCGGCGTTGTCACTAGCTTGCCTTTTGTTGCTAAGCTTCTTAATAAAAATCATGCGGAAAACTTGCAAGATGTGTTAGAGGGATTAGAAAAAGATTTAGATTTGAGTGGCGAAACTGCCTATTTTGATAACAAAGGTAGTTTAAAAAGCGATAAAGAAGAGAGTGTTAAAACACTCTTAACTGAACACTTGTATGTGCAAAAAATTTACCACCTAACACCAACCATCACAACTGAGCGCAAAGGCTTTATCTTTAAAAAACCGATAACAACCGTTAAGTATCAACTGTGTGATACATTAAAAAACATAATGGCTCAGCCAACTTTAACCTTTAATCAACTCCTAAGCACATTGGGTATTGATCTTCCTCAGGAAGAAGGGGAATCAACCTATCATGCTGTTAAAGAATTTTTAAAGACTGCTCATGATAGTGCAGAAAACATAGAACGACATGAAGCTATCGCTACCCTTGAATACTTAGCACCTTTGTTTTTTAACGAGGATGGTTCGTTAAATCAAAGGATGACTATTGGCAAGTCTCATGAAAAATTTCTTACAAATCTTAACGACTTTAGTGTAAAAAAAGCTGTTTTGAATCATGGTAAAGATGTCGCTTGGAATGGCATGATGGCTTTTTGGATCATGTGGTTTATTTTTGATGTAAAACACAATGATACCAATCAAGATGACTGGCATTTTTACGAAATTTTAACTGCGGTCGCGGTTGGTCTTTTCTTTGCAGTCGCTAATGCTTTAGTAAAAGCTGCGCGTTGGATTAAAAGCAAGTTTTCCAAGAAAGAAGCAGAAACCGATGACACTCTAACGCAAGCTAAAGAAGAAGACTATAATAACACTGCTGTTATACGCGAAACCTTTCAACGTTTCGCGATTAAAGAACGCAGTGAAAACCTACTTGCTAAGGTTGGATCTGATCCAGCTTATGGAAAAACCCTAGACAAACTACCCACCTGGAAAAAAGCGTTAAAATCCCTTAAAACTGTCGTTACTGCGCCATTTGTTTTTATTCACTTCTTGTTTTTCCCAACTAAAAAAACAACACAGCAATATATTGCGCGAGTTCGTGAGAACGCGTTGCTTGATGAAAGCAACCAATTTGAAGCTGGTTACAAATTAGAGATAGCTAAAAAAGAACCAAATGCTGCCACTTTAGAGCGTGGCAAAATCGTTGTTTATAAAAAAGCTAATTTGATTTTTGCTAAATACAGGCTGCCCAACGGTGATCTGGTTAATGAAAGATTAGATATAACGGGTAATCATTTCGGTTGTGGCGCTTTAAATATGCGCATTGCAAACTCATCAACCGAGTTACAACAGCGGGAAAAAAAGTTACTTTTGAAATCGTTAGGAAAAGCACTTCCAAGCGAGATTTACAGCCAACTGACTGCAAACAAACCGCTTGGCTTTAAAGCTGGTTTCAAAAAAGCCGTTGCTAAAGCGAATTTAGTTGCCGATGGTACTTGGCAAGGGGTTGTTTGGGCATTACTCGTCTGGTTTGGTAGCGCCATTACTTATGTTGTCTCTCGTTCGTTTAAGCCAGCTTTTAAAGCGGTTGATCATTTCATCAATAGCCCCATCAGCGGTAATTTATTATTCGTGATCCCTTTTGTCATTGGTTGGGGAATTGCTTTAGCCGGCAGTTTCCTTGGTTTTAGCTTATTTGGCTTTAAATCAGAAAAGCAACAACGCCGTGAAGCTGAAGAAGGCTTGGCACAATCATTAATTAAAAATCAGGCAAGCTTAAAAAGCCTACAAGAGATTGAAACTGAGATTGAGAAACTTTGCAATGAGATTAGTAGCGCAGGGTATATTCCACTAAAAAATGCTGTATTCGATCATACCTCAGATCGCCAAATGCGGCGTTTGAAAAAAACAACTACAGCTGATGCTGCCAAAACCATTTTTAAACAATTTATTAACCGTATTTATGTTTTGATTGGCACACTTGGTGGCGGTATCTTACGCATGCGCTTACTAGCTTTACCCATTTTGGGTATGCTATTAATCCCCATGACTTGGCCAATCGCTGCTGCGTTTCTCGGCTTTGGTTTGTTGTGGGGAATACGCGCGATTTATCAATACGCAAAACAACGCCAGTTAGAGCGCGCCAAAGAATTTGTTGATCAAGCAACAGTAAGACTAGAATGCGCAGCGGCGAATTTAGCGGTTTTAAGAGAACAAAAAGCTAAACTACAAGAGGGAAATGGTTACACCACGGCACAACCCTCAGCGCCTGATGATACAGTACAACCCTCAGCGCCTGATTATAATCAGCTACCAACAGCGAAACACCTAGGCGGCAATCTATCCTCTATTGAAGGTTCCCCCCTACCTCCCCTTCCCTCAGGTGGTGGGTTAGCGGGGCCTGTTAATAATAGCACAGCAAAAGCACCAACCTGCGCAAACTGCACTGATTCTTTAATTTTGAGTCAATTGAATAAGAATCCGAATAAGTCTACTGCTAAGCCTGCTCGACCAGAAACTGAAACGCCTGCTGCAGAATGCAGTAACTGCAGTGATATTAAACAAAGCGCAGCTTTACTAGCTGCAGATAGGAACATAACAACTACAGCAGAACCTGATGAAACAATTCAGAATAGATACTCAAATGTTGCTCCAGCAGCTTAAGAATCATATCATCTAGGCCATTGATGACGGGATCTTTCGTCATTGCGAGCGTGAGCGAAGCAATCCAGGGAATGGATCTGCGATCATGCAAAACTCACAACGCTTACTAATCTCAGTACCATTCTTTCAAGCATCACCTTTAACATCATGCGCAATGCCAAAAACCCTGGATCGCTTCGTCGCTAACGCTC
>CAYGTS010000118.1:0-8149 GCA_964352905.1 uncultured Legionellales bacterium | reverse complement strand
TAATGTGAGATTGCCCAAATATGGCTGTTCCTCGCTACACCGGGAATTGCTGTACCGCTCACCTGTGAAGATGCAAGACCGTATCATTGCGAGCGTGAGCGAAGCAATTGGGAAAGGATTTCGAATTAGCAAAATTCCACAATGCTTGCTCGCTCAAAGATCCTCTCCCTTGGATTGCTTCACCGGTCACTGCAAACGAAGTGCGGCAGTCACAATGACGGAAGAAGAGAGAACCTATTTTCCAATCGCTTTGGGTATAGATACAAACTTATTATCAACCCGCACGATTAAACAGAATATAGAAATAGATAGAGTAATAAATAACAGTAATTACAATTGCGGCTGTTATATCCATAACATGTGTTTTCTTTGGTTTGTTTTCAAGAACAATGAGTTCATTCATTAAACTTTGCGTTTTTGCAAGTGGGTAAGCTGCAATAGCACTCAACAAAATGTAATAATAGCCAGCTAAGGTTTCACCATAATATCTGGAAACTATAACATTGATAATCGCTGCAACAATATAAAGTGACCATAATGCTGTTGGTGAATAATCTTTAACTATCCCTTTAAATGATAAATATTCTTTTAATTTATAAAAATAGGAGTATGCAGTGATCCTGCTGAATAAAGAAAAGACAGCAGCACTGCAGAATTTTGAAAATTTACCACCGTTGCCATTTATGTAAAAAGCGCGCATCCACCAATATATTATAAAAAAAGGATTTGAAATAGCGCATAAAAATAATAACCATGTTGGGAAATAAAAAAAGTCAAACTTATTTATTACTTCTTTATGATTAGTTGGGATGCTTTCTTTTTTCTTTTTAAAGAGAAAATACACTCCCAAAATTGGCAAACTAAACAACAATAAGAATAAAAATATAGCAATTACAACATTCATTCGCATTTACTCATCACAATATATATACTCACCGAAATCAAGATGCGTCCTTTAGTATCCCATTTTACTGCACAGTTTGATTTCCGATCGGTATAATTCAACTTACATACCTCTCTATCGAGAGAACAAGCAATGCATCCCAGCTATTTATTGGGGGGATAGTACATAACGTGCGATGCCTTGTCTAGAGAGTATTTTTTACGTATTCCAAATGTTTTTTCCTATGGTAAAATTTGCAGGCATCTATTACTAATGATAAACTAGCTATTTCATGAAAAATAAATATTACATAAAATCCCAGTCCCTCTATGCGTTATGCTTTCTACTCTGTCTATTTATGCTATCGACAGCAAGTTTTGGTGTCACAACGCTTATTAAACCTGAAGCATCTTGGGTACAGCAATTACCTATTCCAAAGGTCACTTCCCAAGATAATTCAACTGTTATCAATGGCACCGATTATTTGATTTTATCAAAGCAAATCTTTATTAATCATGACACCACTGAAATATATTACAAAATTGTCAAAAAAATTGTAAACAACGCTGGTGTTGAAAAGAATGCTATTTTATCAGTAGATTACGACGCATCACTGGAAAAAATAGCTTTTCATACTGTTAAGATTATTCGAAATAATAACGCTATTGATGCGCTAAAGAACAATCCGATCCACATTAATCAACATGAAAGTAGTTTGTCTGATAATATTTATGATCATGTAAAGACTGCAACTATCATTCTCAAAGACCTTGAAGCAGGGGATATCATTAGTTACAGTTACAGTTTGATAATTAAGAAAAGTGTCGTTAACATCCCTTTTTCTGCCAATATTTATCTAGCTTATGAGGCACCTATTCATACCATTTATGATACAGTGACTGCGCCTAGATCACAAAAGCTATTTTTCAAGCATTTTAATACTAAAATAAAACCAACTATTCATTATTCTAATACATTTACTCACTATTCCTGGGTAGTTAAGCAGGCTAAAGCTATTACCGTTGAAAAAAACTCTGCTGAATTTGAAAATTTATTTCCTAGTGTTCAAATAAGCAGCTGTGGTTCATGGGATCGAATTGTAGCCATTTTACAACCTTTGTATCATGAACCAAATACACTTTCTGCTGCTTTAAAAAATAAAGTTGATGAAATTAAATCCACTTCAACAAATAATCAGCAAAGAGTGCAAAAAATTTTAGATTTTGTACAACAGAATATTCGCTATACTGGAATTGAAATTGGGATTAATAACATTAAACCAACATCGCCTAACTTAACATTTCAACGCAAGTTTGGTGACTGTAAAGATAAAGCCCTGTTAATGGTAACCATGCTTAGGCAAATGAATATTAATGCTAACGTGGCACTGGTTAGCACATCTTATCGTAAACAGCTTAAAAATCGGCTACCTGCATTATGGAATTTTGATCATGCTATAGTGGTTGTTAACACGGCAAATAAAACCTTTTGGCTGGATCCGACACGTCTTTATCAAGCAGGCTCGCTCGATACCCGTTATCTACCTGACTATGGTTATGCTTTAGTCATTGCACCACATATAAATCAATTAACTCCGATCGTTAACAATAATCAAAAAGGCTCAAAAACTATTGTTGATGAAGTTTATGATTTAAAACAAGGCATGAATAAACCCATTAACTATCAAATAACCACGCATTATTATGGAAAATCTGCTGAAAGAATTCGTTTTATGATGGAAAATTATTCCGCCTCAAAAATAACCTCTTATTTTTTAAGAACCATTAAACCTTATTACCCCAACATAGAATCGACTGCTGATTTAAAATTTATCGACAATCAAAATGAAATGACCACGATTGAAAAATATCAGTTAACCGATTTTTGGAAAGATGAAGATGATAATTCGCTGCAAAAATTTGCAAAAATTAAGCAATTCATTTTGAATGGTTATTTGCAAGACGTTGACGATCTCAAACGCAAACAGGCATTACTAATAGACTATCCTTTCACCACTAATATCCATGTTAAAATTTTGCTGCCAAAAAAATGGCAAATTAAACCTTTAACTATATCTATTAACAACCCTATTTTTTATTTTAAAAAACAAGTTGATTCAAATAATAAAACCATTGCAATCAGCTATGACTATTTTACAAAACAAGATAGTGTTCCTCTAGGGCTTATCAAGAAATATTCTGATGCAATCAATCGTATTGAAGAAAATTATTTATCTAACATTATAACAAGCAACGGAGATTGAAAATAATGGAAAATACTAACATCGCAACTAATCAATCTAACATAAGGTATAATCTCTTTCAGGCTATTTTTAACGGTGAGAGGATTGATCGCTCTACTTATTTGAAATTATTTTTATTAAATTTATTTTTCTTCCTTGGTTTCTCGGCACTAATTGTTTATTTCCAGCCAGAAAAACCCAATTTATACTTATCAATTGGTATTGTTTTATTTTTAATCCCTAATATAAATTTAATCATTCGACGCTTAAATGACATCAATCTTAACTGCTGGCTTTTTTATGTCGTCTTGATTCCGTTTGTTAACATTTTATTATTAATGTTACTGTTTATAAAACGTGGTTCGAGTAGTATAAATCAATATGGCGCAAAGCCCATCCAGTTATCTCGATCTGCCAATATACTCGTATATCTCATTATGACTCCGTTCTTTATCATTTTTATTGCTATAGTCGGTTATATTCTTACTCAGGCCTACACACTTTCATTCAAACGCTATGATAATGTTTTTTATAGTGTAGAGTTACCTGGGAAACCTACTTACAAGTATATCCAAGAAGGTGCCCCTATTGTTGGCAAGATGAACTACTCTAATAGGTATATTGATTTCGTATCAGAATATAATGATTTTTCACATGCTTCGAGTGATCAATTAAAAAAAATCTATAACATTAATAGCTTGATTGATGTGTTACAGCTACCTGCTAAAAGAGTGCTTGAACAAGCTGGCAGAATCGAGGACATGACAAATTTTAAATTACTGCAAGATAAAGTCGACCAAAATAAACGGCTCTTAGTTTTTGTAATAAAAATAGATAATCAGCGATATATTTACTATTATCAATTAATTGTTAAAAATAATGTGTGTTATGAATTGATTGGTGGTGCTGCTGCAGAAAATTTTTTAGCAAAAAGATCGCTTCAGCGGATTTTTAAATCTTTTCATTTTATTGCGGGTAGCTTTTACTAGTATACGCCTTTTAACCGCCCAAGCTTTTTCTGGCACAAGCCGCCGAATGCACACGGCATCGGATAACCCAGGATTTAAACTATCCTTTTTGAGCCTCGCAACGTCGTTTTGATCAATCTGTTTATACGTTACTGCGGTTTTCCTGGGTTCCTATCTACAGGGTGAATAATTACAAAAAATCTTATACACTTATAAGTAACACATCATTAGATTACGGGTGGAACACACGATGCCAACATACAAAGCACCACTACAAGATATGCAGTTTTTACTGGATCAAGTTTTTGATTTTAAACAACATTTGCAAGACATACCCGCTTTTGCCGAATTTTCCCCCGAGTTAATCACCACCGTCTTAGAAGAAGCCGCTAAAATCACTGAAACCTTACTGTTTCCGCTTAATCAATCCGGTGATAAACAAGGCTGTCAATTTAATGCGGGCACAGTTACCACACCCAATGGTTTTAAAGAAGCTTATAAAATCTATTGTGAAGCAATGTGGACAGCCTTGATTGCCAACCCAGAATACGGTGGGCAAGGTTTGCCGCATGTCGTGGGTTTATTGTGTGATGAAATGCAGGCATCCAGCAACCTAAGCTTTAGTCTTTATAATAATTTAACTGTGGGCGTTTCACGTTGCATTGAACGTTTCGCAACCGATGACATTAAACAAACCTATTTGCCCAAAATGACGAGTGGTGAATGGACCGGCGTGATGTGCTTAACAGAATCACATTGTGGTAGCGATCTAGGTTTAATCCGTAGTAAAGCGACTAAAAATGCGGATGGCAGTTACAGCTTAACCGGCAGTAAAATATTTATTACCGCCGGCGAGCATGATTTAACCGATAATATTATTCATGTCGTACTGGCTAGAACGCCGGATGCACCTGCCGGTGTTAAAGGTTTAAGTTTATTTTTAACCCCAAAATATTTAGTTAACGCAGATGGTAGCTTAGGACAACGCAATGAATTTGAATGCGGTTCAATCGAACACAAAATGGGCATTAAAGCTTCAAGCACCTGCGTCATGAATTACAATGGCGCCAAGGCGTACTTAGTGGGTGAATTAAATCACGGCTTAGAAACCATGTTTTCGATCATGAATTATGAGCGAATTGCGATTGGCTTAGAAGGCTTAGCACTTGCCGAAGTCGCTTACCAAAATGCACGCGGCTATGCGCAAGAGCGTTTGCAAGGCCGCAGCATGCAGGGTGCGCGCTATCCGGAAAAAGCCGCCGATCCCATCATTGTTCACGCCGATGTGCGGCGTTTATTACTAGATATTAAAGCGAACAATGAAGCCGCGCGTGCGTTAACCGTTTGGGTAGGCATGCTATTAGATGATGAGCATTACGCTAAGGATGAGCAAACCGTGACACGTGCACAAAATTTTATTGCATTATTTACGCCTATTATTAAAGCGTATTTTACTGATTACGGTTTTAATGCTTGTAATCAAGCCCTACAAGTTTTTGGTGGGCATGGTTATGTTAGTGAGTGGGGCTTAGAGCAATACGTGCGCGATGCGCGGATTGCACAAATTTATGAAGGCACCAATGGTATTCAAGCACTCGATTTATTACGACGTAAAGTGGTTGCAAACAATGGTAATGTGTTAGAACAATTTTTAAACGAAGTACGCGATTATTGTCAACAACATCCTGATTTAGCGGAATACAAAAACCCGTTGTTACATTATTGTGATTTAATTACTGATTGCCTAAACTATATTCTAAAAAATCACGAACAAAATAAAGACTTAATTAGCGCCAGCGCACATGATTTTTTACATTTGGTATCACTAACAGCACTTGGTTTTATGTGGTATCGTATGCTGGTTGCTGCTAAAAAAATCAACGATGAATTTAGCAACAACAAATTAAAAACGGGCGATTACTTCTTTGCCAAAATATTACCCAATTGTGAAGCCTTGGTATTAAAAATCAAAGCCGGCGCGCGTTCTGTTATGCAATTGGCGGATGAAGATTTTTAAAGATACCGCCGCTTCACATGATCCAAATAATAGCGCGTATTAAGTTGTTCGCCGGTGGCTTTTTTAAGTAATGTTTGCCAGTCATAAAGCGATCCAAAACGATGAACATGTTGGCGCAACCAAGTCAGTAATAAGCTAAAATTGCCTTGGTTAATTTGCGGCATGATTTCAGTATTATCTTGGCAGGCTTTTTGAAATAATTGCGCAGCAATTAATGCCCCAAAGGTATACGCCGGGAAATAACCGAATAAACCAGCCGGCCAATGAACATCCTGCATGATTCCCTCTTTAAAATTATTTTTGGTATCTAAGTGTAAATAGCGTTGCATTTTTTCATCCCAAATTGCCGGTAAATCATTTACTGTGATCTCGCCCGCGATTAATTGTTTTTCAATTTCATAGCGCAAAATAACGTGTAACGGATAAGTCACTTCATCAGCATCAACGCGAATAAAACTTGGTGTCACCTGCGTATAATGATAATAAAGATTTTCGGGATTAAGATGCGGCAAATCACCTAAATGTTGGCGTGCTAATTCAGTAAAATACGGCATAAAGGCTTGGTTGCGACAAACTTGCATTTCAATTAATAACGATTGGCTTTCATGCAAGGCCATGCTAGTGGCTTTGCCAACCGGTTGCTCCATCCAGTCTTTAGGCAATCCTAACTCATACATAGCATGCCCTGTTTCATGACACACACCCATCGCAGCAGGAATAAAGTTATTTTCTTCATAGCGCGTAGTAATGCGGATATCTTCTGGCCCACCATCACAAAAAGGATGATGGCTCACATCTAAACGCCCATGCGTGAAATTAAACCCAATGGTTTTCATTAGTGCTAAACCTAAGGCTTTTTGTTTTGCAATGGCAAAAGGTCCTACGATGGGTTGTATATTTCTGCTCTGCTGTTTGCTAACAATGCGTTGAATTAAATCCGGTAATACGGTTTTTAACTGATCGAAAATTGGATCAATTATCTCCATACTTAAATCTGGCGAATGATCATCAATCAAAACATCATATGGTGCTTTATTGAAAGTTTGCGAGCGAATTTCTGCTGATTCTTTGGTTAAATCAACTACCTTTTGTAATAACGGTTTAAAATCTTGCCAATTATTTTGCGCACGCATTTGCCGCCAAGCTTGTTCACAGCTCATGTTGGTTTGCGTTATTTTTGCTACCAAGGTTTCTGGTAAACAGGTTGCATTTTGATAACGTTTTTTCATCAAATCAAAATTACGTTGTTGCCATGCATGCTCTAACGATTCCTGCTCTGCCGCTTGTAGCAAATTAGCCATTTCATCCGATATTAATTTTTGATGACGCAAAGACATCAAGGTGCCCATGACTTTGGCGCGCATTTCACCCGCGCCGGTTGGCATCATCACAGCTTCATCCCAATTCGCTAATTGCGCTAATTGTTTTAAATGATCTAATTCAATAAATTTTTGCTCTAACTGTTGATAGGCTTTCATGGGATTTCCTTGCAGTTTTATAACTATTGAAAAATAAATAAATAATGGCTATTCTACCCGAAATAAATAAATTAGGTAAAAACATGTCTGATCTTAACGAAATGCACACCCTGGCTAAACATGTTCAAGCAAATAGTTACTCGCCTTATTCTAAATTTCGGGTAGGTTGTTGTATTAAAACGACTGATGGTCATCTATTTACAGGTTGTAATGTAGAAAATGCTTCTTATTCACTCACATTATGCGCCGAAAGCAGCGCCATTGCGCAAATGATTGCGAATGGTGAAAAAGAGATTGCTGAAATCGTGATTATTGGCCAAGACGATACGCTTTGCATGCCCTGTGGTGCCTGCCGCCAACGTTTATATGAATTTGCCCAGCCCGAAACGAAAGTACATTTGGCTAACAGTAAACAAATCATGCAAACTATCACGCTTGCCGAATTGCTACCTTATGCGTTTAGCGCTAAGCATTTAAGTAACCTTGAATGATGATCCAGTAATTCTCGGCGTGATGTTGAATAACTCAAGAACGGTCAGATTTGAGGCAAGGTCACATTAA
>CAYGTS010000117.1:0-8168 GCA_964352905.1 uncultured Legionellales bacterium | reverse complement strand
CGCTGTTTTTAGCCCAAATATGGGCGTTCCCTGCTACGGAGTGAGTAGTTACCTTACGTTAACAGTAAAAAATTTATCGGTTGAGAGAGTCAGAATCTTAGCACGGCTAGCTCTACTAGTTCTACTAACTCAATATCACGCACGTTCTCACGTCGCCCTTAGCATCAAGATAAACCCATTGCCAATTAACGCCAACTTGCTAAAATAAGCTAGCGCTGCCAATGACGGTCGTGCTTGCATAATCTAAGGAGTGTCGCGATGCAAAAGCCTAATTCCACGGCTGTTAAGCTCATGTTGCTAATGGCTATGACCTTACTCAGTGTCTTCTTACAAACCACCGCTAAAGCCTGTACCGGTGTATTATTAAAAACCCAAGAAAATACCTTTGTTCATGGTCGTACCGTGGAATTTGGGATTGATTTGGATTTATCCGTTGCGGTGATTCCTCGCGGTTACCAATTCGTTGGCCAAACACCCAAAGGTGATGATGGTATGCAATACAGTGCCAAATACGCTGCCATCGGTGTTATCGCTTATAAAAATGTTAAACTGTTAGATGGCATTAATGAAAAGGGCCTCGCGATTGGGTCGTTTTATTTCTCAACCTTTGCAAGCTATACACCACTCACCGAGGCCAATCAAGCAAAAGCCTTATCGCCAAGTGATTTCCCAAATTGGGTTTTAACGCAGTTTGCAAGTGTTGCACAAGTGCGCCAAGCGATTGAAGCAGGTAACGTGGTAATTACACCCACAGTGATAGCCGGTTGGGGACCAACACCACCGCCTTTTCACTATGTTATCTATGATCAATCTGGCGCGAGCTTAGTGGTTGAACCGCTCAATGGTAAATTGGTGTTATACGACAACCCCTTTGGCACATTCACCAACTCACCCACTTTTGATTGGCACATGACTAATTTACGCCATTATATTGGCCTTAATCCAACGGATGTGCCACAAGTAACCATCGATGGTGTGACGCTGCAAGAAATGGGTTTAGGCAATGGTATGCTAGGATTACCCGGTGATTTCACGCCTATTTCACGCTTTGTGAGAGCGGCTATTTTTAGTACCACGGCAGTTCCTGCCGCAACAACCGATGAAGGTATTTTACAAGTGTTCCATATCTTGAATAACTTTGATATACCGGTTGGCGCGGTGCGCGAACAGATCAATGGTGCAACGCATATGGATAAAACGATCCTCACCGTTGCGCGTGATCCGCAAGGCTTGCGTTATTTTTATAAATCTTATGTTGATCAAACTATTCGCATGGCAGCATTAAAGCAGTTTGATCTGAACAGTAAAGAGGTAAAAATCCTGCCAATCGATACCGAACAACCAACGATTGATATGTCTCCCAAGTTTAAAACATTATCGCAAGATAATTCGTAAATAAAATTCCCCTATCCTTTTTCTTTAAAAAGGATAGGGGCTCTTGTTTTCCCCCGCAATCTGATCTTGTAATTCATTCATTATTGCGTAGAATTAACAACGTTTTTTATAGCGTTGATTTATAAAATATTATTTATTTAATTATAATAAGGATAAGATTATGCACAGTAATGGTAATGCGCAACTTAATAATGAGGGTGTTGTTCAGAAAATCGAAGAATTAAAATCTGCGATACTTGATCGAAAAAATTTAACAAAAGATATGACCCCTACAATAGAAGCATTGTTAAGCCATTTAGAGCCTTTTCGAGTGCCAACTAAGCGGAATAGCACAAGTAAAAGTAATCTACAAAGTTCTGCAAGTACCAGCAAAACGGTAAACAGTAGCGAGAAACTACATAGAAATTCATATGCAAGTAGTAGCAGCAGGGCGAGTGAATCACGCCTAAGTCTTAACGACACTGTTGAGTTTTATCAGATAGCAGACTCAGCAACTCAGCCTAGTGAGCCCGCAACAAGTCAAGACGCTGCTGTTATAACGACTGAGGTTGAAACATCACAAAAAAATAATAATGCAGATTCTTCCGAGTCCGAGGTTGATCTCAGTCAGCTAGGAGAGCAGCAACCTGAAACAGATATAAATGAAAAAATTGAAGCAGCTTTAATTAAGATTATAAAAGAAACAAAAAGATTTAGCGATATAAGAACAATTTTAGAAGATCCTGAAATTCATCATATGCCGGCAGTTATTAGTGCAGCGACTGAAGAGATATTTGTATTTTTACGCAGCGAGCAAGCACTATGTAGTGAAAGTTTGACAGCAGAGGTTTTTGCGACTTTAAAAAGAGTTATTCCTTTATGTGTTTCGTTAGAAGAACATTTAATTACGTTAAGGAAAGACACCGTAAGCGTCCCGGAAAAATTTGAATTTATTTTGAAAAGTTTTAATCCTGAAAATCAGGGAGCAGCTATTCGAGCTTATGAAAAACAGCAAGAAATTATTAAAACAAAAAAGCAATTTAAAAATTTAACTGATGCTGATAAAAAAATATTAGAAACTGATAAAAGAAAATTAGAATCTGAAGAAAAAGTTCTAGCATATTATCTAAAAACTGAAAATATGCCTGAACTAGTTTTTAAATATACGCAAATGAGAGAAGGAAAAGAGCTAGCTTGTAAAGAATTAAAATTAATAACAGAAAAAATAGATGACGAACTTAATAGAAGTTTATGGAGTATTGATTCTAATTATCAACCGGTAATAGCTTATTATAATGAGCTATTGCAGCATAGTGAAGTTGAGTCGTATGATTTTGGAGTAGCAATATCTAACTTAAAAACATTTCTTCAATATAGTTTAAAGGACATGAGGAAGAATCAGCAGCAAGAAATACTAGGTAAGATTAAAGATACAATTCAGCTTAGAATAAGAAATCTTCCAGAAAATAGCATTGAAATATTTAGTAAATTAATTGAATTATGGCAGTTTAGCACTGTTGAAGACGATGCTGATTTAGCTGATTTTCTTTTTCAAAGAGTGAATTATCTTGTAATGTGGGGTAAAAGTAATCTAACAAGATTGAATGAAACACCATTTGAAATGCAAGTGACTATTGTGAAAACATTAGCAATAGAGGCAGCGCGAGCAAGCAATTCTGCTTATAAAGAAGAGTTTTCTAAATGGTTTAAGGAATTATTTAACATACCTAAAACTGCCCCTATCTTAGCCACTAGTATTGTTGAATCTGCGGTTAAAGAAAAGACAATTGTTGCAACGTTCAATCATTACTTGTCACAGCTAGAGGCTGAGAAGCCACCAGCAGAAAATGTAATTCGCATAGCGCTATTGCAGTGGCTGCTACATTATGTTGGCCGTGAGGATCGGCAAGAGCTAGTTGATTCTTTGGATGCAAAATTGCAAGAATTAGGATTATCCAATATCATTCCACAAGACCCGTGTACTAAGGTAGCATCACTTGGCGTGCCGCTTGGCGATGTGAGTATAACACCTGAAGAAATAGCTTCATTAAAAAGTAGTAGCTCATCACGAGATCGTTCTGTGCTTGCTTCGCAGCTGAGCCTGTTTAAGCCTGCAGCGCGATCAGAATCATCACGCAACAAGGAGTCGTTTAATTTTAATGAAGTGCACGCCCATATACGAGAGTTATACAATAAAATTACGGAAAACATAGGGCAAGAGCAGCGGAGTGATCTAAGATTGAGTGCGTAGCAAGCCTACGCCCTAGGTTTAACGGTAAGCCCCAAGGTTGATCTACTTTCTAATCGCTTTGGGTATATTATTGCAATATTTTTAAGATAAGGTTGAACAATAATGTTTTATGGCGCTATTTTGCAGAAATGTAAATTTTGCACTGATAGTTATTTCCGATCTCATGACAAAGGATGGATAAGAGCAAATACACTGCTTGACTTACACTCACAAGCTGTGCTGCTAACAAAAAGTAAAATTACCCTTGATAGGTTTATTGGATCAGTGAATGCAGCCATTGAAAATTATCGCAATGAAGTAACAAAAACATCGTATTTATTTTTTAAACGATCACAGCCCGTAAAGTCATCAGAACAATTTGAGCAATTATCAAACAGACATACTTATGCGCGTTATTTGCGTGAATTACGTGATTTAGCCTTAGCTCATCGCCTACGAATGCCTACTTTAAGCCCTGTTGCTGCTGCTGCGGCTTAAGATTTATACCCACAGGGTATCTTCTGCTCACCCCCTTTAGCCCAAACGCCAGTCCTCTTAATAAGCGGGGATCAGGACGTTCCCTGCTACGGAGTGAGTTACCTCACAGGATTTCATTTTGCGGCAAGGCGTGCGCGCGGTCTGCTAGCTGCGTGTATACGTAATACGAAGAGCCGCGAGACAAGCGCACAACAAAGTTGCCGCATGAAAGCCGAAGAGTATAGATTGTTATGACGAATTGGGTCAGAAATTGCCCTTAAGTGAGCAAAAGCAGCAAATCTAGCAAAATTGCAAGAGCACTAGTTCCAAAGCTTAAGTATTCCTGCTATACTATCAGTGGAAGATTTTTGCTTAAATGTATTGCTGTTCGAGATCCTTGTCTTCGTCCATGTCGTCATTTTTCAAGATTCTGATTTTTTTATTTTTTATGAGGCTTTTTACTATGAACCAAAATAAAGTATATGTTGGTAACTTATCTTACGAAACAACTTCCGATGATTTACAAGCATTATTTGGTCAATACGGCAAGATCGATGAATTGAAATTGATTACTGATCGTGACACTGGACGCTCTAAAGGATTTGCTTTTATCACATTTGAAAATGGCAATACAGCACAAAATGCTTTAGCGCAAAATGGCCAAGATTACCAAGGTCGCAAATTGAAAGTTAATTTTGCTAAAGAAGCTGGTGCTGGCGGTGATCGTCGCCGCAGTGGCGGTGGTGGTCGTGATACTGGCCGTGGTGGCTATTCCGATCGTCAATGGTAAAATTGATTGTTTTACTGAAAAAGGAATGCCTAGGCATTCCTTTTTTTTTACCTGTTTAATGCCGCACGACTTTCACGCTGCTTGAACTGCAAATTACTCTAGGGGTATTTAGCTTTTTCTGCTAAGATTTATGGCTAGGGGTGTAAAATTGGCATAATGGAGCCGAAAGCCCTTAATCGCCCATTTAACCATTTTAGTAGGAGTGTAAAATGAAAAAACTCGTTGTTGTTGCCTTTTTATCTTGCTTGAGTTTTTTTACTCTTAACAGCTTTGCTGCCGATCAGGCTGTGAATTTTTATATCACTAATGGTGCAAAAGAATATCAGAACGCAACCGTTAATTTCTATGCGATGGATGCCAAAAAACCAGAACAGGGTGAGCAGTACATTTGTGCTATTCCTCCGCGCTCAGGCTTTTGCAAAGGTGCTATTACTGCTTTTACAGTAGGTACTGCCGTGATAATTCATGCGGCGCCTGCGGTTGTTCCTAGCAATTTGAAAGACGGGTTTGGTGGTTATGTCTCAAAAGTGCCATTGAAACTATCAGAAGATAACGGAGTTTCATTTACTGTTGGAAGTGAGGGTACATTTGCGCCTTCTACAACACCTAATTAGGCAGTTACCAATTTTTTTATTACTAGCAAGCCTCTTCTAATTAATAAACAGTGCGGCAAATAGAATTTGCCGCTTTTTTACCCTCGCTTTGTAACTATTCAGTAAGTTTAATTGTAAATTTACCAAGAACGTTCAGGTTTGGCGAACAACTACAAAAATCTTTTTGAGAAAGCGCAGTTTATATGTGAATAAATGAGCATTTCGATAAAAGATTTTCGCCGTTTTTAGCTCAAATATGGGCGTTCCCATCTACATGGTGAATAGTTACCTCGCTTTTTCAAAAACAATCGATATAATGCCTTATTTCAAAAATAATTAATCGAGGTTTTTGTGGATTTAATTACAACACTTGCAACCGAATTTTCCTTTCGCGCTGAACAAATCACTGCGGTGATTAAATTACTTGAAGAAGGTGCGACTGTTCCTTTCATCGCGCGCTATCGTAAAGAAGTGACCGGGGGGCTAAGTGATACGGATCTGCGGCAACTAACGGAGCGCTTACACTATTTAACCGAATTATCCGAAAGACGCGATACCATTCTAAAAAGTATTGAGTCACAAGGTAAATTAACAAAAGAATTAAAACAACAAATTATTAATGCTGATAATAAAACCAGTTTAGAAGATCTTTATTTACCCTATAAACCAAAACGCCGCACCAAAGCACAAATAGCGATTGAAGCGGGTTTACAGCCGCTAGCCGATCATATTATCACGCAACAAGATTTAGCGATTGATGCGTTGGCTGAAAAATACCTTAATCCCGATCAAAACATTACCACGGTTGCTGAAGCACTTGATGGCGCGCAACAAATTCTCATGGAAAGCTTTGCTGAAAATGCCAAACTATTAGGTGAATTACGTGAATTTACATTCAAAAATGGCGTACTAACCAGCAAGGTCATGAAAGATAAAGAGCAAGCAGGGCAAAAATTTGCAGATTATTTTGAATTTTCTGAAGCCCTGCATAAAATTCCCTCGCATCGCGCTTTGGCTTTATTCCGTGGTCGCAAAGAAAAAATTTTAAGTCTTGCGTTAACCTTATCTGAACAAAATGAACAACATTGCATTGAACGCATTGCAGAAACCTTTGCCATTAAATCTTCACATCCATGGTTATGGCAAACGGTGATTAAAGCGTGGAAAATTAAATTTCATTTAAAACTCGAATTAGATTTAATGGGTGATTTGCGCGAAAAAGCTGAAGACGAAGCGATTAAAGTATTTAAAGATAATTTACACAACTTATTAATGGCAGCTCCTGCGGGCAATAAAACGGTTATTGGACTTGATCCGGGTTTAAGAACCGGCGTTAAAGTTGTGGTTGTTGATGGCACCGGTAAATTACTCATTCACACCACGATTTTCCCGCATGTACCAAAAAACCAATGGGATCAATCCTTGCATGTCTTAACCGAATTAGCTAAAAAGTTCAAAGCGCAATTAGTTAGTATTGGTAATGGTACTGGCTCACGCGAAACCGATCGCTTAGTGGCGGAACTCATTAAAAAGAATCCTGAACTCAATTTAACTAAAGTCGTTGTTTCAGAAGCTGGTGCATCTGTTTATTCGGCATCTGAATTTGCAGCGAATGAATTCCCTGAGCTGGATGTATCATTTCGTGGTGCGGTTTCAATTGCGCGACGCTTGCAAGATCCGCTGGCAGAATTAGTTAAAATCGATCCCAAAGCCATTGGTGTTGGGCAATATCAACATGACGTTAACCAAATCAAATTAGGGCGTGGTTTAAGTGATGTTTTAGAAGATTGTGTTAACGCAGTTGGCGCGGATGTTAACACGGCATCGGTGCCATTACTTAGTAGCATTGCGGGTTTAAACGAAACCATTGCCACAAACTTGGTGAGTTATCGCGAACAACATGGGCGATTCACTTCGCGTGAAGCGATTAAAAGCGTACCACGTTTAGGGCCTAAAACCTATGAACAAGCAATTGGCTTTTTACGCATTATTGATGGTGACAATCCACTCGATGCCTCTGCTGTTCACCCTGAAAGTTATCCCGTTATTGATCAAATATTGCAGCAAAGCAAATTATCAATTAAAGAAATCATGGGCAATGAAGGCTTAATTAACGAATTAAAACCACAACAATTTGTGAATGAACAATTCGGCTTGCCAACCGTGCAAGATATATTTGCCGAATTAAAAAAACCGGGTCGTGATCCACGTCCTGAATTTAGCATCGTTGAATTCAAAGAAGGCGTTGAAACTATAAATCATTTAAAGCAAGGCATGAAATTACAAGGTGTGATTACTAACGTGGCTAATTTTGGTGCATTTGTAGATATTGGTGTTCATCAAGATGGTTTGGTTCATATTTCAGAGGTGAGCGATCAATTTGTCAAGGATATTCATACTGTGGTTAAAGTGGGACAAATTGTGCAAGTGCAAGTATTAGAAGTTGATATTGATCGCAAACGCATTCAACTCACGATGAAACAACAACCCGGTACAAGAACGGTGAGTAATGCCAAACCAGAAGCGAAAACATCCGTACCAAAGCATCATAAGAAAACGCAACCGGCAAAACCTAAAATTGCGAATAATTTAGGCGATCAATTATTATCGGCGTTTAATAAGGTGAAATAATCCATTATCAGTATCTGTTCACCCCCTTTAGCTTTATATTTACCAGAACGTTCAGATTTGGCGATAAAAACGG
>CAYGTS010000116.1:2798-8464 GCA_964352905.1 uncultured Legionellales bacterium | reverse complement strand
TAATGTGAGATTGCCCAAATATGGCTGTTCCTCGCTACACCGGGAATTGCTGGTAAATTCACCTTCAAATTTGCTGAATAGATACCTAGGCTTTTAACTAATCAAGGTCATTATGCTAGACAACAATAACATCCCTAAAATTAATCAAACACTTTGTGGCCCATTGCACACACTCACTCAAAAAATCATGGAAAACCAAGCGGCTTTGGAAACTTGGTTTAGAGCGCAGTGGCGCGACACACCTGCGCCAATTACAACCTCGGTTGATTTACGCAATGCAGGATTCAAGTTAGCGCCAATTGATACAAATTTATTTCCGGCAGGTTTTAATAACTTGAATCCAAACTTTATGCCACTTGCGATTCAAGCTGCAACCACAGCCATTGAAACCGATTGCACTGGCACAGCCAATATTTTAATACTCCCTGAAAATCACACGCGCAATTTCAATTACTTTGAAAGCCTGGCCACGTTAGCTGAAATTTTTAGCAAGGCGGGGTTTAATGCGCGCATTGGTAGTTTACGATCTGATTTGAATCAACCAGAAAGCATAACCCTACCTTCTGGTAAAACCATAATACAGGAACCGGTTGAGCGAAAAGGTAATCGCTTAGTCCTTAACAATTTTGATCCGTGTTTGATTATTTTAAACAATGACCTGTCTGATGGCATCCCAGCCATTTTGCAAAACCTTGAGCAGCGCATTCGCCCATCCCTTCGTTTAGGTTGGTCAAGCCGCTTAAAATCAAGCCACTTCCAAATTTATGAACAAGTTACAGAAGAATTTGGTGAACTCATTGGTATCGATCCGTGGTTAATTAATCCACTTTTCCGCAATTGTGGTGAAGTTAATTTTATCAAACGCGATGGTGAAGATTGTTTGCTTTACAATGCGACAAAATTATTAGCCGAAATTAAAATAAAATACCAACAATATGGCATTAAACAAAAACCTTATATTGTTGTTAAAGCTGATGCGGGTACCTATGGCATGGGGATTATGATGATCGATGACCCACAGCAACTCGTGAATCTTAATCGTAAACAGCGCACACACATGTCAGCCAGCAAAGGGAATCAAACCATCACAAAAGTGATTTTGCAAGAAGGTGTTCACACCTTTGAAACCTGGGGACCACAGCATGCTAGTGCAGAACCGGTTGTTTATATGTTAGGTCATAACGTTATTGGTGGATTTTATCGCATCCATGCTCATAAATCGAACAGTGAAAATTTAAATTCGCCCGGCATGCAATTTGAGCCAATAGCATTCAACCAATCATGCAATAATCCTGATACGGCAAATTACTTCTATATCTATGGTGTTATTGCAAGATTGGCGCTGGTTGGTGCAGCAAGAGAACTACTAAATACCAACAAGGATACGTAATATGAGTTATAAATTCGCTATTATTATGGATCCTATTGCAACAATAAAACCATATAAAGATACAACTTTTGCGATTGCACTCGCGGGTGCAAAAAAGGATATTGAGTTATTTTATATTGAACCACAAAATCTTTTTTTCAAAATTGATAGTGTTTTTGCCAAAGCACAAAAGTTAACTGTTTATGACAATAACCAACATTGGTTTGATCTTGGTTCAGAAAATCTGCTGAATTTAAATGACGTTGATGCGGTCATCATGCGCAAAGATCCACCTGTTAATGCTGAATATTTTTACATCACTTTTTTACTTGATATTGTAAAACATAACGGTACCTTAGTGGTTAATGACCCACAAGGGTTGCGCAATGTGAGTGAAAAAGCCTTCATCATGCATTTTCCCCAGTGTATACCCAAAACTTTAATCACGCGCGATATACCCTTGCTTAAGCATTTTTTAAGCGATCAAAAAGACATCATTGTTAAACCACTTGATAGCATGGGTGGTACTGAAGTATTTCGCATTACTGAAGCGGATGTGAATCACCAGGTTATCTTAGAAAGCATTACCCATAACAATACCCGCACGATTATGGCACAACAATTTATTCCGCAAATTAGCGAAGGTGACAAGCGCGTAATCATGATTGATGGCAAAGCTATTCCTTATTGCTTAGCACGTATTCCAGGCGAAGATAAAACAAGAGCTAATCTTGCGGTTGGTGGCAAAGGGGTTGGCCAGACTTTATCAAAACGTGATCAATGGATTTGTGATCAAATTGCAGAAGAATTAAAAAAACAACATATTTTATTTGCTGGCCTTGATATCATTGGTGATTATTTAACAGAAATTAACGTGACAAGCCCCACTTGTGTGCGTGAAATTGAAAAAATCTATGATATCGATATTGCTTCACAAATTGTTAACACCATCATTAGTAAATTAAAGAGTAATAACTCATGAAACCATTTTATATTGCACCATCAATTTTATCTGCTAACTTCGCCAAATTGGGTGAGGAAGTAGAAAATATCTTACAAGCTGGTGCTGATTTAATTCATTTTGATGTGATGGATAATCATTATGTCCCTAATCTTACGGTTGGGCCAGTCGTTTGCCAAGCATTACGCGACTTTGGCATTACGGCACCGATTGATGTGCATTTAATGGTTGAACCAGTTGATGATCTAATCGTTCAATTTGCAAAGGCGGGCGCTAGTTACATTAGCATTCACCCAGAAGCCACGCGTCATCTTGATCGTTCATTGCAATTAATTCGTGAACATAATGTTAAAGCAGCTATTGCACTTAATCCTGCAACTCCCGTAAGTTATCTTGATCATATTTTAGACCAAATTGATATGGTTTTAGTTATGTCTGTTAATCCTGGTTTTGCAGGACAACAATTTATTCCTGAAGCGCTTGAAAAAATTAAACTTGTAAAAGAAAAAATTAAGAATACAAATAAACCAATACGTATTGAAATCGATGGTGGTGTTAAAATTGATAACATTGCTGAAATTGCTAAAGCAGGTGCAGATACGTTTGTTGCAGGTTCTGCTATTTTTCACAGCAGCGATTATAAAAAAACTATTGCAGCAATGCGCGAGAAGTTACATGCTATTGTATCTGCTCACCCCTTTTAGATTTATAATTACCAGAACGTTCAGATTTGGCGATAAAAATGGTGAAAATATTTTTGAGAAAGCGCAGTTTATAAGTGATAAATGAGCATTTCGATAAAAGATTTTCGCCGTTTTTAGCCCAAATATGGGCGTTCCCTGCTACGGAGTGAGAAGTTACATGCTATTAATGATTGATAATTTTGACTCTTTTACGTTTAATATTGTTCGTTATTTTCGAGAGATCAATTGCGCTATTGATGTGTACCGTAACAATGAAATTAGCGTTCTGGAAATTGAAGAGCTAAAACCCACAGCGATTATTATTTCTCCCGGGCCTTCTCGACCAGAAAATGCTGGCATTTCACTTGATGTTATAAAAAATTTTGCTGGTAAAATTCCTTTATTAGGTATTTGCCTTGGTCATCAGTGTATTGGGCAAGCGTTTGGATCAACGATTATTCATGCTACGCATTTAATGCATGGTAAAACTTCCCACATATTTCATGATCATAGCCCTTTATTTTCATCCATGAGTAACCCGTTTATTGCAACGCGCTATCACTCACTCGTTATTGATCATAAGACCCTACCTTCTAAGCTTAAGGTCATTGCCTGGACACAAACTAGCGATGACCAACAAGAAGAAATCATGGGCATACAACACCAAGACTGGCCCATTCTTGGTGTACAATTTCATCCCGAATCAATATTAACAGAGACTGGCAAAACAATCCTAGAAAATTTCATTAAGTTTTATTTATAACGCTTTGAATAAAAATTATGGGTAAAAACTCACAATGACCACTTCGATTCGTTAATTGTTAATAATAAGCAATGGGCTATACTGAATAGTATAACTATCATTTAAGTTTGAGGAAAATGCTATGGAACAGGCTAAAACTCGAGCACTCATTATTAGCTATGATGAAGAAGAAAATCAAACGCTCGAACATATTTTCAAAAATTATTTGGCACAACAATATACCATTGAGTTTTGTGACACTAATAATAACATTGCACAAAAACTCAAAGCATTTAAGCCAGATTGCATTTTGATCAACGCAAACACTGTTAACGAAACAATATTAGATCTGATCAGTTATATTAAAGCTTATTTTGATTTTATTGCCGTTTTATTATTACTAAATAAAACAGAAAAGAAAATGCTTAATCAGGCACTTGGTAATGGCGCAAGCAGTTATTTGCTAAAGCAGTCACTTAGTGCTGAAACACTGCATTTAGTTTTATTTGATGCATTATCAAACACACCTGTTGAAAATAAGAAGCCCATCAAAAAGATTTATCGAAGTTTTTTCCCTAATGCTAAACAGTTTCATGAAATTTTAAATAACAGCATAAAAAGAGCTAAGCAGCACCACTATTTACTAGGCTTATTAGTCATTGAAGTTGATGCTATCAAAAATGATACCTTGTTAAAAGAGTTTGGCGGCTATATTAGTTTAGTATTGAGGCAAGTTGATACGATTGCCTTCTTAGATAAAAAGCATATTGCAGTAATTTTACACGATGTTGCTAAAATATTTGATAGCACGACTGTTGCTAATCGTATTGTAGATCATATTTGTGATTATGATAAAAATATAAAAACCTATATTGGGATTTCGGGATTCCCCCTGGATGGAAATAGTGCTGATGAATTAAAATTAAAAGCAACTTTGGCACTGGAATATGGCAAACAGTTTGATAACTCATCCGTACAATTATTTAACAACATTGAACAGTCTGAACGCTTAGAGCAAACTGATACAGCGCTGGCTGATTTACACAAGGCGCTTGAGAATAATGAATTATATATTCTTTACCAGCCTATCTTTGATTTAGCTACTTATGAAATTATCGGTATTGAAGCTTTACTACGTTGGGATCATCCCACGCTGGGTAGCGTATCACCAGCTGATTTTATTCCATTTGCAGAAAAAAGTGGCTTAATTATTCCTATTGGTAATTGGATACTGCAACAAGCTTGTCAACAATGTAAACGATGGCTACAAGAAAATTTTCATTTTGGCAGATTGTATATAAACGTCTCTGCTTTACAGTTACGCCAGAGTAATTTCTTTGAAACAGTTGCGACTACCCTACACAAAGAAGCCTTACCTGCTAACAAATTGGGTCTTGAGTTAACTGATATCGCGTTAATGAATAATTTAGTATTAGCACATGAAATATTAATGCAGTTGCAAGCGTTAGGCGTGCAAATTTCTATTGATGACTTTGGGAATGGCTTTACTACCTTAACCTATTTTGAAAATCTTCCTACTGACTTAATTAAAATTGATAAATCTTTCATTAATGGTATTCCAGGTAATATGCGTGATACGGCGATTATTAGTTCGATCATTACCCTAGCGAGTAATTTTGGTATCAATGTGATTGCAGAAGGCATAGAAACAGAACAACAACTAACCACCTTGCAAGAAAAAGGTTGTCAGTATGGGCAAGGTTTTTTGCTCGCAAAACCAATGACAACGGCTAATTTAACCTACTTCTTGCAAGAGAAAAATCGTAAAACTGTGAATGAATGATATAAAGTTATCTATTCTAGTGCTGCTTCAATTTAATGCTGACTGATTGGCTAAGATGAAATTTTGTAAAATCGAAAATCCTTCCTGGATCACTGCGTTCGCAATAA
>CAYGTS010000116.1:0-2698 GCA_964352905.1 uncultured Legionellales bacterium | reverse complement strand
TTTTGTAAAATCGAAAATCCTTCCTGGATCACTGCGTTCGCAATAAAGAAAATATTACACAATATTCACTTCTGTTTGCAAAGTAATGCCAAATTTTTCAATGACTGCCGCTTGGATCGCTTGTGCTAATTGGATTAAATCTGCAGAACTGCCTTGATCATAATTAACCAACACTAAAGCCTGATTACTGTGAACCCCAACTTTGCCAATACGTTTTCCCTTAAAACCACACTGCTCAATTAACCATGCTGCAGGTATTTTTTTCATGGCGAAAGGCACTTCATATACTGGCATGTTTGGATAAACTTTTTTTAACTTTAAATATAGTTCATTATCAACAATGGGGTTTTTAAAAAAACTGCCGGCATTCGGTGTAACAGTAGGATCAGGTAATTTGTGCTGGCGAATATGAATAATCGCATCACTAATGGCTTGTATCGATAACGTTGTAACGCCCATGCTTTGCAATGTTTTTTCAACTTCGCCATAGCCAGTATGGAATTGTGGTTTTTTGCTTAAGCGTAAAATAACTTGGGTAATGATATGCGTGTTTTTTAAATCATGTTTAAAAATACTATCACGATAAGCAAAGCGGCAATTTTGTTTATAATAGGTTTCAAATTGCAATGTTATTCTGTTAAATGCGAGCAGATGATCAAACACACTTTCTAACTCAACACCATAAGCGCCAATATTTTGAATGGGTGCAGCCCCTACGGTTCCTGGTATTAAAGATAAATTTTCGATACCTGCATAACCACGTTCTATACAATATAAAACCAACTGATGCCAGTTAACGCCAGCGCCCACTTTTAACCAAACTGTATCGTCATTTTCATCAAAAAGACTAATCCCTGTAATTTCATTTTTAATAACAAGCCCTTTAACATCTTGGCTAAAAACTATATTGCTACCGCCACCAAGAATTAATAGTGGCATCGCTTGCCAGGGTGCTTGTGATAGCAATTCGGGTAATTGTGCTTCATGTTTTAAACAACAAAAATACTGTGCATTTACATCAAGTTTGAACGTATTAAACGCTTTTAATGACTGGTTTTCTTGAATTGTTAAAACTTCCATTTAATTAGGGTACTCATTTTCATTTAACAAAAATTCAACAAATTGATTTAAGTTTTCAAAAACTTCTATCGAATTTAAGTGTGGATTTTTCTGCAACGTTGCCAGGCCCTTACCTGTTTTAACCAGAATAGGGCGACACTGCATTTTAATGGCCGCAGTAATATCACGCAATGAATCCCCCACAAACGGAACCGCGAGCAAATCGCAATTAAAATAATCTTTAATTTGTTGTAACATGCCCGTTCTGGGTTTACGACAATTACAATTGTCATTCGGGTGGTGTGGGCAATAAAATATTTTTTCAATCTTTCCACCATAAAGAGCAACATTTTCATGCAGTTTATCGTGAATATCTGCCAATTCTTTTTCGGTATAGAGATTTCTACCAATACCAGATTGGTTGGTACAAATAACGACCGTGAAATTTGCTTTAGTTAACTTAGCAATGGCATTAAGGCTACCGGCGATCGGGATCCACTCTGAGCGATTTTTGATGTAGTCATCGGAGTCATGATTTATGACACCGTCTCTGTCTAAAATAATTAACTTCATTGGGAAAATGCCCACCCCCACTTATCGCAGGAGTGAGCCTATTATTTATTTAAGACTATCAATTTTTTCTTGCAAGGTTTGTGCAGTGGTCGCACCAGGAATAAAAGCAGCTTGCAAACTTTCTTCGGTTATATCAGCACCTGCTGTAGGTGTTCTGGCGATAATAAAAACCGGCGTACCCTGTAATTGTAATTGCTTTGCAATTTTATACGTACTTTCAATTTGCTGCTTAATTTTGTCAGACTGCATAGCTTTTTGTAGTTTTTTTACATCTAAACCTGCCTTTTTAGCAAGTTTCAAGACATCTTCATTTTTCAAACCTTGTGGGGCATTCATTAACTCATTATGGAACGCCCAATACTTGCCTTGCTCTTGTGCTGCCAAAGCGGCTTGTGCTGCAAATAATGAAGGCCCGCCAAAAATTGGCCATTCTTTTAACACCACTTTAAGATTAGGGTTTTTCTTAATAAGACCCTCAATGATAGCGGCCATTTCTTTACAATGTGGGCAGCGGTAATCAAAAAACTCAACCAAGGTAACATTACCTTGCTTGTTACCTACAACGGGTGAATTAGCATTTAAAAACAAATCTTGCGCAACTTTAGGTATAAGGCCCATCACTTGTTTTTGCATATCGGCTTCTTGTTGTTGCTGCAATGCTTCTGAAGCTTCAACTAACACTTGTGGGTTTTTCACTAGATAATCATGCACAATTTTTTCAATTGCTGTGGTTTGCTCTGTATTAAACTGGTTCGCATCAGTTTGATCGGTAGTTGCAGGTTGATCTTGATTATCTTGAACAGCGGTTTGATTTCCTGTCGTTTGATTGGCTGTCTTCGAATCGGTTGCCGGTGCTTGCGTGCTGCTCGTTTGAGCAGGAGGATTTGGCTGCGCAGCAGCGACTTGTTCCGCCGCATTAACATGTAATGTAAGACTCATAAAGAATCCACTTAGAATTGATAAAATAACTAATTTTTTCACGACCTTGACCTCTTATGCTATAAAATAGATAATTCGTAACTATTCAGTAAATTTGAAGGTGAATTTACCGAGAACGTTCAGATTT
>CAYGTS010000115.1:0-8538 GCA_964352905.1 uncultured Legionellales bacterium | reverse complement strand
TCTTCGAACTAGCAAAATTTTACGAGGCTTGCTAGCTCAAAGATCCTTTTCCTGGCCACGCGCGTAGCAACCGCAATGACGGGAGAAGAGATAACCTATTTTCTAATCGCTTTGGGCATAGATACCGTTTGTTTAAAAAGGAATATCATCATCGAAATCATTCGGTGATGCCACTGCAGAGGGTTCGCCCATTGGCATGTCATCTGCCGCATTATATTGTGGCATGTTGCCACCGGCACCAGCGCCGCCGCTGCCACCACGTGAATCTAACATTTGCATGCTATTTGCAATAATTTCAGTAGTATAGCGATCAGCGCCATTTTTATCTTGCCATTTACGTGTACGTAAACTACCTTCAACATAGATTTTAGAACCTTTGCGTAAATATTCGCCAGCAATTTCTGCAAGGCGGTTAAAAAATGAAATACGATGCCATTCAGTGCGCTCTTGCATTTCACCGCTTTGTTTGTCTTTCCAGCTTTCGCTGGTGGCAAGACTAACTGTGGCCACTGCACTGCCGCTTGGCATGTAGCGTACTTCAGGATCGGCTCCTAGGTTACCAATTAAAATGACTTTATTAATTCCGCGCGCCATGATTTTCTCCTCAATATGCGAATGGGTAATGGTATCAGAAATGACTCACTATTTGAATTGCGTTACAACATCAAGTAACAACGCCTTATCTACAATTTGATTATCAACTTTCAAATAAGCCACACTATCATCAGTTAAAACAACTACCTCAGCGACACCAGGTTTTGTGAGCAAAAGATTGGATAACTGTTTGGCTTTTTCAGTATCAAGTTTGCCTACTTGCAGCATGTGCGTGCCATAATGTGGTGGTTTGGCCATCGTTTTGGCAACCAAAAACCACAACAGCGCCAAGATCGTTGTCATGGCAAAGATGCCACTTTGATGAAAATGTGTAAAGAGCAAACCACCCAAAGTGCCCCCTACAAATATCCCAAAAAATTGTGCGCTAGAGTAGATCCCCATTGCCGTACCTTTAGCAGAAGTTGGTGCGATCTTAGAAATGAGTGAAGGTAAAGATGCTTCTAATAAGGTAAATGCAGTGAAAAAAACAAATAAACACAGCGTGATGAGTGCCACAGAATGTTGCCCTAAGAATAAACCGATTTGGGTTAAACTTAAGATTAAGATAGCGCCAACAAAAACGTTTTTCATTTTGCGCTTTTTTTCAGCGATAATGATAAAGGGTACCATGGCAATAAAAGCAAAGACCAGCACCGGTAAATAAATAAGCCATTGTTGATTTTCATGAATCCCCGCCATTTTTTCAAGGGTAATTGGGATTGCAATAAAACTGGCAGTTAAAATCGCATGCAAAGTAAAAATACCAAAATCTAAACGTAGCAATTGTTTGTTTTTTAACATATTGCCTAATTGCGATAACGATACTTCTGTATCACGATGAAAAACAGAGCGCAGGGGCGTTGGTACAACCTTAAATAAAATAACAATACCGCATAGCGCAAATAACGCGGTTAACCAAAAAATGCCGCTAACGCCAATCACTGAACCTAAAATGGGGCCTAAAATAAACGCAATTGAAAACGTTAAACCAATTGTCATGCCGATCATTGCCATGGCTTTAGTGCGTTTCTCTTCACGCGTTAAATCGGCAACTAAGGCTAAAATCGTTGAACCAATTGCACCCGCACCTTGCAGCGCACGGCCAATAACTAAACCATCCATGCTGTGTGCTTTTGCCGCAACAATACTGCCCAGCGCAAATAATGCCAAGCCAAACGCAATCACACGCTTACGACCTAACTTATCTGAAAGCATGCCAAACGGAATTTGTAGTAAACATTGGGTTAGGCCGTAAATACCCAACGCCAAGCCAATTAAGAATGGTGTAGCACCGGGTACTTGTTTGTGCGCGTAAAGTGCAAAAACCGGCAAAATCATAAATAAGCCCAACATGCGAAAAGCAAAAATTAAAGCTAAGCCTAGAGTTGCGCGCCGTTCAGTGTGTGAAATTGTTATTTTTTGCATCGATCAAATACTTAGTTGATTGGGTTATAGTTAAGGCCTGCAGTATAACAAAAAATGCCGATTCACGGCAGGCCTATGAATATAATTGTAGATTTGTCCTACTTGTGCTAGGATTTCCCTAAATTGTGCAACATTTGTAGGTAAAATATGTGTTATATCAAGGTGTTATTAGTATCCTCTTTATTGGTTTTAACGAGCATTGCTTTTGCTGGCAATAAAGCAAATAGAACTTATCTAGATGATGGCGCTGTTTCCGTAGAAACCCCTGTTGTTGCAGCATTATCAATACGTAAAGGAAACAATGGAGGTATGTTTCACTGGATTGAATTCAACCCAGGTGCAGGCTACTGGATGATGGACAGAGCTTACGGCATTGATGTATTAGAACCACATAAAGGAGTGGTTCGCTCTAAACAAGATATCTTAACAATGCTCAAAGCTTACCCTTCATTTTTAGTGCAATCACTACGCAAGTCAAAAATAACATATCAACACTGCAATATGTCACTTTCTACAAAAACGATTCACTGTAAGGTAAAAGGCATTAGGAGCTATCAACCTTTCGTTGCGTTAGGCACATCTAAGGTTATCAAAAACGTGTTGATCAATGCATTTGTAATTCTTGCAACAAAACAGGAAAGTGCCTCAGATAAAAAAGCGTATCAGCGCTTTGTCGCTTCCATCCAAGTGCACAGGTAAACTATTTACCACGATATTTCTTGAGCGGCTTCTATCTACAGCAATTCCCGCTGTAGCTGGGAACAGCCATATTTGGGCAATCTCACGTTAAAAATTCCAAAAAATGTGCTCATTTATCATGTATAAACTCCGCTATTTTTTGAAATTTTTAACGTGACCTTGCCTCAAATCTAACTGTTCTTGAGTAATCAGGTATTACGGCGGGAATCGCTGTTCTATCTAGCCACTTATCGCACAACATGCAATAATCAGCTATAATCCCCTGTTTTGCTTTCATCATAGGTACTTGCATGGATACTATCCACATTAAAGGCGCGCGCACCCATAATTTAAAAAATGTTGATTTAACGCTGCCGCGCGATAAGTTGATTGTAATCACAGGGTTATCGGGTTCGGGGAAATCGTCGTTGGCATTTGATACACTTTATGCCGAAGGGCAGCGCCGCTATGTGGAATCATTATCATCTTATGCAAGGCAATTTTTATCGATGATGGAGAAACCCGATGTTGATTACATCGAAGGTTTATCACCCGCAATTTCGATCGAACAAAAATCCACTTCGCATAATCCACGCTCAACCGTGGGTACAATTACTGAAATTCATGATTATTTACGCTTATTATTTGCCAGAGTTGGTGAGCCGCATTGCCCTGAACATGGTAATAAATTGCAAGCGCAAACGATTAGCCAAATGGTAGATCATGTATTATCGCTGCCTGAAGGCACCAAATTAATGCTTTTAGCACCGGTAGTGCAAGATCGCAAAGGTGAACATGTGCAATTGTTGGCTGAATTACGCGCGCAAGGTTTTGTGCGTGCCAGAATTGATGGTGAGATTTATGAATTAGATGATCCACCAAGTTTGGATTTGCGTAAAAAGCACAATATTGAAGTTGTCATCGATCGTTTTAAGGTGCGTGATGATATTCAATTACGCTTAAGTGAATCATTTGCAACCGCCATTAATTTAACCGATGGCATTGCCAAAATCGCGCTAATGGAAGGCAAAGGCAAAGATATTATTTTTTCTGCAAAATTTGCGTGCCCTGAATGTGGTTTTTCGATCCAAGAATTAACGCCGCGTTTATTTTCATTTAATAATCCTGCGGGTGCTTGCACAAATTGTGATGGTTTGGGTGTGCAACAATATTTCGATCCGGATCGCATTATCAGCAATCCTGATTTAAGTTTATCCTGCGGTGCTGTGAGAGGTTGGGATAAGCGTAATGTGTATTATTTTCATATGCTGCAATCCTTAGCCGATCATTACCAATTTGATATTGATACACCGTTTGCAAAATTAAATAAAAAAATTCAAAAAATTATTTTAAATGGCAGTGGCAAAGACGTCATTGATTTTACCTATATCAACGATCGTGGCGATGTTTATAAACGTAAACACAGCTTTGAAGGCGTTATTCCCAATATGCAGCGCCGTTATAAAGAAACAGAATCCAATGTTGTACGTGAAGAATTAGCTAAATACATTGCCAACAATACTTGCCAAGATTGCCAAGGTACGCGCTTGCGCCGTTCGGCGTGCCATGTGCTAATTAATAATTATAATTTGCCGGCAGTCTGTGCGATGTCGATTGAACAATCTTATGCTTTATTTAACAATTTAAAATTAAGCGGCGCGCGCGCAGAAATTGCAGGAAGAATCATGAAAGAAATTTCTGAACGCTTAAAGTTTTTAGTCAACGTTGGCTTAGAATATTTATCACTCGATCGCAGTTCCGATACCTTATCTGGCGGTGAAGCACAACGCATTCGCTTAGCCAGCCAAATAGGCTCTGGTTTAGTGGGTGTGATGTATATTTTAGATGAACCTTCAATTGGTTTGCACCAACGCGATAATGAACGCTTATTAAGCACCCTAATTCATTTGCGTGATTTAGGTAATACCGTTATTGTAGTTGAACATGATGAAGAAGCCATTCGACTCGCCGATCATGTGGTGGATATAGGCGTTGGTGCGGGCGTGCACGGTGGTCGTATTGTTGCCAGTGGCAAACCGCAAGTGATCATGCAAAATAAAGAATCCCTCACAGGACAATACCTGTCGGGTAAACGCAAAATTGCCATTCCCAAACAACGTGTTAAAGCCGATCCCAAGCGACAATTAAGATTAACCGGTGCGACCTGTAATAATTTAAAAAAGGTGACCTTAGAAATTCCATTAGGTTTAATGGTGTGCGTTACCGGTGTTTCAGGTTCGGGTAAATCCAGTTTAATTAACGATACACTTTATCCGATTACCGCTAAAGAATTGAATAAAGCCAGCCAAATTGAAAAACCACTTTACGATGAAATAAAAGGCTTAGATTTATTAGATAAAGTTGTGGATATCGATCAATCGCCGATTGGCCGTACCCCGCGATCGAATGCAGCAACCTATACTGGCATGTTTACGCCTATTCGCGAATTATTTGCCGCAACCCAAGAAGCGCGTTCACGTGGTTACAAACCCGGTCGTTTTAGTTTTAATGTAAAAGGTGGTCGCTGCGAAGCCTGTGAAGGTGATGGCATGATCAAAGTGGAAATGCATTTTTTAGCCGATATGTATGTGCCGTGTGATGTGTGTAATGCTAAGCGCTATAATCGTGAAACCTTAGAAGTGAAATACAAAGGCAAGAATATTGATGAAATATTAAAAATGACAGTAGAAGATGCGCGTGAATTTTTTGATGCCGTACCCGTGATTGCGCGCAAATGCCAAACCTTAATCGATGTTGGTTTAGCCTATATTACGCTGGGCCAATCAGCGACCACGCTTTCCGGTGGCGAAGCGCAGCGCGTGAAACTTGCCAAAGAATTATCGCGTCGTGATACCGGTAATACGTTGTATATTTTAGATGAACCCACAACTGGGTTACATTTTTATGATGTTGATCAATTACTGCATGTGCTGCATCGCTTGCGTGATAATGGTAATACAGTGATTGTGATTGAACACAATTTAGATGTGATTAAAACCGCAGATTGGATCATTGATCTCGGCCCCGAAGGTGGCCAAAAAGGGGGGGAAATAGTGGTTGCCGGTGTGCCAGAAGAGGTGATCAAACATAAAAAATCCTATACCGCGCAATTTTTAGCACCAATGTTGCAAACCAAGCAAACTACAGCCATCTCTGTTGATAAATAATAATTGTAACTATTCACCCTGTAGATGGGAATCGCCAAATCTGAACGTTCTTGGTAAATTTACAATTAAACTTACTGAATTACTAATAATTTACCCAAATATGGCCGTTCCTTGCTACAGCGGGAATTGCTGAAACATGAACGTTCTCTACTATGTTGTGAGTTTAATAAATTAATCAAAGCGTTATCTCTGATTCCAAGCCCAATTATCAGGGTGCTGTGTATTTACCGTGCAGTCGATAAGTGATACAATGACTACAGTAGATCATAAAAGGATCTGCTCACACCCTTTAGCTTTATATCGACCAGAACGTTCAGATTTGGGCGTTCCTTACTACGGAGTGAGTTACCATTAAAGTAATAATAAGAGGCCGTCACACCAGTCCAATAAAGCCCAGTAATTCCCGGCGTGATGCTGAATGATTCAAGAACTATAACTTTAGGTAATTTTTATCATGCAGAGCCTAGAAGAAGCAAAAGACTATCTTAACGGTACGAATGGTATTGAAAAAAATTTGCTTTTAGCTTATGTAAAGCTTCTTAAGTTAGCAGAAGATGATGACGAGTCTACCAAAACAGCAGCAGCTTTTTACTTATCCCCTTTATTATTGCACCAAGAATTTTTTAATCTTTTATCACAAGATGATGCTTTGTATGATCGACAAGCAAGATTACGCAAAGCGAGTGAATACTTACAAAAAAACAAAAACAAAAACAAAGATTTTTACTATCATGCCTTATATGAATTAGCGTTATCATATCATTATGATATAACTAGCACGAGAGAAGACTATGCAACAGCTTATCGATATTATAAAGAAATTATAAATTATTCTAATGATGAGGTTTTAAAAGTTGCTGCAGAATATCATTTAGCTTGTATGGAATATGATAAAATAGGCGGATGTACATACCTCTACCTCAGTAGGCTGTGCGCTTATCGTCGTTTTAGTGAAATTGTCACAAAATCTTATGAGAATCCTTATTATAAAGGATCAGCAGCATATCATTTAGCACTGATGCAGTGTCATGCTGAAAATCCTAGAATAACCGAACCAGAGTATGAGGAAGCAAAAGAAAATTTTCAGATAGTAGTAGATAAGCTTTCGAAAGAAGATGAATTTCATGAAACAGCACAATACTATCTTGATAATTTTTTTAAAGATACATTAACACCACAGATAAAAGCACAGCAAGGTTATATCCCCGCAATTCAAGCTTTGATACAGGGTAGCCAGTTTGATCCTAAAAATCTTTGGGATAACGGAAAATTAAAAAAAGAATTACCACATCATCCTGCCATGTTGCTTAATCTGTTGCTGCATTTGTCCTCTCAATCAACAGCCCAAAACTACTTTTCGCGAGATGACTTGCTTAGTTTAGTGAAAAATCAAAAATATAAGCAAAAGCTTAAGTTTTACCTGTTAAAATTGTTAAAAAGTGAAGACTATTTTAAAAAAGAAAAGCACAAGCTTGGTGTTCAAGAGAATCAAACACATCAAGCATTTAAAGCGAAGATTATCAAAAAGACAAAGGATGCGAAAAGTTGTTGGGAAAACGATACAATAACCTCATGTGGCGATAGGGATCACGGGCTATTAGAAAAATGCTTAGCCTTTAAAACAGGGTTTACTTTTTGGGGAAGAAGATCACCGCGAACAATCAACGAAATTTTAGCTACAGAAACTTCAGCAGAAGAATCCTTTGCTCGGTGTTGGCCATTTGCTAGCTGTTTTAGTAAAAAATAAGCACATGCTTTAGCATCTTTAATATGACGTTGCCTCAAATCTAACCGTTGTTGAGTAATACAAGATCACGCTGGGAATTACCGGCCCTACTTAAACGTAATGCGTTGGATCCATTACCGCGGCGTCTTCAAAACCTTTTATACGTAACTGGCAACTATCACACAAACCACAGGCTTGCGCTGATTCAGTCGCACGATAACAAGAGACGGTCATACTATAATCGATACCTAAGGCGATCCCGAGTTTTATGGTTTCCGCTTTGCTGAGTTGAATGAGTGGTGTCATGATATGAATAGGTTTGCCTTCAATGCCACGTTTGGTGGCAAGATTAGCCATTGCTTGAAAAGATTGAATATATTCTGGGCGGCAATCCGGATAACCAGAATAATCAATCGCACTCACCCCAATAAAAATGGCATCGGCATCAATGATTTCAGCATAACCCAAAGCAATTGATAAGAAGACGGTATTTCTAGCCGGGACGTAAGTCACGGGAATCGTGGGAGTTGCTTGATAATCGGGCACGGCAATAGCGTGATCAGTGAGCGCAGAGCCGCCCAGATTGCCGATTGATAAGGTTACCACTTCATGTTTTATAGCACCCAGTTCTGCTGCTATTTTTTTAGCGGCGGCTAACTCAGCCTGGTGTTTTTGGCCGTAGTTAAAGCCAAGTGTGTAACATATAAAACCTTGATCTTTCGCATAGGCAAGACACGTTGCTGAATCTAAACCACCGGATAGTAAAATAACTGCTTTTTTCATGACTATTAATGATTGAATTGATTTAATATGGAATACAAATTATGTAACTATTCAGTAAGTTTAATTGTAAATTTACCAAGAACGTTCAGATTTGGCGATAAAAACGGCGAAAATCTTTTTGAGAAAGCGCAGTTTATATGCGAATAAATGAGCATTTCGATAAAA
>CAYGTS010000114.1:0-8577 GCA_964352905.1 uncultured Legionellales bacterium | reverse complement strand
AAAAATGGTGCAACCCCGCTTTTCGTTGCGGCACAAAATGGTCGTACGAAAATAGTAGAAGCAATATTAGCACATCACAATGAGAAGCAAAATAATGAGAAGCAAAATAAAAATCAAGCAGATGCGGGAGATCCAACAGAGCGGAGGCTTATAGACCAAGGAATGAATGCAAGTATTCCTGTGTTGCTAAAACATGCTGAAACTAAAGGTTGCAAAACAGAGTTTGCTATATTATTTGGAAAATGCGAAGGTACTTTGTCTAATTTCACCCCACTTCATGCTGCAGTTTTTTTTGGTCATACTGATATTGTAAAGATATTACTAGAAAACAATGCCAACATAACTGCAAAAACAGCGGAAGGATTCAGTGTGCTCGATATGGCAATCGGCAATAGCGAAATTTTGAATATTTTAAATACAAAGGGAAAAAAATTAATAGAAGAAAGTCTTGGTAAGAATGATAAAGAACAATGTGAAAATCTCATAGATGCTGGATTTGATTTTCATTCTAGCTTTAGCTCTTTTGGGGAACAAAAAAAGGAAACGGAGTTTTTTAGAAACTTAGATGATCATCAAAAAAAATACAGGTGCGAACATCAAGCAAGAGACAAGATTAAAAAGCTTAAACAAGAAATATTTACTACGGATTGGGGAATTAAAATTGGTGGTGAGAAAATTGACAATGGGCAAAATGGCGAAATTAAAATAGTTCCTAAAATAGTCAGCTTAGAATTGAAGGAAATTATTAATGCTGAAGAAGGACAACAAACATTCAAGAAAGCTTGGGAAAAAACTATAGAGTTGCGCCAAAAAGCAGCTGCAGATAACTATAAATTTTTTCGTAGGCAACCCGCAAGAAAACATTATAGGGATGCAATTGTTCCAGGAGTAGCACCGAAAAATACGTAAACGCCGCACCAACCACACACCCTATCAAAGTGCCAAAGAGCTTCTTGATTATTGTACTTTTTAGCAACAAACCTCATCAAAGCACAGATTATCCTTGCCAAAAATCACCTCATTTTTGGCATTCACAACATTGGTATTGGGGCACAAAATATCAAGATGATATTGAGTAAAAGGGGTTAAACCCAAACCCCAATGAATCGTGCCGCCTTTATTAGCGGCATAAACTTCATTCATTGCCGAGTTACCTTGAAATAACGTGAGCCAATGATTAAGGCTAAAACCAATTTCAATGATGGTTTTATAGCGCGAATCTAAAATAAACATCGCTTCTAACATTTCAATTACTGGCGTTGCCTGTTTATCAGGTGCGGTTAAATGCGTAATGATGCCATTTTTAAGATCAGCAATAAGTGGATAATCGGCTAATAGTGCCAGTTTTTCGAAAATTCGTTGTTGATCTTGTGGCAAATAAGACGGTTTACCTGAATGTAAAATCGGATAGCCATGAAAAGTAATTTGTCCATTTAATTCAAAAGCAGATTGTATATCCATATCATAAACATCTAAGGGCAGGGTGCTAATTTCACCCGAGGGAAATAATTGCTGCTGTCCCCAATCTAACATCCCTGCTTGTTGGTGCCATTGTAGCGCATCGCTAGTATGGTTAAAGCTGGCTGTAGTTTGATAGGTGTCATCAATAAAATAAAGTTGTTGAGTGGCTTCAGCCAAAGAAAAAAATTGTTCAGCAATCGCATCTAAATGCAATGGTTCGGTATTTTCACCACAACGTAAAAAGTGCTCAATGGCTGTTAAGGAGGTGGGTGTGGAATTATTTGCCATAATAATTAACTTACGTTTATCACCCAATATTTCTGGTTTTGGTGAACGAAAATAACAATCAGGCGTGATAACTAAAATATGGGCATTTTCTGCAATTTTAGTTTGCAGCAATTCTGCAAAATTTTGGTCGTGATCATAAGGGATAATAAAAGCATCTCGATAGCCATGATCAAGTTTTATATTAAAAGCCTCAAGCAAACTAGAATTTGTGACAAGATAGAATAGACAATTAGCTGGATCACCAAATTGCTTTAATTTATTAGGATAGATGGTTATTGTTTTCATAAGTATTGTTACTCGTAGCCTAAACACGGGCATTGCGCAGATTTAATGCGTTTCATTTTATGATTTTTTTTACCAAAGATGATTTGCTCATCTTTACCTAGCACGGCAATATTAGGACAAATTATATCCAAATGATATTGCGTATAAGGCAACATACCCAAGCCAAAATGAACGCTACCATTTTCACCGGCAGCAACCTTATCGGCTTGTGAAGCCATTCGCCTGTTTAATCCAGATTTAATTATCAATGCTGGGACTGCCGGTGGTTTTGCTTGCAATAAAGCCGAAATTGGAGATGTTTTTATTAGCAAAGAAACATTTAAATATCATCATCGTCACATTCCGGTACAGGGTTTTGAGCAATATCAAATTGGTGATTATCCCTGTTTAGCAATGCCTGCAATGACTGCTAAACTCGGTTTAAAAGAAGGCATTATTTCAACGGGTGATTCAGTGCATGCGGATCCATCTGATTTAGAGCGTTTGCAATCAAATAAGGCAGCCTGCAAAGAAATGGAAGCTGCGGCCATCGCAGAAGTGGCACAATTTTGCAATATTCCAATGATTGCGCTAAAGGTCATTACTGACTATGTTGATTCGCAAGAGCGTACCTATGCACAGTTCTTACGTAACTATCAAGTCGCTATGCAAGCTTTAACCGAAAAAGTAGCTGCGGCTTTAGACTTTATTCTTGGAAAAGCAATGGCTGATTTGTAGCATCAAGACTTTTTCTCGATAGCAAAGATGCAGCAAGAAAACTAACACCTAAACACAGCATTAATAAATAAATGATTTCATTAAAAGCCGCCATTGATCCACTTTGCTGTTGCACAATATTGCCTGAAATTTGTTGAAAAATAGCCCCCATTAAAACGGACACAAAAGAAAGCATAGCCGTTGCACTTGCCGCACTCCAGTGAGAATTAGTAACCGCAACTTGAGAAAACCCGATGACCTGGGCGCCGCTACCCATGCCGAGTAATAAAAATAAAACGGGGAATACAATCCAATAATCACTTAATAGAATTAATATCAAGCTTAAAAGCGCGATGACGATACCGATTTGCATCATAATACGCTTAGTCGCAAATTGATCGGCAAGTCTGCCGAAAATCAGTGCACCAATAATATAACCAATAAAAATCATCGAGGTAGTAAAGGCGGCAACACTTTCTGAGATGTGTAGTTTTTGGATTAAATACAAGTTACTCCATAAATCAGCTAATAAAAAAATAGGTAAATTTAATAAGCTGACATGCAAAGCTGTCAGCCAATTATCGCTATTTTTAATTGCTGTTAAAAGGGGTAATAGCAGTTTAGTACTGGGTAAAAATTTTTCTTGCTTAATTAAATCGTTTCTTGGAATAAGCATGATAGCAAAACCGACTACTCCTAGCAGAGAAAAAAGTGTATTAATACTCGTATATTGCAACAATCCTACAATAGGGTTTTGAGCTAGAAAACCGCCTGTCATTGCTGCAAAAGTGTAGAGCGCTGTAATAGTGCCAGCTTTGTGGCGTGCTTTTAATGCAACAATTCGCATACAAGCTGGAAAGGCAATCCCAACCAGCATGCCGACAATACAGCGATAAATAATAAAAGTGAGGATATTGGTATTGAAGGCCAAAATCAAGCAGCTCATTGCTGTTATTAAAAGCATAAATTTTGTAATGCGCACCAAATTAAATTGATCTAAAGTCGAAGAAAAAAGCATTAAGGCAATGAGATTGGCATAAAAACCATAAGCTGAAATATTGGCGAGTCGGACAGCATTGATATTCAAAGTCACAATCAGTGAATGACTAATAGCATTCATGATATCTAAATTTAAAAATGCAAAGTTGAGTAGCAATAGGCTAAATATAAACAACTTAACGTTATCTGAGATGAGCAATTTCAATTTCATAGCGCTTCTTTGTCTGTACTGGATCCGGGATATTTCACGATGTTCAATCGCACAATGCGGCATCATACTGTTTTTACTTGAATTTAACAATATCCAGTTTAACTGCAGGATCATCACATAAAATGGAAATAGTCACCTAGAAAAAAATATAAACCAATTGTAATAATCAAATTTTATAAGTGAGGTGGTAATGAAAAGCGTCGTGAAAATACAACAAAAAGCTAAAAAAATTTCATTGCTATCCAACGATATAAGAAATTTGAGTATGAAAAAATTATGTGATCTCACAAAGGCTGTTGAACTTTTTCAAGAATTTTTTTATGAAATCAAAAGCATGCGTAAAAAACATATCAACGAAATTCTTCATGGTGCGAATAAGAAAAAACTGATCAGCATCTATGAGGCAGAAGATGATATGGCTATAGCGCTACTGTATATCATTAATGAAAAAATAATTGACTTTTTTATGTCAATATGAAGAAGAATAGGAAAAACAATGACTCAAGAAATCTATGATGTTGCTATCATCGGATCAGGTTTAGCGGGATTAACTGCTGCGACATTATTGCATCAGCAAGGTTTTAGTGTGACTATAGTTGATAATGGAGTGTTAAATTATTATCATACAAATGAATCATTATTGTTGGACCCCGAACTAATTGCATTATTCGATAGAATGGGCATATATGAAGATTTTATAAAATGTCTAAAGCCAAAAGCTAATATTTGTTTTAGTAACTTTAATGGTAAACAAAAAACCCTTGTAGAAATGCACTCTGAACAGAGCAATTCCACGAGATTTGTTCTGCTTAATCGAGTTAGACTTACTAATCTCTTATTAGATAAGTTGATCCAAGCAGGGGTGAGTTATTACACTAATTTTTTTGTAAGAAAAATTGACTTTATTGATAATAAGATACAGTTTGAAGATCAATATAGCAAAATAGGCGTGATTGCTGATTTTATTATTGATGCGAGTGGTGAATCTGCTATTGTTGCAAAGCAGCTAGGCTTGAAGTTAGATGCAGAGCAAATCGTTAATTATTTTTCATTAGTAAAAAAATATGAATTTCCTAATATTAAACATAAGTTACCCTATGATCTTTCTTTGACTGAAATAAACCAAGGCTATATTTTTGTTGCGCCGCTTGATGATAACAATTTTAGTGTTGGCTTAACACTTTCTGAAAATGTTTTATTAAAAAATATATTTGATAAATCACATCTCTTTGACTTTTATGTTGAAAAAATGCAATGGCTTACTGATGTTATGTGTTCAGAAAAACGAACTATGCCAGTCATAAAAAAGCGTCATTTTACTTATAATTGCAAAGTGGCTCATGATCAAAAGTGTTTTTTAATCGGTGATGCTGTAGGTTTAGATGATCCCTGTTATTCTGCTGGCATTAGAAATGCTTTCGATACAGCAGAATTAGCCTGCAGCTCAATCAAAAAGATTTTAAATAAAGAGCTTGAAATAAAGGTGGTTATTAAGAACTATTCAGAGCAAATCCAATTAATCAAAAAAGTCAATAAACAAAAAACGCTAGATTGGCTGAATAAAAAATCGCCTTCGTTGAATGGCTTTGGATTGACCGATCCCCATAATTTTTATCCAATTTCAAATTTTTTACTAGGGTCCCATTTGAGCCAGGATAGTTCACTTGATTGTAGCACATTACTACAAAATGCGCGCGCAAGGTTTGGCGAGATTTTGTTTGATTAAGCTATTTGATATTTCTAAAAAAAGTGTTCAAAGCAACTTTAATCAGTTTTTCTTTGGTTGCATTGTTGTCAGACATCTCAGAAATATCACTATAAATATATGAAATCGCTTTTGCAAGTTGCTCTGGACGGCTCGTTTTTGTTTTTATATTACATGCCGATAAAACTTGTTTCAGTATTTTGGTGAGTAGCTCAATATCCAAGGAATTATGCATGAGTTTATTCATGGCTAAACGTTTATCAATTTCAGTTTGCGAAATTTTTAAGAGTTGTTTTGTTTTTTTAGGGTGTGAAAATGGATTACCTTCGCCGGTTTCTAACCAACTACTAGTAACGCCAAATACATTAGCATATAAGGATAAGAATTCTGTGTTAGGTTGACGACGACCTTGCACATGCTGGGCAAAGGTTAGGTAGTGAATATTATGTTTTTCACAAAACTCTTTGGCGGTTTTAAAGCCAGTTGCTTTCATTGCCGCTTTGATTCTGGCTCCTAAAGCATAGTTACGATACATGTTTTTATTTCCTTTTTAATTAATGTTGGGTTACTTACCCGCTGGTCGACATAATTATGTCTTAAAAGATTTTTATTTTATATCAAATGAGGTAGCTTATGTCTAGTCTTGATCTATTTGAAACTAAAAAACGCCTGACCGCATGGGGTAATTGGTGCTATAAAATCATCACCCAGGGATTAGGGTATTCAAGTCATTCACTCCTAGCAAAATTACAAGCAGAAGGAGGAATGATTATTCAAGGTACTGCAAAAATGCTGTTACCCAGCAATGAGGAGGCTGAAGAGATTGATGATTTATTAATAAGATTGTCGAATGCGAAACCCCTTGGTGAGGGCAAAGAAAATTGGGTGAAAATTATTCGCATCCACTACACCATGCTTGATAAGACAATTAAGGAAAGGATTAAAACCGCCACAGTGAGTGAGCGCACTTATTATCGTTATTTGCAGGAGGGTGAGATGTGGATTGGGAAGTGTTTAATGAAAAGCTAAAGGTATCTGCTCATACCCTTTAACTGTGTATTTACCAGAACGTTCAGATTTGGCGATAAAAACGGCGAAAATATTTTTGAGAAAATGAGCATTTCGATAAAAGATTTCCGCCGCTTTTAGCCCGAATATGGACGTTCCCCGCTACGAGGTGAGTAGTTACAGCTAAAGTAATAATAAACGATGGCATCCTTGCCAAGTAATTAAAAAAATATATTTTCTACGTAACTAAGACCATAAGATTTTATGGCCCTCTTGGGCGAGAAGTTGTATTGTATTCCTTTTCTTCTTCCCCACTATCTCTGTTTACTGTAACTTCTGTTTGTTTAGATATCCCGGCATTTTGCTCCGTTAAAATAGCAGAGTCTAAGAAAAGCAAATCACCAAGACTCCTATAGTCACAGGTGGTTAGTTCTGGTTGAAAATTTGCTAAAACAGCTAATTGAAAGAGTGGCGGTACTTCTACTTGGGTTTGTTGGCACACGTTATTTATAGTTAAATTATATACTAATAAACTTGGTAGGTCATTAATGCTATAATTTTTATTTTTTGATAAATGCTCGATAAATTCACAAAATTCTGCATGGTTTCTAACATATTGATAACCTTCAGATTGCAAAAACTTTAAAAGGTTAATTTTGCGCTGCTGCTCAGGCGTACATTCCCGGCTAGGCTCATATTTAACCATATTGCGCAAAAACCTATCAGTAATAAAAATCAAACGAGCATCCTCAGGAATAGTGGGTTTGACCTCTACCTGCTCATATTTACTAAACATTTTACTAAAAGCCAAAGCAAATCCTTCAGTAGTACAGGGTGGAGTAAGTATAGCATCATAACCATAATTATTATGAAGCTCTTGAGCTAATTCGCATAGTTGTTCATATGTTTTAATATAGATAAAGCCTTCCTCTTGCAAAAAATTAATTAAGAGATCATTGTTAATATCTTGTATATCGGCCTCATCTTCTATTATATTATCCAGTTGAAAAGCAGCTGCAGCCATTTCAAGATTGGTAAGGTTAGGACGTGTGGGTGCAATATTGCCCCATACCGCAGGATCAGTTTTATCAATTATCAGTGCAAACATAGTGGGTGTAATGGGTGGATTTAGATTATTAATGGCATCATAACCATACTCATCATAAAGCTCTTGGGCTAATTGGAGTAGGTCTTCATATGTTTTAATGTAGTGTAAAGCACGATTTTCCTTCTCAACAAGGAAATTATATAATTCACGATTATTGAATGGCAATTCAAAAGGGTCTATCGTCTTAGAACCATGAAATTTAGCAGCTAGTACTTGAACACCAGTGACATTAGCGGGGCGTGTGGGTGCAATGTTGCCCCATCCATCAGGATCAGCGAGATCAATCGCTAACGCAAACATACAAGGAGAACATGGAGGGGTAACTATCTCAGGATATTCATTATGAAGACTTTCAGCGAGTTGGCATAGTTGCTCATACGTTTTAACATATCGAAACCCATGATTCGCAGTTAAAAATTTGAAAAGATCTAATAAACTGAGAGAGTTCTCGAAATAAGAGGATATATCTTTAAAGGCGTTAGTGGCACTTTCCAAATCAAAAGTAAACATATCGACCTCTTCTTTATTCTTATACTGTACACAAGTATACCTGAAGGCCTTATAAAGTAAAGCAGTTAATTTAATTTTTTCAACGGGGGCTGAGAATAACCACTGGGCACATTAATATGAGACTTATCATTAGCAGCCTTAATATCTTTAAAAATATAATTGCTAGGCACTATTGTTAAACCGAATTTGGTATTATTATTTTCTTTTTTATGAATTTTTCAAAAAATTTCAAACGTTTTAAAATTTCTTAACCCACATTAATGCGATCTTTTCGGAATAATTTTTAATTAGCGTGCTTCTATAAAA
>CAYGTS010000113.1:0-8744 GCA_964352905.1 uncultured Legionellales bacterium | reverse complement strand
GCAGTGTATGAGTTATACATGAGCATTTCGATAAAAGATTTTTGCTGTTTTTAGCCCAAATATGAGCGTTCCCAGCTACAGGGTGAATAGTTACGTTCATTTTAACATTGGGTTGCGTTACAATGCATTAATTTTACATGCATTACGGGAAGATCATCGTGAATAGAGAAACAATGGAATTTGATGTAGTGATTGTTGGTGCAGGCCCTGCGGGACTCGCAACGGCAATTCGTTTGGCACAGTTATCACAGCAGCAAGACAAACCGCTGAGCATTTGCATTGTTGAAAAAGGAGCTGAGGTTGGTGCACATATTTTATCGGGTGCGGTTTTAGAGCCGCGCTCATTAGATGAGTTAATCCCCGATTGGCAACATTTAAATGCGCCGATTACAACGCCTGTTGTTTCCGATGAGTTTCTTTACCTTACCGCGAATAAGGCAAAATATTTACCCACTCCACCACAAATGAAAAATCATGGTAACTACATTATTAGCCTTGGCAAACTTTGCCGTTGGTTAGCAGAATATGCGGAAAAATTAGGTGTTGAAATTTATCCTGGGTTTGCCGCAGCCGAAATTTTATACGATAACGATCAAGTGATTGGCATTGCCACGGGCGATATGGGGATTGATAAACACGGCAATAAAAGCGATCGCTATCAACCGGGTATGGCGTTGCTGGCAAAACAAACTATTTTTGCAGAAGGTTGTCGTGGTCAACTGGCACAACAGTTAATCAAAAAATTCAATTTAGATCAACATTGTGATCCGCAAACTTATGCGCTGGGCATTAAAGAATTGTGGAAAGTCTCACCAACACAACACCGGCCTGGCCATGTTACACATACAATTGGTTGGCCACTTGATAAAAAAACCTATGGTGGTTCGTTTATTTATCATTTGCAAGAGGATAATTTAGTTGCCGTGGGTTTTGTGGTCGGGCTTGATTATAAAAATCCCTATTTGTCACCCTTTAATGAAATGCAGCGCTTTAAAACTCATCCGCATATTAAACCACTTTTTGTTGATGGCGAACGGGTTGCTTATGGTGCACGCGCCCTCAATGAAGGCGGTTATCAATCGATCCCTGAGTTAACCTTTACTGGTGGTTTACTGGTTGGCGATGCCGCAGGGTTTTTAAATGTCCCTAAAATTAAAGGCACACATACTGCTATGAAATCTGGCATGCTGGCAGCTGAAACAATTTTTGCTAACCTTAAAAAAATTACGCAACCAGCGAATCTACGAGAGTATCAAAAAAATATGCAACAATCTTGGGTTTGGCGTGAACTTTATAAAGTGCGTAATATTCGCCCGAGTTTTCGCTGGGGATTATGGCCTGCCATGATGTATTCTGCGTTTGATACGTATGTGTTACGCGGTAAAGCCCCATGGACCATGCATTATCATGCTAAAGACAGCGATCAATTAACCTTAGCCAGTAAAGCCACGGTTATTAATTATCCCAAACCAGATAATAAAATTACCTTTGATAGGCTTAGCAGTGTATTTTTAAGTGGCACGCAGCATGAAGAAAATCAACCTGCGCATTTAGTGCTAGAAAATCCAGAGCTTGCGATTGATGTGAATTATAAATTGTATGCATCACCTGAATCACGTTACTGCCCTGCCGCTGTGTATGAAATTATTCATGTAAATGATCAGCCACGTTTACACATTAATGCCGCCAATTGCGTGCATTGCAAAAGCTGTGACATTAAAGATCCTCGGCAAAACATTACGTGGGTTGCACCTGTTGGTGGTGGTGGCCCGAATTATCGTGATATGTGATCAGCAATTCCTTTATGCATCATAAATCGCTATGCCTGCCAGTTTTTTTAACATTGCCTGCTGCCAGCTCTGGCTTCTTCTCTATTGTTTGTGGGGAGCCGCTAGGCCGTGCTCTCTTGCTCCCTAAACCCCAACTTTAACTTGAAAAAAAAGGGTAGCCTGCGCTACCCTTGATTACGTCACGGTCATCGGGTTCCCACCCTATACCGTATTTTACTTTAACAGAAAATTGGCAAGATTTTATATCTTAATTTTCGTTCATGTTGTTCTACTTATTTCCCATACCTAATACTTGTTTCTCTTCTTCTGTTTTCTCCTCATTCTCATCTCGTTGAGGCGATTGCGTCTTAGCGTATAGTCCAGAATTTACTACTGATCCAGGTTGGGTTAATGCAATAACATAGCTTGGGTCATGGTAACCGGTCAGTTTATAATCAACTTGATCAAAAGTAAACTCAAACTCATCTTTAAGCAACGCTTCAGCAGCCTCTTTACATTCTCGACCTGCCCCTAATGTAATATGGAGAAGTATACGTTGTATCGGCCCTTCTGTCTCATCGCAATTCCATAGATAGGTAATTCCATTAAATTCTGGGCAAATATGCTCATTTAAAATCGTACTAAGTTCAGTGTGTAGCCTCTTTTCATTTTCACCTAATGACAATGTAACCCCATACAGTGGATTTTGAGGATCTCTAGAGTTATAAAGCTCTTTAACACCATTAACTGTGAGTGTTTGTCCATTAAGTAACCTTTTGAGATGAGCTCCTTTCTCTCTGATTTGTCGTTCTTTATCACCATTAGTACAAGCCAATGTGCAATGAGCATGATCTTTTAGCTGTATACCTTTTTTCTTTAGCCGCTCACGTGTTTCTGGGCTAACTAATAATCTGAAAGTATGAGTTGGTTGTAGATTTCCTAACATAAATTTCCCCTTTTAATGTTGTTAAATGTCATTTCTTAAGTATTTAAATTTTTAACGCATTGATTATTTCTTTGCTACCAAAAAAATCATTATTTGTAACTACTCACTCCGTCGCAGGGAACGTTCATATTTGGTAAACCACAAGCTAAAGGGGCGAGCAGTTACATTTGATCTTCTGCCGCCAAAAAAAGGCAGAAATCACGCAAAGTTAAAGTAATCAACCCGTTCAAATTTACAGGCACAAGGTAAACGAAATCATATGGGTTAACTACCTGACTAAGCTAGGTAGTGAGCGAGTAAAAAAATAGTTAATAATTGCCACCATAAAAAAACGTAACAACATGGGGTTAAAATCATGCTAAGTAAACTAAATTTTTTTGGGCCAGACCCACTTTCTTTAAACGATATTTTTAATTTCACTGATTTAGACAAGGATGCCACGCCCAAACAGGCTCTGCATTATTTGGTAAGCAAAGCAATGCAACTTGCAAACACGTTATGTAAAAATGATTATGACCAAGGGGTTGCTTGCTTAGTTGCGTTAGCTGCATTAAGAGATTTTTTGCAAGCTAAAAATAACCCTGACTTTGAAACATTAAAAAATAAAGCCACGCAAGTTTATGATGAACAGTTAAATGTGTTAAAACAAGGTGGCCGTATACGACAAGCTATCATAGAGCAAGTTTTTAATCATCCAGACTTTTGCGATAGAAAATTTATCTCTCATCCAAGTGCTCTCCCTTTTAATTTATCATTGAGTGAGATTGCAGTACGTGAAGGAGATGGGTGTGTTTATTTAGTTTTGGATGAATTATCGAACAGTGCGCTAAAAGAGGAATACAATACTGATTATCTAAGGAAGGTATTTGGCTGCGATGATACTATTGATTCACCACAAACTTCCGTTATTGCAAAAGATTTTGATGGCCGATATGTGATCCCTTGTGCTGAATTTAGCAGAACATTAACAGCTGAAGAATTAAACGATGTAAAAAAAGACATCTTATATGAAATAGAAACTCACTTTAAATTACAAAAAGGCTCATTAACTACCGCTAAACCTATACAAAAACAAAGTGGTGATGCTTATCATATCGTTTCCTTGCCTGAAAAAAATATACGAGAAAAGAAGATCACTTGTAAATGGCAAATTAATTGTATAGAGCATAATGGTCGTTTAGCGGCAAGCAAACATTATATACTAGATGCACAACTTAATAATAATGCGATTCCATTTATCAGCGCCATTTATTCTTCTACTTCTAACAATATAAAGACACTCATTAAGTCGAAGTCAGATAAATCGTTCATCACGATAGGTGAAGTTCTTAGAGCACCGTTAGAGATCCCTTCCAATAGTTTAACTAAATTGTTCGATCCGATTATCACGAGTATTCAGATAGCTTGTCCAAAAATACCAAAGAAACATTTTGGTGGCAAAATTGATCAAGAGGAAGAAAGTAAAAGTGTCACTCTTCGAACTTAAACGATCTTTTTACTTTTTAGCTCCGTTTCAGATGCATTTTACATTGGACAAGATTCGCTATTTGCCAGGTCATCCTGAAATTTATATAATGGGCGATATAAAAGCAATTAGTATCTATTCAGCAAGTTTGAAGGTGAATTCACCGAGAACGTTCAGATTTGGTGATAGTTACAGCAATTATAGGTATGATCCATGTTCAAAATACAACAACTCCACCAGGAAATTACCTTTGATACTAGGCGGTTATCGTTACCGCAAGGTCATTTGCTGGATCTCTTATCTATCAAATCTGACCAGTTTATCTTTATCAAAGACAGCCAGACACGTTATCATTATGTGAATCTTAACTTTGCTGAATTAATGGGGTTCGCATCTGATCGCTCGATTTTAGGTAAAACTGATCAGATGCTCTGTCGGGATAAACAAAAAACAAAAGCATATAAAGAGCTAGATGAGATCATATTTGATACAGCTAAAGTTTTAGAGGTATCCGAAATCGTCAAACCTATTGCCAATCAACGGATCACGAAGCAAATGGCAGGTCAGTTGTATCCCGTTTTCTACAATGATAAAGTTCAACCAACTTTTGTGCTAGGAATTGTGGGTGCGGTGCGCACTTCACTTAAACTATCATTAGAGTCAGCATTATCTTTAACAACCTTGGAGTTAGGGAATTTACTAACACGCCGCAGTTATCCTGTCACTACCAAACATTATGCTTGCACTATCTCAAAACGAGAACTTCAGTGTTTGATAGAAACGTTGAAAGGAAAGCATGCAGGTGAAGTGGGAGAAAGTTTAAATTTAAAACAAACCACGGTGGAAACTTATCTGGATAATCTTAAAAATAAATTTGGAGCTATAAATAAAAGCAGTTTAATCAATAGCATATTAAAAGAAAAAGTCATTCAACAAATAGTTTTATAACCCTGTAGCTGGGAACGTTCATATTTGGGCTAAAAACAGCGAAAATATTTTTATCGCCAAATCTGAACGTTCTTGGTAAATTCACAGTTAAGTTTACTGAATAAGTTACATAACCCTTTTATATTAGTCAAAACATGTTTGCGATATTTAAAACAACAGTACAACGTTATCCCAATGCCATAGCAATTGATCTGGGCGCATCTAACACGATGACGTATCAACAAATTAGTATCTTGGTTGCTAGGTGGGCTGGCGTTCTGACTAGCCTTGGGGTAAAACCAGGGGATCGGGTTGCGCTCTTAACTCAATCAGAAAAAATTCATCCAATTTTTTACCTAGCCTTAGATGCTTTAAATGCAACCTATGTTCCCTTAGATATGAGCATTCCAAAGCAACAACTTCATGTAGATATCGAACAACTTAAATTAGCTTATTTTTTTATCGATCCAGAATTAATAGCAACGTTTGCTTTAAATAAAGAAAACTTAAAATGCCTTTATCCGTTAACCATGCAGGACATGCAGCCAGCATGGACCCACCTGGAGATCGCCCCAATCCCAGAGATCCAGCGCGATCCTTGTGTTCCCAATTATATTGTGGCTTCTTCAGGAGTCAGTGGCGATAAAAAATGGATCCCAATTCTGTCGCCTGGGCTTGATTACTGGTTAAAGCAAGAATTGCCTGGATTAAAGTTAACAGCGGCGGATCGTATACTCTGTACGCGTAGCCCGGCATATGATGCGCGTATTTTTGAATACTTGATGGCGTTGGGTCATGGTGCAACACTGTGTTTACTAGAACGTCATGAGCGGCTTGATTTGAATGGTGTCTTACACAAAGTTGAGCAGTATCGTGCGACAGTTATGTTACAGATCCCATCCGCTTTAATGTCTCTCGATGCAATTAACATTTTTTTAGAGAAATTAAAACAGGCTGGGCTGCGTCATTTATTAGTCACGGGTGAAGTCTGCTCTCCCCAATTACAAGACCTCTGCGAACAATTAGGGATTTTATTATACAATTGCTATGGGCCTACCGAGGCAACCTTTGGCGGCAGTATACTCTGTGTAAATGGTAGTTGTCTTTTTGATGAAAACAAACAACGGATTGTCCCTATTGGATTCCCTCACGGCAAAGAAGTCAAGTTTCATTTTTTTGGTGAATGTTTGTATATTGAGTCTCCGCATTTATCTCCTGGTTACCTGAATGCGCACCATAGCACAGAAAAAAATTTTCCATATAAACTTATTGCAAATAAATTAACACGTGTATTTAATACAGAAAATCGTTTCACCCAAGCAGGTAATGTTCTTTATTTTAAAGGGCGAACTCATTCACGTTATGCTCATATTAAAGTATTTGGTGAAAAAGTCGATCCGGTTGGTTTGGAAGCGTTTTTAAACAGTTATAATCAAAACGTAAAGCGGCAGGTTTTACAAGCTTGTGTATTTGTGAAAAAATGGAGAGAGCATAATCGACTCGTTGCTTACTTAGTCTTAGAAAAAGAATTTAATCAGAATGATTTTTTTAGCTATCTTCGGGGTTATCTAAGGCCAGCACAGATGCCTATTTTTTTAAAATTAGATCAATTTCCAAGACTAGCGGTGAGTGATAAAATTGATCTGCAACAATTGGAAAATCGAGTTGACCGATCCGATGAATATCTACTTGCCTCGCCGATAAATACCAATGATCCAGCAGCGAGTGATCCGCTTAGCGCCATTTATAAAGAGATCTTAAGGTTAGAACAGGTTGATCCCGATTTGGATTTCATGTTACTAGGGGGAAACTCACTCCAATTGGCACAGCTTGTTCAACAGATCCAGCAAACCATAAATCCGGATTATAGTATACAGCAATTGATGGTATTACCAGCGATCAATTTAACTAGCATTCGATACTCGTTGGCGAGCGCCCAAAAATTGTCGAATGATCGGGCGATTATTCAAGCACTGGGACCTGTTAAGCCAGATCGTCCTAACTATTTTTTTCTGCCACCCCTGTTAGGTGAGGGCTATTTTACCTACAAAAATTTAGCAGAAAGTTTTAAGCTAACTCATCAGGTGAATGCCTATGGCTTATCCGATCCTGGGATCTATGATGAACGATATCTTCCAGATTCTATGAGCCATGCAATAAAACGTTATATCAGTGCGATTAAAAGTATACAGCCACATGGGCCTTATAAGCTATTGGGTTTTTCGTTTGGTGCAACTCTGGCGCTGCACGTGGCAAATTGCTTGATTGAAAACGGTGAAAGTGTAAGAGAAATACAAATCGTAGATGCATTTTCTCCATTATTGTTAAAAAAGTTGCCAAGGGAAGCACATAAAGAATTATTAGAAGCATTGCTCAATTTCATTATTAAAACACTAACCAATCGGTTTTATAATGAGGAACTGCATACTGTTAGATTATCTGAACATGAATCATCGTCCTCGATTGAAGAACAACTGGGGATATTCTTAAAATTATCTGAATGTGTGCAAAACCCACATTCTAAAAATGTTCTTGCTTTAGCAAGATCACATTGGTCGTGGATGCGCCAAGAGAGTAGTGTGCAACCTTGTAGAGCACTGGCAGTATTAAATCTTTCAAAGCATGAACAGCCGTACTTAAACTGCATCGATAGCATTCCTGAACTTAACAAGAGATTACCAGGCTATAAAACTTTTCTTTGGGATCGCTATTTTCCTTGTATTGTATTGGGAGGGCAACGTACTAGTGGTGAACATTTGGACCTGTTAGCATACTCACCTAGAGCAGAAGTGGCGTTAAATCCTTCTGCGATGTTCTGGAATAGGGGGCATGATTTTTTATACAATTCAACAGTGCAAGTTGATTTATATAAACCTAGGATAGGTTATACAGTCTCTCCTTGGTCTGATAGTACGATGCTGGTGCATTTACTGCATCTTGATTACCGGAGTTTATCCGCATTAATTTTGCAGTTAGCAAAGTTGCAAGAAGTGAAGTTTAACTCATTCCCTAGCTATCAACTAGTTAGTTCAACTGCTGTGCATCGTGAAAGAAAGGATCAATTCTTTCATCAACTTTTTATAATTAAGATGTTATTACCCCGTGATCGTTGTCAGCAGTTGTTAAATGAGCTATTAAGTCCCTCATGGCAAGAAACAACGATTAATCACGAAGTAACAGCATATGCAAGCTCACAGGCCATAACTTCTCAAGCATCTCCATTTAACATTCAGCTTGATATTTATTCTTCTGGAATGCCTCACATGAGCCTTCATTTTAATTGTTGTGATATTCCACAAAACACGATGGAAAGGCTAAAAAATATTGGGTTGCAAGTCTCACAAACTGAAAAAACCGATTACTTTATAATTCCCTATGATCTTTTGGGTGCGGCTAATGCTAATTTCTTTACTAAGATGGAGTTGCTTAGTAAGGAGTTAAACCCTATCGTTTTAGCAATTTTACCTTCAATAGTAAAAAATGAGTTAACTCTAAATAATGTTTTTAATTTAAGAGATCGTTTAGATGTAGTAGATCCCACGCCACAGAAAAGGCCCCTTGGAAAATGAAGTCATTAAAATTCCAGTAATTCCCGGCGAGATGTTGAATAACTCAAGAACGGTCAGATTTGAGGCAA
>CAYGTS010000112.1:0-8805 GCA_964352905.1 uncultured Legionellales bacterium | reverse complement strand
GAAAAGCGGGGTTGCACCATTTTTGAGTAGTGCTTCGTTGGGGTTGGCGCCACCTTCAAGCAGCGCTTTTACAGTGTTCAACTCCCCACTCTTACATGCAATATGTAGCCAGCTTGCATTAGTTAATGGGTCACGCCACTTACTTCGCTCTGAAAGGCTGTTGTGTAGCGTCCTACTAAGATTAGCGAAAGCACTTTTTGCCGGATTTTCCTCTGCCTCTTGTTTATCTAATAGCCGAATATTAAGCGCCACATATGGGGAAATTGGAGGCATACAGTTCATCAAACTCTTGACCAAGCTATCGGCTTTTTCATGAGCTGTGATATCGTGATGATTTATAATTATCCATTTACATTTATTTTCGTCGCGCAATAAGGCAACTGCATGATCCATGCTAGTTATTAAGAGCGCTAGTGGTTTATTATTTTTTTCTAATTCCTCAAAAAAAGAAACCAGAGGATTGTTTTCCTCATGCTCATAGTAAATACCAGAACTCGCAGCAATCTCTGATATCCCTATAAATTTATTATTCTGATCCGGGAACAACTTAGAAGTAGCGCAAATATCTTGCGAAATAATATTATCCTCGGGCTTAAACAAATGTGGGTAGCGATATGGCGCATGAAACAATTCAACTTCTTCAAAAAAAGCTCGCATATTTAGGTAAGGTTCTTCTTCTTTAGTAATATTTAGCCCTTCTTTTTTTCTTTTTTCAGCGTCCTCAACTGAATTTTTAAATTTTTTTGCAGTTCTACCACTTTCTACTATATCTAATGATTCATAGCGAAGGCTATCTAATAATTCACAGCGGTCTTCAAAAGTTTCAAATTTACCAATCAAAAAAGATTTTATAGCCATGCTAGCTAGTCCATAGCAAACACCAAGATCATCTGATTGATATCCTAAAGACCGCATATATTGAATAAATAAAGGAGTAAACCTAAAAGAGTGCACGATTAATAACTCCCTATACTAATTCTTTTTCTTCGAGCTATCCTTAACGCTTGATTGCGAACTGAGATGAACTTCTTTCGCTTGTTAGAGGGGGCATCGTTATCCAGCTTAGAAAATAGCGGTCCTTGTTGAAATTTTAGGTGTTTACAAACAATACGATAGGCTTCTTCAGTGATTTGCTTAACTATTTGCTTCAAACCAGCATGTGCTGTATTTACCGAAAAAGGATGCATAGGATATCTCTTTATAAACATTATTATATGAGTTAATCTTTTATCTTTTTATATTAATTTTATATATTCGTGTGATCAGTGTACACATTAAGAGCGCAATATGCAAGAAAACTGTGCTACTGTAGGAGCAAAGTTGTAATTTCCGCTTTAGCAAAAATGACAAGCAGAGCAATTACAATGAGCGAAAAAGAAATCAGATGTTTAGAGATTATTCAACGAGTTGTATCGAAGGAACTCAGCCAGTCTGCGGCAGCTGACGTGCTTGATCCCTCTGTGCCAGCCCTCGTGAGACAAAAATGTGTTACAACTAGAGAAGTAAGGGCGGTGAGGAAAATACATAATTGAGCACAGAGCAAAAAACGATACAGGATACCACTACGGGCAACGGGTTTTCACCTGAGGCCTTTAGGCCAAATAGTGCGTTGCCCGCGGCGGCACCCGCGAGCACACAGGTTGACAGCAAACAGTCAGAATCTCGTCGCAAATTTAGCAATGATTACAAGTTGAAAATATTAGCCGACTATGAAGCCTGTGATAAACCGCTTGCGCGTGGCGAATTATTACGCAAAGAAGGGCTTTACCATTCACGTTTAACTTATGGCGGCAACAACGCGATTCCGGCAGGCTTACCTTATCACTAGCACGCCAAAAATCAGTCAAACAGCAGCAACTGTCTAGTGAAAATGCGGCATTAAAAAAGAAATTAGCACAGGCAGAAACCATCATTGAGCTCCAAAAAAAAGTCTCCGAGATACTTATTGCTGAAGCCATTACCTCACCCGATCCACCGCACTTTGGCGATTTAAAATATCAGCTAACTTGGCTTTATCGATATTTGACTGCCCTTTTAAATGCGCTTTTAAATCCAACATGGAATCCAATCCCCAAAATAACTGGTCATCTTGGGTTAAAAAAGTTGGCACACCAAACACACTCTTTTCAATGGCACGCTGGGTATTTATTTTTAATTGATCTTTCATAGCAGGTTCATTAGTTTTACCCAAAAGACTAGCAGTTATACCATTTTCAGCCAGAATTTTGGCAAGCTCTACTTTATCACCTAAATCACGCCCCTCTTGCCAGCCAGCTTGCCATAATGCCGCCATGACTTTAGCCTGCTGATCGCCGGCTAACTCCAGCAACGATAAACGCAAACTCGCTATCGGCATAAAAGGATGAAATTTCGGTAGTGTAAAAGGAATATTATTACGCGTCGCTATGCGTAAACATTGCGTGAACACATAATCTCGTTTCGGTTTAATTTCTGCAGGACCTTTTTGTCCCCAATGATTTAATAAGCCAGCAAATAACACTGGGGTAAATTTGATTTCTAAGTTTGGTATATCGTCACTCCAAGTAGGTAATAATTGCCAAGCCAGATAAGCAAACGGTGACAGATAGTCAAACATAAATTCAATTTGCATTTCTTATATTCCCTCATTTTTAGAAAAGAATCAGTATTATTTAATTTGCTAACAAATTCCAGATAATTTCATAAACTAAATGCTCCAAAATTACCAAAGCAAATATTACCCAACTGATTCTTATGTTTATTCAATTTTTGATTATTCATCGATTTCCTATGAAATACCTTATAACATACCGGACATTGAAGTTTGTAAGGTAAATCTGACTTTCTCAACGATTTTGAGCTTAATTGTTTCTTACGAACTAATGGTGGCATCATTACAGTACCTGCCTGTGTTATTTCTACAGGATAGTGTTCGTCAGAATATTGCAAGTTAGTGACAGTAACGGATTCTATATTATCTAATTTATAAGCCTTAGGATGTCCTGCTTCATGCTCATAACCATAAAATAGTTTGTCGCCATTGCGTGCTGTTCTGAAAGTAATCGGTTCAACTGTTCTTTCCTTACTGCTGTAAAGTAATTTGATACAAACTCTATTGGCTGCTGCAAATTGAATTTTATATAAAATTGAATGGTTAGAAAAATAATCGGCTTGTGGCTGTAAAATCGCTTCCTTAGCAAAACCATGTTTTGATTCAGGCAATACGCCTAATTGTAATTCGTCATATAGCCAATCGAAAAATAATGGTAAATCACACCAAAATGCACTCATTGGGCAATGAAGGTAATTGATGTGCAAGCATATTTTCCCATTGTGGCTCCAGTTCTTCGAGTTTTTCATGATTTTCTATATCTTTAAAAGTTGGTACACCAATTTTTTTAAAGGCACACTTAGCCTTTAGCGTCTCAAAAACTAACGCTGGTTTTTTTATCATTTCTCTATTTCTAAAAAAATGGATAACATCATATAAATCACGAGGCCTAATACGCTCTGCCAGCGCGCGAATTTTTTCAGCAATCACCTCTTCAAGTGCATAGCAATTTGCATAAATCCCATCAGCAGGCCAATCTGAATATAAATGTTGCACTTTCCTTTTTTCAGGCGTTAAAACGCTAATTTCATCTGTCGTTAAATCAAGTTTTATTGAGGCTGTTTTATTCCTCATTTGCAGTGGGCCACGATAATGAAAAACAGCTTGCGCTGAATGATTACCGTTACCTTTATCAAGGACTTTAAATTTAAATTTATCTTTCGTAAATTCAATACCAACATTTTCATATAATAAATCTGCTATTGCGATGAAGGCGCTTTCCAAAAAACCAACATTTAATAAACTTCCTTGGTTTAAAGTAAAGTCTAAATCTTCTGAAAATCGAAATGTTTCAAAAAAACATTTTTTAAGACTGGTTCCGCCCTTAAATAACCAATTGCTTGTTAGTTCATGCTTGCTCACGCCATAAAGGATCCAACTTAAAACATAGTCTTTTTCAACTGTGCTTGGATTTAACCCAAGCTCATTCGAAATTCTAAAAATTTCACTTTTTTCTATCATAAGCTTGCTTCCAAGATGCTGGAATTTTTAATTTCCAGACATCATTCGTAAAATTACATTCCAATAATGGATCAAAGATTGAATAACCACTCGAAATATTTTGGCTTATCTCTTCTAATGCTTTAGGTAGTTTTCCCTCTTTAGCCATTAACATAAAACCCAAACGTTTAAATATCGTTTTGTTGTTCATTTTATTAATATATTCTAATAGAATGTTGAAATTGACGTATTCAGACTCTACGTAGGCTTGATAAATATCATAAACCACGGTCATTCCACCCACTAATTTAGGATCGTCTAATAAATCAACCATTGTTTTATGCGGATCACTCACTTGAACTTTTTGACTACCATACCAAATATTTTTTAAGCCAAACACTTTTTCTGGTTTAATATTTTTTATTTTAAATTTAAAGTTGGCATAAGTTTGCTCACGTTCTTTAACTTTATCAACGCTAAAGAAATAAGTCGTTTCAATAATCTGCTCTGATAAATCCCAATGTTTAATTGCACTAAAGCCAGCAATATAACCCTGATAAAGTGAGCTAATGATGAGGAAAGGATCGACCGTATTCATATTGGTATCGTTTACATCCATGGGTATTGCAATATACACACCTCTTTTTATGCGTTGCAACCAGCCATTTTCATACCAGCGTGCAAGCAAACGACAAGCCTCTTTTGTGTTAACATTAAGTGCCTCTACAACAGCTGCAGAAGTAATTACGCCAGGATTGTTTTGCAATACCTGTACCATTCTTTTGCGACTCAACGCACCTATGCCACCTAGTTCCATTATAAACCTATATAAAATAATCTGTATATACCTTATTATGGCATAAAAGGAGTATTTTATATAGGTTTATAGCAAGAAAACCCTGCGGGACTTTTGCGGGTTTTGCTATCGATTTCTATCGCACTACACCGCAAAATTGCTGAAAATTTGACGTTTGGCTCTGTGATTTTCAGTTTAAATTCAATTAGTTAACTAACTTGTCACAACGCTTGTTCGGATTCAAAATCCGGTGGTGGTGACACCGTGTCGGTTCGATTCCGACTCTCGGTATATCTTATTTTTCAATAAGTTATAAGCATTTACAAGCATTCCCTTTAATCTGCTAAAATCAGCCATGCGGGATTTTTGCGGGTTTTGTTGTTTCCCTCTTTTTATATTACATAAGCTCTTATTTAGGCATACTTATTTGACAAAATAATACATTAATACTAATGTTATTAGTATTAATACTATATAATGTCAAAATATGAATCTTAATTATTTTTTTGAACAACATCCTGTTTTTACTCACGAAGAATATAAGCTATTTCTTGAATCGCTTGGGACAACCAACCTTAATACCCAAAGAGAGCTATTGGCTTATCATCTAAAAAAACAGCATATTTTGCGTATAAAGCGCGGCTTATTTGCAAGCATCCCTACCTCATTTCAGCACGCTGCAGAAAATTTCCCAGTTGATCCTTATCTCGTTGCAGGGCGCATTAGAAAAGATGCGGTAATTGCCTACTTATCAGCATTGGATTTTCATGGGATTTCCTATGCTTTGCATCACCAATATTACTCTCTCTCAGCAAGCATTATTCGCCCGTTTAATTTTAATCAAACTGAATTTATTTGCTTGTCGTTTCCAAAAGCATTAATTGAGCGCCAAGCAACACATTTTGAAGTATTACCTTTCGAGCGTCATGGTTTAACGATCAAAGTCACCAGCTTAGAACGAACGATTGTTGATGTGCTTGATAGGCCTAATTATTCGGGTGGATGGGAAGAGATCTGGCGATCAGCCGAACATATTCCAATATTAAATTTGGATAAAATAATTCAATATGCCTGCCTTTTAAATAATGCTTCAACCATCGCCAAACTTGGCTTTTTTCTTGAACAGTTTAAGGAAAAATTTCTCGTTGATGAGCGCAGTTTAAACTATTTAGAAACAAGAAAACCAACTGGTATACATTATTTAGAGCGCAGCAAGCGGGAGTCTGGCAAACATATACCTCGATGGAATCTTGTTGTTCCAAATTATATTATTGAGCGCTCTTGGGAGGAACCTCATGAAGATTTCTAAAGAAAAATTACAACAAGAAGCAGCTACTACTGGCTTTAAAATAGAACATCTTGAAAAAGTGACTATCCTAATGGATTTGTTGAATGACTTTGTTTCTTTTCCGCAACTAAAAAACAAGTTTGTTTTAAAGGGTGGCACTGCGCTTAACCTATTCTTTTTCAAATTACCCCGCTTATCAGTCGATATTGACTTGAATTATATTGGCAATATTGATCGTGCCATGATGTTGGCAGAACGTCCACTTCTTCAACAAGTAATCATTTCTATTTGCGAACGACATGGATTAACCTTGGATAGGAACCCAAATCGTCATGCCGGAGGTAAGATGATTTGGCGCTATCCCAGCGCATTAGGCCAAATGGGCAATTTAGAAATTGATTTGAACTTTATGTATCGTATTCCTCTTTGGCCGATTGAATTTAAATCGAGTTGTGCTGTTGGCAGTAAGCAAATTCATGGTATTCCAATATTAGATCCTCATGAATTATCGGCGGGAAAATTAGCCGCATTGATTGACAGAAAAACAGGGCGAGATTTATTTGATGCTTATCATCTATTAACCAAAACAAATCTTGATATGGCTAAGTTACGTCTTGCATTAGTAATCTATTCAGCAATTAGTCGAAAAGCAGATTTACGGGAACTCACTCCAAAATCCATCTCAGTCGATATAACTGATTTGAAAAACCGTTTAATGCCTTTACTTAGAAAAAAGATTTAATTTCTATTAATGGTGCTTCACACTGGGCTAATAATTTAGTTCTGGTGCAATAACTTTACTTTATTCTCAAAATCTATACTCATGGTATAGATTACGAACATTTTTTGTAACTATTCACCAAGTAGACGGGAACGTCCATATTTGGGCTAAAAACAGCGAAAATCTTTTATCGAAATGCTCATTTATAACTCATAAACTGCGCTTTCTCAAAAATATTTTCGCTGTTTTTATCGCCAAATCTGAACGTTCTCAGTAAATTCAACTAAAATTTGCTGAATAGATACCATTTTTTAATGAAAGACAAACTTACCCACTAATAACTGGCACAACTTTGTCGGCGATGACACGATCGCCGATGCTATTTGTGATCGTGTTATTAATAATGCTTATGCTATTACCATTACAGGTGAATCTATGAGGAAAAATAAAAAACTTGACTCATGATCGACACTTAGTATTATTTCTTTTTTCTGGTGTTTAGGATTTTTTCTACTGTCCATCATGCTGGTAACAGCTGTCCATCATCGTTGTAATACGCACGGATTAAACTAATGCAGATAATTTGCCAGAAAAATTATACGAGTTTCCGTTTCAGATACAAGTGTTATTAAATATCAATCCACCTTCTCACCGATTCCGCAATAAAGCCTGGCACAGCCTAAATGTAAATAGGCAATTGGCCCTCCTGTTTATTTATGGAGGTCCATTTTTTAGATAATCATGAAAGGACATTTTGCATAGTATGCAAACCGCCCTGCCAAAGAACACGCTCATGTTGGCGTATAAAGGCCCCTGTTTCAATACGACGAAGCAAACCAGAGCAACACTTGCTGTCTTCCCGACCACATACCCACAAGCATAACAGCAGTTATTGTTTAATTTTAAAGAGGCTAAATCTCTCAAAAATTTTTAAAAGCCTGCCCAGGCATTGGGGGCACTTCATCACCCCTTGGGTATGATACTTTATTATGCCTAACTCCAAATATGGTATTAGGACTAGCCACTCCTTCACTTTTTTGTTTTTTTATTGCTACAACTCTGCCTTTAAATTCATCAGTAAAATACTGTAAAAATTCATTGACTTTATCCCGAAGGAATTGACCTTCATCATCTTCTAAGTAAAGCCTTCCTGCATTCGAAGCAATGTTTCCTGTAAATTCTTTTGCTAAGCTTGTAATCTTATCTTCTAATGTAGGGGCTTGAGCAGTTTCAGCAATTTCAATTAACCTAGGCTCTGCTAACTCCATCGCACGTCGCTTGCATATGTCATAAAGATCGCCGCTAAAAGAACTTAGACACCTTCGTTGTTCAAAGGCTAACTGAAAAAAAGGATCTAACTCCCTCTCCGTTTTAATTAAAGCTTGCCATCCTTCCCAAGGGAATAGATCAAGAATTGCTCCTTTTACATTTCTCAATTCTGCCAAACGACTAAGAATAAGCTTAAGATCAGATTTAGATGTAACCACCACAGAATTAACGGGTAATTTTTTAAGTAAGTTTGGTGCTACCTTTGCTAAAATTTCTCGTAACTCGGTTAAATCAGAATCTGATAAAACCAAATCTTTCCAACCTTCTGAACCAATTTTTCGCATAATTCCTGAGGATAATGCTGTTTCTGATACCGCTTTTCTGAGTGCAGATATTTCTTCTCCCGTAAAAGCTGCAAAAGTCGGATTTGTATTTAATAATGTTTTAACTATATTTACTTGTAATGGCGGCACGATGCCATTCAAAAAATAAATTAATTGGCTTGTAGAGATTTTTAGATGAACCTTCCTCGCCAAATCCTCTCGATTATGCTTAGTTAAAAATGCCTGCAATCTTTTCCTCTCATCACGTGATAATAGAGGTTGCTCGTGCTCTCTCCAATCTGAAAGTGTTATGTTGATCGCAGTGTATCTACTCACCCCGTTAGGCCAGTATTTACCAAGAACGTTCAGATTTGGTTG
>CAYGTS010000111.1:0-8893 GCA_964352905.1 uncultured Legionellales bacterium | reverse complement strand
TTAATGTGAGATTGCCCAAATATGGCTGTTCCTCGCTACACCGGGAATTGCTGGAGTAATTTCAACAAGAGGACAGTATGAAAGTATTAGTTGCAGTGAAACGAGTTATTGATGCTTATGTTAATATCCGAGTAAAAACCGATCACAGTGGTGTTGAAACCGCGAATGTGAAAATGTCAATGAATCCTTTCGATGAAATTGCAGTAGAGCAGGCAATCCGTCTCAAAGAGCAGGGGATCGCCAATGAAGTGGTGGTTGTGTCGATTGGTGATACAACGTGCCAGGAAACCTTACGCACGGCGTTAGCATTAGGTGCCGATCGCGCAATTTTAATTGAAGCTGAAAATCATTTGGCACCTTTAACAGTTGCTAAAATTCTCACAAAAATTGTTGCTAAGGAAGCGCCGCAACTCGTTATTTTAGGCAAGCAATCTATCGATAGCGATAATAATCAAGTGCCACAAATGTTGGCCGGATTATTAAATTGGCCGCAAGGAACGTTTATTTCCAAACTCACTTTACATGATAATAGTGCGGAAGTGGTGCGTGAAATTGATGGTGGTTTAGAAACATTACAGCTAATGTTACCGGCAGTTTTAAGCACCGATTTAAGATTGAATGAACCGCGTTATGCCAGTTTGCCTAATATCATGAAAGCGAAACGCAAACCCTTAGAAATAATTCCAGCAAGTGAATTGGGCGTTAGCGTTGATCAAAATGTACAAACATTAAAAGTCATGCCACCCAAGGCACGCCAAGCTGGGATTAAAGTGGAATCAGTGACAGAGCTGGTTGAAAAATTAGTGAATGCAGGAGTGGTTTAATGAGTATTTTAATTTTAGCAGAGCACGATAATAAACACTTAAAGGAAAATTGTTACCATACTGTCACAGCCGCAAAAAAACTACATGATGACATTGAAGTTGTTGTAATTGGATCGGGTTGCCAAGCTGTTGCTGAACAAGCGGCAAAAATTGCTGATGTCAAAAAAGTCATTCTGATTGATAATCCTGTTTACGAGCATCAGTTAGCGGAAAATTTAGCAGCAGTATTGCAAAAATTAAGCTCATCGTATGATTATATTGTGACTGCCGCATCAACCTTTGGTAAAAATATTTTGCCGCGAGCGGCGGCATTGTGTGACGTGAATTTAATTGCTGATATTACTGATATTGTTGATCAAAACACGTTTGTGCGACCAATTTATGCAGGTAATGCTTTTGCTACGGTTAAAACAGATGACAAAATTAAAATTATGACCGTTCGCGCGACCAGTTTTACACCCGCGAATACTAACAATACCCTAGCCACGATTGAAAAACAGGACATTGTTATTGAAAATAATTTAAGCCAATTTGTTAAACACGAGTTAAATAAAAGCGAACGACCAGAGTTAACTGCCGCAAAAGCCGTGGTTTCGGGTGGGCGTGGTTTGCAAAATGGTGAAAACTTTAAATTACTTGAAGCATTGGCAGATATTTTAAATGCAGCAATTGGCGCTTCACGTGCAGCGGTTGATGCAGGCTACGTGCCAAACGATTATCAAGTCGGTCAAACCGGTAAAATTGTTGCGCCACAATTGTATATTGCAGTTGGAATTTCAGGTGCCATTCAACATTTAGCGGGCATGAAAGACAGTAAAGTGATTGTCGCAATCAATAAAGATGAGGATGCACCGATTTTTCAAGTTGCGGATTTTGGTCTGGTCGCTGATTTATTTCAAGCGATCCCAGAATTAATTGAAACCTTACAAAAACGCTAACTATTCACCCTGTAGTTGGGAACGCCCATATTTGGGCTAAAAACAGCGAAAATCTTTTATCGAAATGCTCATTTATTATCTATAAACTGCGCTTTCTCAAAAATATTTTCGCTGTTTTTATCGCCAAATCTGAACGTTCTTGGTAAAATCATAGTTAAATTTGTTAAATAGATACCAAAAACGGAAAACAACATGATCAAGTGTTTCACGACTGATTCACATAATGCTATTGCTATCGATTTAATTAAAAAAGATCATTTGGAAGATTATTTAAAACAGCAAACGGATTTTGTTGCAAACTGGCTACATTTAAATGCATTTAAAGCTAAAGCGCAACAAACTTTATTGGTGCCCAATCAAAAAGGGGATTTAGCCAAAGTAGTCTGTGGCTATGAGGATGCTAATTTTTGGGCGCTAGCGCAGTTGCCCAAAGAGTTGCCAGGAGGTTGTTATTATTTTCAGGATGATTTTAACCAGTTTTCATTTAAACAATTGGCGATTTGTTGGGGGTTGGGGCATTATCAATTTCAACAGTATAAGAAAAAAACGGCCAAAACGGCTAAGCTTGTTTTGAAAAACGAGCATGATAATCCTGAAATTTTTGCAACGATTGAAGCGATTTATTTGATTCGTGATTTAATTAACATTCCTGCCGAAGATTTAGGGCCAGAGCAATTGGCAGAAAAAGCTAAAAGCATAGCTAAAGAGAATCATGCAAAATTTAGTCTTACCCAAGATAAAGCGCTACAAAAATTATGCCCAGCACTGTTTGCCATTGGCAAAGCATCGCATCGTAAACCGTGTTTAATCGAATTAAATTGGGGCGAGCAAAAGCATCCAAAAATTGTTTTAATCGGCAAAGGGGTGTGTTTTGATACCGGTGGTTTAAATTTAAAAGGTGGCTCTAATATGAGCCTCATGAAAAAGGATATGGGTGGCGCTGCACACGTTTTAGGGCTTGCACAATTAATCATGCAAATGCAATTGCCCGTGCAATTACAAGTATTAATTGGCAGCATTGATAATGTTGTTGCAAGTGAATCATTACGCCCCGGTGATGTCATCAATAGCCATAAAGGTTTAACTATTGAAGTCACGAATACCGATGCAGAGGGGCGCCTCGTTATTTGTGATGCGTTAACCATTGCAAGTCTTGCTAAACCAGATTTAATTATTGATATGACAACCCTAACGGGTGCTGCAAGAGTGGCGTTGGGGACAGAAATCGCAGTCATGTTTAGCAATCGGGATGATATTGCAAATGAACTACTTACTATTGCTACACAATACGATGATCCCGTTTGGCGCTTACCATTATTTGCAGCTTACCATTCAATGCTACATAGCTCGATTGCGGATACGGTCAATGATGCGGGAAGTGGTTATGCAGGTGCCATTACCGCGGCACTTTTTCTACAACAATTTTTAGCAAATGATGTTGCGTGGCTGCATTTTGATCTTATGGCGTGGAATGTTAGTGACAAACCTGGGCGGCCACAAGGTGGTGAAGCACTGGCGATTCGGGCCTTGTGGCAATTTTTAAAATGTCGTTATAGCCAAAAAAATGCTGAAAGTGCATAAAATTTGTCCATATAAAAGGCAGATCATTATTGCGTTGAATATTTGTAAGCTGTATAATGCCAGACATGGACAAATTTAAACCAGAGAGGTTAACGCCATGGAAAACATCATCATAAAGCAACAGCAAACACCTTCTTTTCCAGCTGATCATGCCAGTTCCCCCCTTGAAGACGTTAGCGATATTACCGTCATTAAAGAGCAAGAAATCCCGGCCGCATTTTTTATTGATGTGAATCATCTCGAACCACAAACGCTTAATTTACGCGAATTTAACAATCATCCTGCATTAAAAAAATTTATTGATCCCAACTTGCAGCAAAATTTTTGCATGATTACACTGAAAAGACAGCAACATTTTCCAATTCAAGCGAGTAAATTTAAAAGTATCATTGTTATAACACAAGGTGAAATTTCATTATCGCAACAGCAACAACCCGTGTACGCTAATAGTATTATATTAATCCCAAAAGGAAAAACAGCACAGATAAATGCTGGTGAAAGTGGTGCACAATTATTTGTAATTAATTTTAGCCGCTATAGCTTGTCTGAATTAATTGAGAAACCTGAATTAGCTACAAGAGATCAAATTGATAATGTAGATTCGTTACTAAGTTGGAATCAAAAGCAATTAGAAGAATTTTCTAAACACCCTTTTTTTGCAAAACTATCAAAATTTGACCAGTTTAGTGAAAAACAAAAAAATGCATTTTTAACTTGGCTAGAAAATTTTGCTATTCATTTTCAATCCATGCTACAAACTAGACATGCTGCATGTATCAATCCAAGTTATAAAGCAGTATTTTTTGAACATTTAAAAGAAGAGTTTTGCCATGATGAGCTCCTTACGAAAGTTATTGAAAAGAACCGTGTATTAATAAGTGACAATATTTCTGAAGCAATCTTCTCATGGTTCACTTATCAATTAATGCTACTAGATAATGTTGAAAAAGCAGCATTACTGCAGTTGGTACTAGAGGCAGGTGGTGATGTATTTTTTAATACATTAAATAAGAGTGGTGTATTCTCAAAACACGCTGTTGGAAATTTTATTGAATTACATGCAGAGGCAGATGTTACACATTCAACTATGGTAAATCATTTGCTAGCAGGCTATACGTCAGAAACTTATAAAAACTTATATAAATTACTTACTCAAGGTTGGGAAATGGTTAATATTTTGTTAGCTCGTGCAATTACAATAGTTGATGAGGCAAGAAATCTTGACCAGGGATTAAACATCAAAGAACTAATAAACTTTGACAATTAGCACTGAATTTGAAAAGTTTACATTACATTAGATGCAACAAGGATGGTTCAATGGCGAAAAATACAGCAAGCTCACATAATCCATATGGAGAAGGTAATGTAAATGATATAACTTATGAAAAATTTGATAAAGCTGCCAATAATATTTTGCGAGTAGGCGTTACACCAAGTTTGGCTCATATATTAAGAGCATTAGGAGTTGATAAAGAAAACAAAGAAATTTTAGAATATTTTGAAAAATGGAACAAAATAAATTCGTTAGAAATTAACAGGCTTGTTTCAGTTGATGAAAAAAAAGTAGAGAAACTCCTTGAAGAACGTACAAAAGAAATTGAACGCGCATTAGCTATTGCTCGAGCAACACTTGAATCAACTAATGATGGTATTTTGGTGGTAAGCAATAAAAATAAGATTTTAGATTATAATGAAAGATTCATGCAAATGTGGGATTTACCACGTGAATTATTAGAAGGTCGAGATGAAACGGCACCACTGATGCATGCTGCGAACCAATTAGTTGATCCAAAGGCTTTTTTTGATAATACCATGAGTATATACGATAGTTCGGGTCGAGGTAGAATTGCAGATGTGGAATTCAAAGACGGGAGAATTTTGGAACGATATTCATTACCTTTAAAGATTGGCAATGAAGTTATGGGCAGAGTTTGGTGTAATAGAGATGTAACAGAACAAAGAAAAGTTGAAGAAGAGTTACTCTTACAAAAGCGTGCTATTGAAGCTAGCCCTAACGCGATAATAATTGTTGATCTGACTAAAAAAGCTTTACCAATTCTTTTTGTTAACCCAGCGTTTACTAGCATAACAGGGTTTTCTAATGAGGAATCTAAAGATAAAAATTTATTTTTCATGATTGATGAAAGAAATGAGAAAAAAAATATACAGCATGTTAAAAATGTAATTAAGAGACATAACTTTAGTGAAGTTGTAATGCAATGTATTAATAAGCAAGGTAATCATTTTTGGGGCGAATTGCATGTGGCCCCTGTTGTGAACGAAACAGATGAGTATCATTTTTCAGACAAATTGTTTGAAAATACAGACACAACCTGGCGTACAAGTAAATTGCAAAACCCAAAAGAAAAAAAACATATAAGTCACTATATAGCTATTTTAGTTGATGTAACTGAACGTAAGGCAATGGAAGAGCAATTAATCCACCAAGCAACCCATGATTATTTAACCAATTTGCCGAACCGATTATTATTGCAAGATCGCATTACCCAAACGATTGCCTTTGCCAAAACCAGTAAAAAAATCACAGCCGTTTTTTTCTTAGATTTAGATAATTTTAAACTAGTGAATGATGGATTAGGCCATGGTATAGGCGATTTATTGTTACAAGAAGTAGCGAATAGACTGAATAATAATTTGCGATCAACCGATTCAATCGCACGCATTGGTGGTGATGAGTTTGTGATTGTGGTTTATCCATTGAACAGTGACGATCAATGTATTGCACTAGCGCATAAATTACTTGATGAACTACGCAAACCCATCATCATAGAAGATCGCGAGTTTAATATAACCGCTAGTTTGGGCATTAGTTGTTACCCGAAAGACGGTGATGATTATGAAATTTTGATCCGCAATGCTGATACGGCAATGTACCAAGCAAAAGATGATGGAAAAGATAATTTTAAATTTTTCACGCATCAAATGAATACCGTTGCTTCGCATCGTTTAACCTTGCAAAATGATTTATATGCAGCACTTGAAAATGAAGAATTTTTTCTTGTTTACCAACCTGTTGTGAATACTAGGACACAGCAAATTTTAGGTGTTGAAGCACTGATTCGTTGGCAACATCCTAAATTGGGCTTGATTCCACCAAGTGATTTCATCACGGCTGCGGAAGAATCTGGGTTGATTTTGCCCATTAGTAAATGGGTATTAGAACAAGCATGTAGGCAGCTATGCCAATGGCATAAACAAGGCTTAAAAATCACCATGAGTATTAACGTATCAGTGCGCCAGATACGTTACAGTAATTTGCTGCAAATTGTTAGGAAGGCGCTTAATCAAGCCGGGCATTTGGCAGCTGAATATATTACCTTAGAACTAACTGAAAGTATTTTCATGGATAAGTCTGAAGAGATTTTAAAAAAATTAAGTAACTTAAAAAAATTGGGACTAAAAATTGCCATCGATGATTTTGGTACGGGTTATTCAAGTCTTGCGTATTTAAAAGATTTACCGGTGGACAAACTTAAAATTGATCGCATGTTTATTAGCGATTTAGATCAATCAAAAGCGACTGCAGCAATCACCAAAGCCATTATTACCATGGCTAATGGTTTAGGTTTAAGTATTATTGCAGAAGGTGCTGAAAAACAAGCAGAGATTGATTATTTACAAACTATTGGTTGTGAAGTTGTACAAGGTTATTTTTATAGCAAGCCAGTCATCGCAGATGATTTAATGAAACAAATTAAAAAAGAAAATAATCAGTTTATTTTTATTAAAAATACTTCAGGAGAAAAGTAGTTAGCTTTTCTCACCAATCCGTTTTAATTATCTAATATAAGGAAGTGATCTATGAAACATAACGCATCTCAAAAAATCGAAAATATTATCATTGTTGGTGGTGGTAGTGCAGGCTGGATGTCAGCCTCTTATTTAGCTAAAGCACTGAATTTTGATGTTGCTATTACCGTAATTGATTCTGAAAAGATTGGAAGAATTGGCGTTGGTGAAGCAACCGTTCCCACGATTAAATCTGAATTTTTTGATAAATTAGGGCTAACTGAAGCTGAATGGATGCCACATTGCCAAGGCACCTATAAGCTTGGTATTCGTTTTGCGGATTGGAAAACACCACCAACTCAAGGTGGCGATTATTACTATCATAATTTTGGTGAAATGCCTACAGTCAATGATATTCCTTTAACACACATTTGGATGAAAAAACATCTTGAAGAAAATTTTGATACACCCATGGCCTATGCTTGCTACCAATCCGTTGCTGCTTGTGATTTAAATAAATCGCCGAATTTTATGGATGGAACGCAAGTTCAGCATTATGCCTATCATTTTGATGCATTAGCGTTGGCAGACTTTTTACGCAAATGGTGTTTAGCACGTGGTGTTAAACATATTTCAGAAGAGTTAACTCATGCTGAGCTGGATGACGAGGGTAATATTGCTGCCGTGGTTGGTAAAAGTGGTGAGAAATACTATGCTGATTTATTTGTTGATTGCTCTGGCTTTGCTGGATTTCTCATTGAAAAAACCTTGCAAGAACCCATTGTGGAATTTAGCGACAGCTTATTAACTGATCGCGCCGTGGCATTGCAAATAGCACAAGATCCTGAAAAAGAAGGTATTCGTCCTTATACCTCTGCCACCGCACTGAATGCCGGTTGGTTGTGGGAAATTCCCTTATTTAAACGCGCTGGTACAGGATATGTTTATTCAAGCCAGTTTATCAGTGATGATGAAGCAGAAAGTGAAATTCGTGGCTTTTTTGGTGAAAAATCAAAAAATGTTGAAGCGCGCTTTATTAAATTCCAATCACGTAGACGCAGACGCTCTTGGGTTAAAAATTGTGTGAGCATTGGTTTAGCCAGTAGTTTTTTAGAACCATTGGAATCAACCGGTTTATATTTTGTTTATGCGGCACTTTATCAGTTAGTTAATAATTTTCCTAATAAACAAATTTTGCCCACGATTCGTGATCAATTTAATGAAAAGATCCGTTATATGGTGGAAGATGTTAAAGAATTTATTATCATGCATTTTAAAACTGCCATGCGCGAAGATACTCCCTTTTGGCGTGCTAACAGGTATGAAACAAAAATGCCAGAATCACTGCAGTTAACACTTGAGAGACACAAAGCAGGCTTACCAATTCGTAAGAGTTATTTAAGCAATGGTGATCTTTATGCTTCATTCGAATCACAGTTTGATAATTTTTGGACGAACAGTAATTACCAATGTATTTTGTGTGGGGTTGGCTTGTTACCTGAATCAAATTATCCACTACTTAATTACCGTAGAGATATTATGGAACAAGGGGAAAAGCTATTCAAAGAAATTGCAAGTTCATCGAAAAAATTAGCTGAATCATTGCCAACACAGTATCAGTATTTACAGCAACTTTATCAAAAAAATACGGCACATAAAAATAAGATACAAGAAAAAGAGTTTGCTTAAAAAAAGTAGCGATATTCTGCGCTAAATTTTTATGACTATATTTAGCGTAGAATAACGATGAGCATTTCGATAAAAGATTTTCGCCGTTTTTAGCCCAAATATGGGCGTTCC
>CAYGTS010000110.1:0-8969 GCA_964352905.1 uncultured Legionellales bacterium | reverse complement strand
TATAAAAAATCGTTATCATCGTACCACTCACTACCACACGGCGATTGATTTGAGTAAAATCAATAAAATCAAATTACCCGATGGCACGTATATCGCGCATTTTATAACGGATGCAATGAAAAACGATCGAAAAAATCGTGTGAGTTATGTCTTTTACGATTTAAGCGGGCGCGCGCAATACCGCGTTGATCCGGATGGTTTTATCATTGAGTATGGGTATGATACTTTAGATCGCCAGATTGCTAAAATAGCCTACAGAGAGCCTGTCACACATTTTGAGTTAGTGGCATTACAAGACGGAAAAGGTTTGCAGCGCACGGTTTATCCCAAACACGACGTGCAAGAAAACACGTATTACGATGTGGCGGGTAACGTGCTTGGCACAATCGATGGTGAGGGTTTTGTAGTGCAACACGTGCGTGATGTGGCCGGGCGTGAAATTCAACGCATTCGTTATGCCACCCCCAATCGTAACGCCAATCGCCAATTAGATTTCGCGAGTATTATTCCTCCTGCCGATCCCTTGCATGATGCCCACACCTATCATTTTTACAATGGCCGTAACCAAGTTATTTTTACGGTGGATCCAGAAGGCTATTTGCACGCCTATGATTATTACGCCAGTGGTAAAGTGAAAACCATAACCACTTACTATAATAGAGTGGATAGCACGTGGTTCAATAATCCAACCCAACCACCGCCGATCCCTGCCGCGCACCCTGAAGATGAAGTGCTAACCCATGAATACGATTTACTGCAACGCTTAACCCAATTAGATCAGTCTGATCTGGGCCAACAAAAAACCACTTATGACAGCATGGGGCAAGTGATCACAACAAACCAACTGGATGTCACTGCTCCTAACACGATCAGTGCCGATCAATTTCGTGGTCACCAAAAACGTTACGATGATTTTGGGCAAGTGATGGCACAAACGAATGCCTTTGTAGAGCAAGCGATCCGTGAAATCCAATACGATCCCCATTTATCCGATCCTGAGAAAAAAGCCAAAATTGAAGCGCTGTGGCAGGATCATACTTTGCGCTACACTTACGATCACAGTGGCCTCATGCAAAGCAGTAGCGATCCCAACAATCACACCACACAACATTATTACGATCGTGAGCGAAGACTGGTTCTCAACATTTCTCCAACGGGTATTATCACCTATCATACTCGCAACACCTTTGGTGAGATTATTGCAACGCGGGTGTGTGCTAACACGGTGGATGTGAATCAACTGCCCGTGCGCGTTGATGCGTTTATGAATGAAACCGTTTTAAAATTTATTAGTGAAAAATTTAATGACGAGCGTGATCACATTGATCAGTTCGATTATGACAAACGCGGCCACTTAATCACGCATACCAATGCAGAAAACTTTACTGATCGCTATTATTATTCCGCGTTTGGGCAAAAAACCCGCGAAACCTTAGGAAGCGATCGGGTGACACCTGAAATCACGCTGATCCATCTCTACGATTTACGCGGTTTAGAAAAAACCACCACCACGCAAACAAGCGACATAACACTCAGCATCACGCGGGAATTTGAAAACCCGTATGGTAAATTAACCAAGCTTACCGATCGCAGTGGTAACAGCTGGACACACACCTACGACAAGCGCGGTGATTTATCTGAATCACGCGATCCCGATCAGAATGTGATAGCGAGCATGACGCGCGATGCGAGAAGGCGCCCCTTAAGCGTGACAGATGGGCTTGGAAATACGATTAGCTACGCTTACCAGCAAAGCACGCGGCAAACCTTTGTGATCGATCCGAGTGGTGGCACCACCACCCTCACGCATAATATTTTTAACGAAGTGCTAACCACCTTAAATCCGTTAGGGGCACTCACCCAAAGCACGCATGCACCCGATGGGCAAACTAAAAGCGTGACCGATCCACTGGATGCCACAACACAGCGCGATCTTGATTGGGTGGGGCTGTTGACAAAACTTACCGATCCACTTGGCGTTTTTGATGTTTATGACTACAATCCTGAAAGACACTTAATCGAATGCGATCGTGATCAAGCCGGTATTAATGCGATCACCACCTATCAGCGCGATCCCTTTGGTAATAACATTCAAACGCAATTATTACGGCGCAACTTTGCCGATCCCATTCAAAACAAAATTGTGATCACAAAGAGCGAATACGATCGCCTCAATCGTTTGCTACAAACTTTAGCCAATTGCACCGGTCCTTCGGCATTACAATTATTAACCTGTTACACCTACAGCCCACACGGTGCGCGCCGCCAATTGATTCACGGCGATCAAGCGAACCCAAAACATTATTGCGTGGTGTTTGCACAAGACAGTATAAATCGGCCCATTCAAAAAACCGTTGATCCGAATCATAGCAATGACAGTGGCTTAAATCTCACCACACACAACACCTTAGACAACGAAGGGCGGGTGAAAATTCACACCGATGCGGCAGGGGCTAAGACCTTTTTCTTTTATGACGCGCGTGGCAATCAACGTTATCACGTTTTGGCCGATGGCACGGTGATTGAGCAGCAATTTAATGCTGTGAACAAACTAATTTTTTGGCGCGAATACCAAACGCGTATTGATATCACAGGTTTGAATGCCGAGACGAGCATCGAGCAACTGCAAAAAATCATTGCGCAAAATCCAGAGAATCTAAGCGATCGCCAGCAAGTTCATTATTACGATGCTAACAACCGAGAACGTTTTCTCGTGCAATTATTGTATTTGCAAGCCTCGAGCAACTATCAACTCGTCATTCAAGAAACGGTATATAACCTTGCAGGGCAAGTGATCCAAAAAATCGCGTACGCGAGTGAAAAAATTCTCAAAACAGCGGATGAGCTTAAGCAACTGAAAACAGCTGATCTAGCAAAACTCACGACAGAAAATCTCGATCCTGAAAACGATCGCGCGCATTATTTTATTTTAGACGCCAAAGGCCAAGCACGCTTTAGCATTAATCCACGTGGGTTTGTGACCGAGCAAGTGTTTGATAAACGCGGCAGTGTGATTGCGCGCACGCGTTATGCGATTGCGGTTAACGATCCTAACAGTTTAGTGCAATTAACACCCGCGGAATTTGCTAAAGAGATCACAAAGGACTCACGTGATCGCCAAAGCTTTACCGTTTACGACTCACAAAAAAAACCAGCCTATACCGTGGATCCGCGTGGGTTTGTCACGCAATACTGGCACACCAGCGACGGTATTTTGATCCAAACTTGTCGTTATCAAGATCCGATCATGCCGGCTTCTGATTACGCAGCGCTAGTCAAACAAGTGAGTGCGTTAACACCGCGAAAAGATTACGATCGCATTAAATTCCGCGTGATCGATAATTTAGCGCGCATCAGCATGGAAGTGGATGAACTGGATCACAGCGAGCATTACACCCGCGATGCGCTCGGCAGTGCGATTGTCCACCGTGACAAACGTGGTCACGACTGGCAACTAGAATACGATGCAGCCGATCGCCTCACCGCCAAAACCACACCGAGCACTGAGCTTGCACACGTGCAATTTATCGCAGACAAAGATAATCCGCACTTAACGGTGAGCAAAACCACACGCGGTGTTAGGCAAGCCTATGAATGGGATGCAGCGAATAATACCACGCGAGTCATCAAAGATGCGCCGCAAGCCGGCTTGCCTGCCGAGACAATTTATGAACCGCGCACCTTTGAATTAAAGCACGATCCCCTGCATCGCCAAATTGCATCGCGCATGGATAATGTGGAAATTGACGACGCAGAAAAAGCTGCAGATGTGCTCGCACGTCCCACTCAAATCACCAGCATCATTCGTAACAAAGTCTATAACACGCACGGTGAAATCCTGGTTGAAACCTTAAAAAGCGGCGCCTTGCAATTTAGTCTTTATGATTCATTAGGGCGTTTACAATATCAACTGGCGCCTATTCACAGCATCGATGCGAATAATCAGGCATATCGCGTCACCGAATATCAACGCAATAATTTTGGTGATGTCGTGTTAAAACGCGTTTACGCCAACGCCATTTACTTAAATAGCACGCAATATGCTGCAAGCGGTGTGCCAGCAAGTATCGTGACGCCCTTATTAAAGGCAGATGATCACGTTGATCACGTCACCTGTTTTACACGGGACAAACAAGGCCACCCCATTTTGGAAACACACGGCCAAATACCCGGCACCGATCACGGTGTGGTGCCGTATTATCGTTATGTCGATCACAGCTTACAATTTTATCACAGCCAATTAAAACGCGGGTACGATGGTTTTGGTAGTGTGATTAAAACCCAAGAATTAATCGATCATGATCCGAACGATGACAAGAACGATACCTATACTTGCAAAATCATCTGGCGTGATGCAAATAATAATGTGTTAGCGACCGCCGAAGCGTTGCAAGAAACCCATAATGGGCCGCGCGTTTATCGCGTGTTTCGTTACCACTACAATGCTGCGGGCCAAGAGATACTGCAAATTGCCTTTCAAACGGCGGTAACCCAAGATCTTAGTCAAGCTGATCTGAGTATAGAAGCACTGGATGATATTCTTAAGGATTACATTAAGCCCGAGAACATGCCGGCCGCGTTCATCACCGAGACCACCTACACCCTACGTGGTGAAAAACAATCCGTGATCCGCAAAAACATCGTCACGCAATCGGTAAAATATAAAGGTAACAAACCGGATGAGTTGATTGATGATAAAGCCTGCGATCTTATTACGATTAATGAATATGATGAGGCAGGCAACGTCATCAACGTGACGCACGAAGATGGTACGGTCGAGCGTTTTTACTTCGATGCGCTAAATCGCATGATTGCGCAAACAGGGATCACCCGTAAAGCGCAAAATACTAAAACCGGCCAAGTCCAAGACATCACACCGCTCACCATGCTTGGGATCGGTCCTAACGACGACCTCCTTGTGAAGGAGCGCGCGGCTAACGGTGCTGTCGCTGATAGCCTGCCGCCCACGCCCTTGGCCCCCGATCCTGAGCACGACACTCAAACCTTATTGCAAGTGGATAATCGCGGTAAACGCATGCGCTACCAAAACGCACGCGGCGGTTTAGAAAACGTCACCAGCGACATTGCCGGTTCAGAAGTCCGCTTATTTCAAGCGATGACGCAAGCGGGCAGCACGACCAAGTATATGCGCGAAAAGCGCTACACCTTTGGCTCGCAGCAAGAATTATTACGCGATGAAAAACGTCGCGATAATCAAGTCGATCCTAATCACTCGAGTAATTTTCGCTACAGCACCTTGGGTGAACAAATCGAGAGCACAAACGATGAGGATAATGGCGCGCTAGAGATGCACTACGATCCTTTAAGCCGCCAATATTTTAATAACGCCAAAGGCTGTCAAACCTTAACCTTAAGCGATTTACGCTTAAGCGCACCGACGCGTGCCACGCTGCAATCGAGTGATCCAACACTGCCTTTGACAGATGTTACGTTGGCGCAAATTCAAGATTTACTGGATGACAAAAAATTCGACTACACTCGCATCAAATGTCAAAGCCATTTTGTCGATGCAGCAGCACGCACTTTACGTACGGATTTAGCGTTAGTGCCACCGCATCCCGATTTAAAAACCTATCCCATGCCCTTGCAATTTGTGGTCTCGCAACAGCAAGCGGCGGTCTTTGGCACTGTTAATGTCACGTGGAGTCAACCACCTCAAAGTAACTTAGAGGTGTCTTGCCAAATCAGCGTCAAAGGGCAAGAGCAATGGCAAACCCTCGTGGTAAAGCACCATCAAGGCGTGAGTGGCATTGATGTTTCGATGCTAGCCAGTGATTGCTATAGCCTTAAACTTAAGTTTAATGACGATAATGCACATTATGAAAGCGTGGGTGACATTTACGTTGTTACTAAAGCTGCAGGGGTGAGTCATTTTGTGGTACCGCAAGTGATTGATGATGCGACCTTACAACTTTTTGGCAACACCGCCAACATTACAGAAGTCAAACTTTACCAAGGTGATACAGAAATTGCGACCAAAGCAATCAGTGGCGATCCGTTAAGTGTGGATTTAAGTGACTTAGCGTGTGGGCAGTACCAATGCCAGCCCGTCTTACAAGATGGGAGTGTTTTGGAAAAAACACCAAGTTTTGTGATTGCCAGCAACACGCCGAGTGCCACCCCGTTTACGCGCATGATTGCATGTGATGCGAGTTTAGACGTGAGTGAAGATGGTTTGCAGGGTGAATTAAGCCTGTGGCAAAGTTTGCCGAGAAGGTATCAAACAGCCAGCATTGCCTATACCGTTTATTACAAAGACCAAGATGATAACGCGCAACAAGACAGTGGTGAACTGACACCACCCAATCCGGTGGCAGTGGATGAGGATTTTGAACTGATTGCCGCTGATGATGCCGGGATGACGTTTAGCCAGCCGGTAAAAAGCATTACCGCCATCAGTCTCGCCATTAAACTCGGTGAGAATAATTTCTTGTCGCTGTATCAACAAGTTGAACCGATGCAAAGTGCGTTTGCGGTTGTGGCTGCCAATGCTGGTACCCGCTATCCCTTTGGTGCGCGCCAAATTGCCACCATCGAACCGTTTGAGGCAGCGGCTGGCATTGAAATCTATAATGTCAGTTTAGACAACAATGCCAGTTGGGAGCCGCTTCCCGCCAGTTGGGTGCAGCACGCCCGTGCCAGCACCACGACAGAGCTTGTGATAGACATGACCGATTTTGCAGAAGGTATTTATCCGTTTGTTGTTAGCGGTGGAAATAAACTTCAGCCTCACTATTTACTGTTGCAAACGCCAGGCAGTGTGGTATTTGCAAGCACGCCCGCGCAAGAAGAGGTGAGTGTCACACCCGAGCCCATTGCACGTTCGCATACGTTTACCCGCGACATGCGCGATCAAGTGGTGAGTGAAACCACGCCAAGTGGCGCCGTCCAAAGTAAAGGCTACAATCACGATGGCAAAGTTACCACCGAGATTTCGCCAGCGATACCTATTCGCAACGCTGATGGCACCATCATTGAGGCTGAGGGTAAGCCAGTGACTCGTCATGGTTATAACCGCAGTGGGCATGCGATAGCGACAGTTAAACCTTCAGGCAGTGTTTGGGTAACCTTGCGCGATGAAGCAGGTTTTGAGATTGGCACGTTATCTCCGCTTGGCATAGAAAAAACCATTGTTCGCAACGGTTATGGCGAAATTGTGCAAGCGCCCAACAGTATTGGCATCCCGCAATTCTACACGCATGACAAAGCGGGCAACGTGAGCAGCGTCACCACCGCTGGGGTTAAACAAGAATTTGATTATGACGAAGCAAACCAAGAAATTGATTATGCTTATTTCTTTGAAGGCAAAAAAGTGCATTTTTACCAACGCTGGGATAATTTTGGTGATGTATCACAACACATTTTACCTTCCGGTGAAATAGAAGACACACAAGTCTTCGATCGCAACCATCAACCGTTATCAAAAGTCACGCCATTGGGCAGCCAACGTTGGGAGCGGGATTTTTTTGGATTAGCGAAGACGTATGCTGATATTGGCGGTCGCGTGATTAGCTATCAACACAACCCCAGTGCAGAGCTTATTCGGCAACGTGCGAATAAACCAATCAGTAGTGGCAGCTTACAATTACACTCACAGCGTCAGCCTGCGCATCACGTGAGTGGGGAAGGTGAGTTTCAAGAAACCCGCCATGGGATGCGCAGTCTTGAGACGATTGTGGCAGGTCCCCTGGTGAATGCGCAAGATTTAGAATTGATCGAGATTGGTGGGCAACTGCAACGCGTGGTTGATCATGCGCAAGGTCAAACCACCTTGTATGGTTACACGTTAGACGGGCATGCCAATTATCTAAACGTGAATGGTCGCACCGTGCGCGATCACGTATTACCGGGTGGATTAGTGGTTGGCTTTAGTGATACGGGTGGTATGAGTGGAGAGCTCGGTTACGATTGGAATGGCAATCGCACCTATCAACAAATGCAATTGCACGATCCTTTGACAGGCGAGTTACTCACGCAAACCAGTCGCATCACGTTTGATGAGATGGATCGGATTATTTTAGCGCGTGGCCAGCCGAGCGGCGATTTAGCGCAAACTTACCATCCAGTAACAGGTGTTTTAATCAATCAAAAAAATCAATTGACGACAGAAGACATTCCGATCAGTTACGATTTGCGTGGTCATGTTATTCAGGTGGGTAAAAGTGAAGCACCCTATTGTTCGACATGGGGTTTTGATGAAGCGAATAACTTGCACACTTCGATGGTGAAAGGCTTAAGAGCGGGGGTGATTGCGACCAGCGATGCGAGCACGCTGACATACAATGCGAACCGTTGGGTGATCAGCACGAGCAGCACCCACAGTGATTCACAACAGGGTAGCACGCTTAGCACGAGCTCATCGTATTCAAATGCGCATAATTTATTCACGGGCGCGAGCTATCGTGTGACGCCGCCCAAGGGTGATCCGTATAATTATACGGTGAGTTGCAGCTACACACACTTTAACGATTACCCGCAATTAAGCGAAACACAGGCAACGGCGCAAGGTGTGAGAGGTGTTTCGGATGTGATAGCAGTTTCAACAGAAGCCAGCTTTAGTCACCCGAGCGTGCTTGAGTCGCGCGCAGAGACGCCGAACTACACGCAACTGTTTTACGATGCGAATGGCTTTGTTAAGGGTAAGTTTCGTTATGATAATGAATCAGTGCCTGGTGTGATATTTTTTTCGCGCGAGCAAAGTACCCTTGCTACCACGCACGATGGTTTGCCGTTAAGTCAAACGACATTATCACGCGAAGTTAAAGATATCATCACGACGAGCGTCAAGAACACGTACTACAGCGTGTCGCCACGCGGTGTGGTGCACGGTTGCTACAGTGTGGTGCAAGAGCACAGTATTATTGGTCACCGGCAGTACACACTCGCACCGGGTTTTCAACTGCCGAATCACCAAGGTTTTGCGGTAGAGACACACATGATAGGCGGCA
>CAYGTS010000109.1:0-9171 GCA_964352905.1 uncultured Legionellales bacterium | reverse complement strand
CGCTTTCTCAAAAATATTTTCGCCGTTTTTATCACCAAATCTGAACGTTCTCGGTAAATTCACCTTCAAATTTGCTGAATAGATACAATGCTTTTTTACTTAGGAGTTGCGACACGTAGCCAAGGTTTAGACTTATTAACTATTTTTGTAACTACTCACTCCGTAGCAGGGAACGCCAAATCTGAACGTTCTTGAATCATTCAACATCACGCCGGGAATTACTGATATTTGGTCAATCTCACGCTAAAAATCTCAAAAAATGTGCTCATTTATTATGTATAAACTCCGCTATTTTTTGAAATTTTTAACGTGACCTTGCCTCAAATCTGACTGTTCTTGAGTAACCAGATATTACGGAGGGAATCGCTGCACTTAGCTTAAGATTTCACGTAATTTTCCTAAACATTCTGCAAACGGGATCACGCTAAAATTATCTTGGTAATAGAATTCACTACCACCATAAACTAAATAACAGTTTGCTTCGGGATAATCTTTTTGAAAAGCTTTCAAACCACCAAAATCAGCAGGCTGTAAATTGGCAGTGCGCTTTATTTCAAAAGCAAAAAAACCTTTTTCACCGTATAAAACAAAATCAACTTCTTTGCCATCACTCGTACGCCAATAACAGAGTTGGTAGTCAAGGCTATAATATTCATTAATGGCCTTTAAATGTTGCAAAAATACTGTTTCTAGTGCTGCGCCATCAATTTCTTCTGGATTATCAAGCAACCCTTTAGGACGTATCGCACGATAAATACCCACATCAAACAAATAAAATTTTGCATGTGATGTTAAGCGCCTTTTAGCACGTTTAGTGAAAGCCGGCAAATGATAACTCATTAACAAGTCATCAAGCAGTGTAAAATAATTGCTAACGGTTTTCTGTTTAACCCCGCAATCACGCGCAATCGCTGACATGTTTAGTGTACTACCTTGCGATAAACTAGCACTTTGCAAAAATCGTGCAAAGCTTTCTAGGTTACGAATTAAACTTTCTTGCAAAATTTCTTCATAAAGATAAGTTGTGATGTAACTTTGCAAAAATTCTTTTGCATCAATGCTGGTGTAGGCCTCAGGTAATCCACCAACAATTAAATATCTTTTTAGATCAAAGGCATCGCCGAGTTCTGAGGCAATTAAAGGATAAAGATGATAAGTGCGTGCACGACCTGCTAATAAGTTCACTTCTTTTTGTTTGAGCTTGCGCGCACTTGAGCCGGTTAAAATAAATTTATAATGATAGGTCTCTATTAAACGATGAATTTCATTTAAGATTGCAGGCACTTTTTGTACTTCATCTAAAATAATCCAATTGCTAAAATTTGAGGGAATTGCTTTTTGCAGCTCAGCAGGATTGGCTAAGAATAAATTACGCCATTTTGCCTGTAACAAGTCGAAATATAACGCTTCTGGCAGGTTATTTTTTAACCATTGTGTTTTACCTGAGCCGCGCGGCCCAAATAAGAAAAAGCTTTTATTGTAGAGTAAAGGTGTGTGCAAGCTTCGAGTAAACATAAAAAAGCACCTTGGTATCACATAGTTTGCATTTTAGCATCACTAATTCTAAAATGATAAGTATTTTAGAATTAGTGATGCTAAAATGCAAATTTAAATCTTAACAAAGCCTAATTAACTGATTTATAAAGATTATATGATTTACAATTTTGGTATTTATTCAGCAAATTTGAAGGTGAATTTAAAGAGAACGTTCAGATTTGGTGAACAACTACGAAAATATTTTTGAGAAAGCGCAGGTTATGAGCTATACATGAGAGATTTTCGTCGTTTTTAGCCTAACCGCCAGTCCTCTTGATAAGCGGGGATCAGGGCGTTCCCATCTACGTGGTGAATAGTTACCAACCTTTTATTATTACTTTTCAATGTATTAGCTTATTTTAACCAAAAATACAATTTACAAATTGTATTTTATGACATAAAATACAATCTATAAATTGTATTTATAGCAGTAATATGTGTATTCAATGAGTTACCAACGCTTAAAAGAAATTTCTGATGACTTGATGTTGCAGGTGAAGACGTTACCCTTCGTGCGTGAACAGCTTTTTGCAGCACTTGAGCCGCCTAAGCAAAATGTGGTTATTTTAAAAGGTGCGCGCGGTATTGGTAAATCTACCTTGCTTTTGCAATTTTTACTCAAACAACAGCAAGCACAGCAGAATGTATTATATGTCTCGGCGGATAGTACGCTGCTAGAGACAAGCCTTGCAGAATTGGCTTATGAATACCATAAACGCGGCGGCCGTTATCTTGCGATTGATGAAATTCACAAATACAACCATTGGCAAGCTGAGATTAAAACCATTTTAGATGCATTTACTGATCTAAAAATTTTGGTTTCAGGTTCTTCTTCAATTCATCTTGATTATGCCGCTGCAGATTTAAGTCGGCGTCATATTATGTTAAATGCGCAAGGCTTAAGTTTAAGAGAATATTTGGTTAAGCATTGGCAGTTATCACTTAAGAGCTATTCATTAAATGAAATTTTAAATAATGCTGCTGATCTTGCAGCCAGCATTATTCGTGCGACACGTAGCCAAGGTTTAGACTTATTAACTATTTTTAAAGATTATTTAAAAAGTGGTTATTTTTTATCGCGCGATAATTATACTCACATAAATTTATATTACGCTAGCTTACTCAATACCATCAGTAGCACAATTGATGCAGATTTACCGTATGTTTTTCAAGATATCGATAATATCAGTAAGCAAAAAATAAGAGCTTTGCTAAAACATATCGCAACAAAATGTCCATTCACACCGAATATTGCTGAACTATCACGAAATTTAAGTATAGCCAGTGATAATACCTTGAAGAAATATTTATATTATTTACATGAAGGTGAAGTTTTAACTAATCTTTATGCCGCTAACAAGTCACATAAAGATTTTCAAAAACCACAAAAAATATTTCTGAATAACACCAATTTTTTTTATGCATATAACGATCTACCAAATTTAGGCATGATTCGAGAAACGTTCGTCGCTAATTGCTTGATTAAACAAGGTGAATTAACAGCGCCAACGAATGGTGATTTTTGTTTAAATGGCGAATGTTTTTTTGAAGTAGGTGGTCGTTCTAAAAACAAACGCCAACTGAAATCGCTACCCAACGCATTTGTATTTGCTGATGATATTGTATCAGTTGACAATGGTAATTTACCTTTATGGTTGTTGGGTTTTTTGTGGTAAAAACAGGATGGTAGTCTGTTTTCTTTACGATCGGATGGCATGTTGGCTGGGCCACGCCAGTGTGGTAAGACAACGCTTGCAAATGGCGAAATTCAAAATAGGACCTCTCACTTTTTAGCAACTATTTTTACTGGTGAAGTTCCTAAAAAAAAATATTCGTATACGATAGCAATTAATTACAAAAATATTAGGTGGTGGTTTTTCAGAAGCGTTATCACGCTCAGAAGAAAACGCCGCGTGACATTAAGACTTAAAACAATACTTCAATAACAACATATTCTGCGCATTCACCGGCTGATTTTTATTTGCACTAACCTTATAATAACTACCATCGCTCTTAAGCTCCCAGGCCAGTGTGTTATCTTGTAAGTAAATCTCAAAGGCCTCTTTTTTAATGCGCTTAGTGATCTGGGGATCTAAAATCGGCGTGCAAATTTCTACGCGATGAAATAAATTACGTTCCATCCAATCCGCACTAGCAAGATAAACTTTTTCATCACCATCGTTATGAAAATAATAAACTCTAGAATGTTCTAAAAAACGACCAATAATCGAACGCACGCTAATATTTTCTGAAACACCTTTAATGCCAGGTCGTAAGCAACAAATGCCGCGCACAATTAGTTTGATTTTAACACCAGCACACGAGGCTTCGTATAATTTTTTAATGATGCGTTCTTCGGTTAAGGAGTTTAACTTTGCCATAATTAAAGCTTTTTTGCCGATTTTGGCATTGTTAATTTCATGATCAATTAATTCACATAACTTATTAAATAATGTAAAAGGAGATTGTAGTAAACTGTTTAAACGTGAGGCGCGGCCCATGCCGGTTAATTGTTGAAAAATTTCATGAATATCATTCGTGATCATTTCATTATAGGTTAGCAAGCCAAAATCAGTATACAATTTAGCCGTATTTGCATGATAATTACCGGTGCCAATATGCGCATAGCGCCTAATTTTCCCCTGTTCACGACGCACGACCAAAATCATTTTGGCGTGGGTTTTGTAACCAACCACGCCATAAATCACTAATGCACCGGCTTCTTGTAAGCGATTGGCAAATTCAATATTACGCTCTTCATCAAAACGTGCGCGCAATTCTATTATGGCAGTAATTTGCTTGCCTGCGTGCGCGGCTTGAATTAAAGCATTCGCCATAGCGGAATTTTTTTCAATCCGATAAAGTGTTAATTTAATCGCTAATACATCTGGATCAACAGTTGCCTGGTGAATAAAATCGATCACGGGTGTAAAAGATTGATAAGGGTGATGTAATAAAATATCTTGGTTACGTAATACTTCAAAAATATCGTATTTCTTGGTAACTTCTGGTGGTAATTCTGGCGTAAAATCTGAAAATTTTAATTCAGGGGTATTATTTAAATCAACGAGCATGCGAAAGCGATTTAAATTAACCGGTCCATTAACACGATATAATTCATGCTGATTTAAATTGGTTTTTCGTAATAAAAATTCCGCAATATGATCAGGACATTCTTGTGAAACTTCTAAACGCACCGCCATACCATAATGACGGCTAAACAATTCATTTTTAACTGCTGCAGCTAAATCATCATTTTTATCTTCGTTAATAAATAAATCACTATTGCGAGTAATACGAAATTGATAACAGCCCGTGACTGTCATACCGGTAAATAAATCTGATGCATGCGCTTGAATAATTGAGTTTAACAACACATAATTTTCACCTTGTTCACAATAGTCATCAGGGAATTTAATAACGCGTGATAAAGTACGTGGTGCGTGAACAATTGCTAAACCACTATCACGCCCAAAAGCATCTTTACCAGTAAGCGATACAATGTAATTTAAACTTTTATTCACGAGTTTTGGAAAAGGATGAGAAAAATCTAAACCAATGGGTGAAATTACTGGCTGCACTTCATTGCGAAAATACTGTTTAATCCAAGTTTTTTGTTTGGTTATCCAGTCTGCTTCAGCAGTTAAATAAATATGATTTTGGCGCATGGCAGGTAATAAATCGTTATTTAAAATAGTATAAATTTTATTACTAAGTTCATGTGTGGCTTTGGTGATTTTTTCCATGACCTCTTCAAGATCTAAGCCATCAAGATAAGCCTTATCACGCCCAAACAACATTTGGCTTTTAAGGCCAGCAACGCGTACTTCAAAAAACTCATCTAAATTGGCGCTGCAGATAAATAAAAAACGCAAGCGTTCCAATAGTGGAATCGCCGTATCAGTTGCCTTATCAAGCACGCGATCGTTAAACGCCAGTGCGCTTAGTTCACGGTTGATAAATAATGTTGGATCGCTGGCATTAAAATCATTCATTGTATGCAATAAGGTTTATTTGTAACACTTATATATAGTGTAGCGCAGCTATGTCTTTTAGGTGCTTAAACCACTAAAATAAAGCATCACAGGGTAGCAGCTTAAGCATAATGTATTCAAAAAAAATTGCCAATGTCGCGATTCCATTACTATTGCGACAAACATATGACTATTTAATTCCAAATGAAATGCAGCAGTGCTTGCAGGTTGGTATGCGCGTTTGGGTGCCGTTTGGTAAGCAGAAATTAGTTGCCGTGGTGTTAAGTATTCATGAGCGAAGTGAAGTAGCAGAAACTAAATTAAAAAGCTTATTATCTCTTATTGATGATACGACTTTGCTTGATCAATCCTTATTGCAATTATGTCATTTTGCCAGTCACTATTATCAGCATCCGATAGGTGATGTGGTTGCGAGTGCTATGCCAATTTTATTACGCCAAGGCCGTGCGGCAAGGTTAGCGCAAGATGTTTTTTGGGCAGTTACGGCGGTCGCTAAAGAGGTTGATCGTGATGCATTCAAACGCGCTAAAAAACAACTAGCCCTTTTAGATTTTTGCGTGCAATGCGCGCATCCAGTCAATGAAACCATTTTAAAACAAGCAGGCTTTAATAAAACTATTTTAACTAAAGCCATAGAAAACGGTTGGTTAGAATGTGTGATTAACCCACAGCAAACAGTTTCAAATCCAGTTAATCATTCTGAAGTGAGTTTAAATCAATATCAACAAGAAGCTGTTGCAACAATAAAAAATAAACTACAACAATTTCAAGTGTTCTTACTAGATGGTGTAACAGGTAGCGGTAAAACCGAAGTTTATTTACAAATCATTGATGCTGTTATTCAGCAAAATAAACAAGCATTAGTATTAGTTCCAGAAATTGGCTTAACACCGCAAACCTTATTACGTTTTGAAAAACGTTATAACGTGCCCATTGTTACCATGCATTCTGGGTTAACTGATCTTGAACGCATGCAAGCATGGTTAAAAGCAAAACAAGGTTTAGCTGCAATTATTATTGGCACGCGATCAGCCATGTTTACACCCTTTGAAAATTTAGGTGTGATTATTTTAGATGAAGAGCATGATGCTTCATTTAAACAACAAGAAGGCTTTCGTTATTCGGCGCGCGATCTTGCGATTGTGCGTGCTAAAAACCAAAATATTCCCATTATTTTAGGTAGTGCCACACCGTCATTAGAAAGTTTTTATAATGTAAGTTGTGGCCGTTATCAACGCTTAATTTTGCCGCAACGCGCAGGTGTTGCTGTTAAACCTAAAGTGAAATTACTCGATATGCGCAAGCAAGCATTGGTTGCAGGTTTAGCGCGGGAATTGTTAGATGAAATTGCAAAGCATCTTAAAAACAATAAGCAAGTATTATTGTTTTTAAATCGGCGTGGTTATGCGCCGGTATTAATGTGTCACAGTTGTGGTTGGGTTGCTAATTGTGAGCATTGCGATGCGAGTTTAACTTTGCACCAAGATCCGCATTGTTTGGTGTGTCATCATTGTGGGTTTAGCCAAAAAGTAGTTGTTGCCTGCCCCAGTTGTAATATGCCGCATTTAATTTCAGCGGGTGTTGGTACTGAAAAATTAGCAAGTATGCTTGCTAAACATTTCCCCAGCGTTAATATTGTGCGGATCGATCGCGATACCACACGCAAAAAAGGCCAATTAGAAATTTTATTGGATAGCATTAAAAATAAAGAAGCGCAAATTTTAATTGGTACGCAAATGTTAGCCAAGGGTCATCATTTTCCAGATGTAACGTTAGTTGCAATTGTAGATATTGATAGCGGTTTATTTAGTGCAGATTTTCGGGCACTTGAACGAGCGGGGCAATTAATTATGCAAGTGGCAGGTCGTGCAGGACGCGCTGATCAAGTAGGTACGGTTTTAATTCAAACCCATCAACCACAACATCCTTTATTACAAGCATTAATTCGCCACGGCTATCATCATTTTTTAAATTTAGTCTGTGCTGATCGTAAGACTGCTGAATTACCGCCTTTTTCACATTTAGCTTTATTACGCGCAGAAGGCATGCAACGCGAAATTCCGTTAATTTTTTTGCAAAATATTCATGAGAAAATAAAAATCCATGCGAATGATAATGTGAAATTATTAGGCCCAATCCCTGCTGTCATGGAAAAGCGCCAAGGGCGTTATCGCGCATTATTGCTACTCAGTGCTAAAAATCGTACTTTTTTGCAACAATTTTTACAGCAAGTTATTACAATCATTGAAGCAGAAAAAGAAGCAAAAAAAGTACGTTGGATTTTAGATGTGGATCCGCAGGAAGTGTTTTAAATAGCTATCCTTTGCATTTGCAAAGGATAGCTGTGAAATGACTAAGGTTGGTTGAGTGGCCAATTAGCAAGCGTAAGTTGAGTGTAACCTTCTTCACTTATACTAGTAGAAAATTTATAACCAGCATTTCCACAATTTGAGAGCTTGAAAGTACTTCTTTCCATTTTAATTTTACACGGTCCGCGCTTAGCTGCCGATACAGAAAAAGAAAGGTTAGGATAGCCGTCTTTCCCAGCAGTACAAGCGGCATGATCTTCATCATATTTAATGAGTACTTTTTGTCCTGGATTGAGCGTGTTTGGAACAGAATATTTGCCATTGTGTACGCAATGTTGGCCTGTTTTTTTCAGATTAAGAACAAAGTTGGTCTTGTTAATTAATATGCCATAATGCCATGGTGTTGCCTGGCCAAGAGTGATATAAAAAAGACTCATAACAAAGGTGATGAGTAGGATAAACTTTTGTTTTGATGGGTTCATACGTAATTACCTCATTTTTTAGTTTAGTGCGAATTAAGCAGGCAGTTTAGCATGGTGAAAATTGCCAGTCTACTTTTCCAGTCTAGTTGTTAAATTAATCATTATAACTGGTAACTACTCACTCCGTAGCAGGGAACGCCAAATCCGAACGTTCTCGGTAAATTTACCTTCAAATTTACTGAATAGTTACAATGTTCTTTTAGCAACACGATAAACTTCATCATCGTTACGTTTACCAACTAACACTACTGTGACTAAATCTTTTTTAGCATCATAGCGATAAATAATACGATATTCACCAATGTCAATGCGTATATAATTGTCAAAGCCTATTAATTTCTTTGAATCATGTGGTAGTGGGTTATCTTGCAAAGCTAAAATACGATCTTTCACTTGGCGCTTATGTTTTGCTGGTAGTGTCATAATAAACTTTTTTGCTTTTTGCTTTAGCACTAGCTCGGGCATTATTCATCGCCTTGTAAGAAATCCATTGTCGCTTTTTTGCTGAGTGATTTTTCTTTATCTGCAATGGTGGCTAGTTCGCCCCAATAAGCATCTTCTAGCTGTATATAACGTTCATAAGACACCATAACCGCAACAGGCCTGCCCGATCTTTCAATGGTAACAGGTTCTTTAATGGCATGATTGATATATCGACCTGGGTGTTTGTTAAGTTCAGTTGCTGTTGTTTTCATAGTATTTCTCTTCAGTAAAATAGGTATATTACGTATTATAGGTAATATACATATTTAAAGCAAGCGCCTGCTTACTTGTTAAATTAATCATTCTAAATCAGTAACTACTCGCCCCTTTAGCTTGTTGTTTACCAAGAACGTTCAGATTTGGCGA
>CAYGTS010000108.1:0-9264 GCA_964352905.1 uncultured Legionellales bacterium | reverse complement strand
TTATCGAAATGCTCATGTATAACTCATACACTGCGCTTTCTCAAAAACATTTTCGTAGTTGTTCACCAAATCTGAACGTTCTCGGTAAATTCACCTTAAAATTTGCTGAATAGTTACGCAGCTTCTTTTAAGGCTGCGGCTTTATCGGTTTTTTCCCAAGTGAAATTCGCTTCTTCACGACCAAAATGCCCATAAGAGGCAGTTGGCCCGTAAATAGGACGACGCAAATCAAGCATGGCGATTAAACCTTTGGGACGTAAATCAAAAAACTCACGGATTAAATCCACAATTTTGTCATCCGCAATTTTACCAGTACCAAATGTGTTAACGGATATGGATGTAGGCTCTGCAACGCCAATCGCATACGACACTTGAATTTCACACTTGGCCGCAATGCCACTAGCCACAATATTTTTCGCCACGTAGCGTGCTGCATACGCCGCACTGCGATCAACTTTGGTAGCATCTTTGCCTGAAAAACAACCACCACCGTGGCGTGCCATGCCACCATAGGTATCAACAATAATTTTACGACCGGTTAATCCACAATCACCCAATGGGCCACCAATGACAAAACGCCCTGTTGGGTTAATAAAATATTTGGTTTTTTGGCTCATCCATTCTGCCGGCAAAACCGGTTTAATAATTTCTTCCATCACCGCCTCTTGCAATACTTTTTGCGCAATATCTGGGTGATGTTGTGTTGATAGCACCACCGCTTCAACACCTACGGGTTTATCATTTTCATAGCGAATGGTTAACTGGCTTTTAGCATCAGGTCTTAACCAGGATAATTTGCCGGATTTGCGTAATTCAGCTTGGCGTTTCATTAAAAGATGCGCATAAGTAATCGGCGCTGGCATTAATACATCCGTTTCATTACTCGCATAACCAAACATTAAGCCTTGATCGCCAGCACCTTGTTCTTTATCAGCGCTTTCATCAACACCTTGTGCGATATCGGGCGATTGTTTGCCAATAGTGGCTAACACCGCACAGGATTCCCAATCGAACCCCATTTCCGAACTGTTATAACCAATGTCTTTCACGGTTTGCCGCGCGATTTGCTCGATATCCACCCAACCACTGGTTGTCACTTCGCCACCAACCATGATCATGCCAGTCTTAACGTAAGTTTCCACCGCCACTCGCGCCATTTTATCTTGCGTAAGTAAGGCATCCAGCACCGCATCAGAAATTTGATCAGCAATTTTATCTGGGTGGCCTTCTGAAACCGATTCAGAAGTAAAAATGCTATATTGGCTCATAATCTTGTCTTGCCTTTAGGTCTACTAAAAAAGACGTTATCATACTGACTTTGGCGGCAAAATGCACCTGGTTTTGTTGTGGACACTGCTGTAACTGCTTGTTTATTGCTCAGGTTGCATGTTTTTTTACCAAATTGCAAAACCCTGCTATACTATGTGCAGGTATAATTAAAACAAGAAGGGTATGTGATGTTTGCTGAAGAACAAATAAAGGCTATTAGTGGCGCGATTCGCCAGGTTTGTGAGGCATATTTGTATCGTGAGCTAGCTGATGAAGGGCTTCCTTTAACTTTTCCCATACCCATACCTCATGAACCAGCAACAACCTCAGATGCAGCTATTCAAGATCCTTATAGCCATCTTAACCATAACAATAGAATATTTCTTAGCAATCTGCTACTGTTAGAAGGCTTAGTTTCCACTTGCCCTACTAATGAGGAGCAACAATCATTAGATAACTGGAAAACAGCAATTTCTCATGTAAGAGAAGCGCTTCTGGCGTTGAAACCAAATCCTATAATAACCTCTCGTTGCTTTTGTTTATTTAATAGAGAAAAAGATCTTTATAAGGACTTATTAGATTCAATAGAAAATATAGCTGAAGCACAAGTAGATAATCCTAAAGCAATCACTACTGAAATCCAGAGAGCAGCAAATGCTATATATCAACACTATGTTAGTAAATGCACTTTTTGGGACGACTCAACACCTTCTGATAAACAACGCTTACCAAGAGCGTTAGCGAATTTCGCAGCAAGTCAACACGTTTTAATGCAACCATTTCCAGCAGGCTCCGCACAAGCATTAGCCGTTGCGAATATAAAAAACCGACAAGACCCACAACGCGAAAGGACTCAGTCTAACTCAATGTAACAACTACACTCACCATGCTACAATACCCCACTAACACAGTGAGAGAGTAGCATGGATTCACAATTTGATTTACTGGTAATTGGTGCGGGCAGTGGTGGGATTGCCATGGCCAATCGCGCGGCGGAAAACGGTGCTAAATGCGCTATCATTGAAAATAATAAACTCGGCGGCACGTGTGTGAATGTGGGTTGCGTGCCGAAAAAAATCATGTGGCAAGCAGCAGAAATCGCCAGCACGTTAAAGCTTGCCCAAGACTATTGTTTCAATATTGATGTGAATTATTTTTCTTGGGAGAAATTAGTTCAGCAACGCCAAGCCTATATTCAGCATTTGAATCAAGTTTATCAAAAAAAGTTACAACAAAATAACGTTACCATGCTTAATGGCACAGCACGTTTTGTTGATCAACAAACGGTTGCTGTTAATGAAAAACGCTTTAATGCCAAGCATATTGTGATTGCCAGCGGCAGTAAACCCAGCATTCCTGAACTACCCGGCAAAGAATATGCAATCACTTCAGATGGTTTTTTTGAATTGCAACAACAGCCCAAAAAAGTGGCCGTGGTGGGCGCGGGTTATATTGCAGTGGAATTAGCTGGCGTGTTAAACAGTTTAGGCAGTGAGGTGCATTTGGTTTTACGCAAAGATAAAGCCTTACGTCATTTTGATGAATTACTAGCAACACAGTTAATGCAGGCGATGCAACAGGCTGGCATGCAAATTCATTCTCATCATACCCCACAAGCGATCCATAAAAACACGGATGGTAGCTTTAAATTATTATGCCAAGATAATAAAACTCTCACTGGCTTTGATTGTATTATTTGGGCGATTGGCCGTGATCCCAACACCAGTGCATTGCAATTGGAAAATACGAGCATTGCAATGCATAACAATGGGTTTATTAAAGTTGATGAATATCAAAATACAACCGTTAAAAATATTTACGCCTTGGGCGATGTTGCAGGGCATGCTTTATTAACCCCGGTTGCAATTGCGGCAGGCCGTAAATTAGCGATGCGTTTATTTGCAGGCCAACCCGATGCTAGATTAGATTATCACAATATCCCAACCGTTATTTTCAGCCACCCACCCATTGCAACGATTGGTTTCACAGAAAAGCAAGCACGAGAAAAACTTGGGGATAATATTAAAATTTACCAAACCCAATTTAATCCCATGTATTACGCTTTTAGCGAACAAAAAATCCCAACCGCAATGAAATTAATTTGCCAAGGTAATAATGAAAAAATTATTGGCGCACATATTATTGGCCACATGGCTGATGAAATGCTGCAAGGTTTTGCGGTTGCGATTAAAATGGGCGCAACCAAGAGTGATTTGGATAACACAGTAGCAATCCATCCTACTATTAGCGAAGAAATGGTGACCATGCGATGAACATTAAAGCGTTTAACAACATTCTCCCTCAATTAGGTAACAATGTTTTTATTGATGACAGTGCCGTGGTGATTGGCCAAGTTGTCTTGGGTGATGAATCTAGCGTTTGGCCCAACAGCGTGATCCGTGGCGATATTAATACGATTAAGATTGGGCGTTACACCAATATTCAAGACAATAGCGTGTTGCATGTTAATCACGCCAGTAAATATGCACCGAATGGTTCAGCTTTAAAAGTGGGTAACTATGTTACCGTGGGGCATCGTGTGATTTTACACGGTTGCCAAATTGATGATTACTGTTTAATTGGCATGGGTGCGATTGTGATGGATGATGCGCATTTACCGCAAAACACTTATTTAGCTGCTGGCAGTATTGTTCCGAGTGGCAAAATGTTGGAAGGCGGTTATTTGTGGATGGGCACTCCTGCTAAACGCATTCGCCCCCTTACAGAGAGTGAATTAGAATTTATTCGTTATAGTGCTGAACATTATGCAAAATTGAAAGATCAATATTAGCGCGATAAACGTAACGCTAAGCGGATCTGTTTTTCAATTTCAATAATAGTAAAAAACGCTATACCAATGCCAATAATTACGGCACCATCCCAGAAGGGTATCGCTTGTGTCGCAAAGATAATTTGCAGGAACGGCAAGTAAGTCACCGCAAATTGTGCCAAAGTAATGATGATCACAACAGACCAAATGACTTTCGTGCCACGCAACCCTTGCCAGGTTAAAGACGTGCCATAAATATTACGAATAAAAAACAAGTGAAATATTTCCATCACCACTAACGTATTAAGTGCAATACTACGTGCTAGCTCAATACTATAGCCTTTATTAATCGCAAAGTGATACACGCCAAATACGCCACCTAAAAAAAGTAGCGAGACCAAAACAATATGCCAAACCAATGCTGCGCTTAACAAGGGTTCATTGCGCAAACGTGGTAAACGCAGCATCGTATTTTTTTCAGTCGGTTCAAATGCCAGTGCTATGCCGAGTGTCACGGCGGTGATTAAATTAACCCACAAAATTTGAATAGGCGTTATGGGCAGTATCATGCCTAACAATAATGCCACGATAATGGTTAATGCTTCACCGGCATTGGTGGGCAATGTCCAACTGATAATTTTTTTAATATTGTCATAAACCGTTCTGCCTTCTCGTATTGCCGCAACGATAGAACTAAAATTATCATCTGCCAACACTAAATCAGAAGCTTCTTTAGCGGCTTCGGAGCCACTGCGTCCCATGGCGACGCCAACATCAGCTCGCTTTAAAGCCGGCGCATCATTAACACCATCTCCTGTCATCGCAACCGTGAGATGATGTGATTGCAGTGCCATCACTAAGCGCAATTTATGCGCCGGAGTGGTTCGCGCAAAAACATCACAGCTCAACACGGCTTGACTTAAATTTGCATCATCCATGCGATCCAACTCTTCGCCAGTTAATACGTTGTTCGGATTTTGCAAACCAATTTGCTGCGCGATGGCAGACGCAGTTTGTGCATGATCACCGGTGATCATTTTAACGCGAATGCCGGCCTGGCGACATTCTGCTATTGCACTAATGGCTTCTTGGCGCGGTGGATCAATCATTCCAACCATGCCGAGTAATGTTAATGATCCATTCAGATCAGCGTGTTCGAGTACGGTATGTTCAGGCTGGGTGGGTTTGATGGCAAAAGCAAGAATGCGCTGCCCTGTTGCCGCAATCGCAGCAGCTTGTTTATGCCAATGGGGTTTATCTAATGGCATGCTTTTATGGTGATTACCGCGTTGATCATGACACATCGCCAGTACTTGTTCGGGCGCACCTTTAACAAAAATAAAGGCGTGCCCTTCATGATCATGATTTAAAGTTGCCATAAAACGCTGCTTGGCATCAAATGGAATGGCATCGGTGCGAGTCCAATGGGATTGCTGCTGGCGTAGATCCCCAGCTATTTTTGCTGCAAAACTCAGCAAAGCACCTTCCATAGGATCACCTTCAACACGCCAAATCTCATGACGTTTTTGTAAGCTTGCATCATTGCAAAGCATTGCCGCTAATGCGAGCTCGGTTAATGCGCTATGTTCGGATAGCGTTATCGCTTGGCCATCCAACTGCAATGTGCCTATAGGTGAATAGCCTTCGCCTTGTACTGTAAAACGCTGTTGATGATCGATAACAGAGGTAACCATCATTTCGTTGCAGGTGAGTGTGCCCGTTTTATCCGTGCAAATAACCGAAACCGCACCAACCGTTTCGATGGCAGGTAAACGCCGCACGATAGCATTGCGCCTGGCCATGGCTTGCACGCCAATAGCTAGGGTAATGGTTAACACTGCAGGTAAACCTTCAGGGATTGCGGCAACTGAGAGCCCAACCACTGCCATGAACATGTCATTAAAATTATACTGCATGCCGAAATAGCCATAAGCCAGCAATAATAAGGCAATAACCAGGATAAGCCCTGTGAGCCATTTTGCAAAAGTCGCCAACTGTGTGATTAACGGCGTGGTCAATGTTTGGACGGCATTAATCAGGCCGCTAATTTGCCCTATTTCGCTGCTTGATCCGGTTTCCACCACAATCCCTTTGCCTTGACCACTTACCACTTGGGTACCTGAAAAAGCCATGCAACTGCGATCACCCAGTGAAGTGTCTTCTGCAACAGGCTGGCAGTGTTTGTGAACAGCCACTGATTCGCCCGTTAAAATGGCTTCTTGGATGAGCAAATGATGAACCGTAAATAAACGTAAATCAGCAGGCACTTTATCGCCAGCTTCTAACAGCACAACATCACCGGGAACTAACTGCTGTGCTTTAATATTAAGACGCTCGCCATCGCGGATCACATTGGCATGCGGCGCTAAAATATGCCGGATCGCATTCATGGCTTTTTCTGCTTTGCCTTCTTGGATTAAACCAACCAGGGCATTGATGAATACCACGGCTAAAATCACACCCGTATCAGTGAAATGCCCTAAGAGCAGGGTAATGACGGCGCAAACTAACAAGACATAAATTAATACGTGATTAAACTGCTGCAATACCCGTCGCATGAGCGTTTGTTTTTTAAGTTGTGGTAAATTATTCTCACCATATTGCCGCAAGCGTGCTTGCGCCAGAGTATCATTTAATCCTTGGGGCGAGCTTTGTAGTTTTTTGAAGACAAGTTCCACGGCTAAGTTATGCCATACTACAACATGATTTTCCTTTAACTCTGATGCCATGCTGAATACTCCATTTTTTGCACATACTGGCAATTTGCGTTTGAGCTTTATCAGCTTTATACTGATTTTATTTTATTACTTATTTAAAGCAACTTATTTTGATTATTTTTAGCAACGTTTGCAAAACTTTCAACGACGCAACAAAATTCAGCATTGTTGATCTTAATTTAACAATTAACGATGGTGAAATTTTGGTGTTGCTTGGTACATCTGGATCAGGTAAAACCACGTTATTAAAAATGTTAAATCGTTTAATTGAACCCACCAGCGGTGCTATTACGCTAGATGGAATCGATCTAAGCAGTATTAATCCTGTCACTTTGCGCCGCCAAATGGGATATGTTTTTCAAGGCACCGGTTTATTTCCTCACCTAACTGTACTTGAAAATATCACCATAGTCTTGCGTTTAGCTAAATGGCCTTTGCACAAACGCCGCCAACGTGCGGTTGCTTTATTAGAACTGGTTAATTTAAATCCTGTGGAATTTTCTGATCGTTATCCTGATCAGTTATCTGGCGGTCAACAGCAACGTGTGGGTGTTGCACGAGCCCTTGCAACCGATCCTAATTATTTATTAATGGATGAACCCTTTGGCGCACTCGATGCGATTAATCGTGACGCATTGCAAACAGAGTTATTAAAATTACAAGCTGAATTGCATAAAACAATTATTTTTGTCACGCATGATATTCATGAAGCCGTGCGCTTAGCCGATCGCATTGCGGTCATTCATCAAGGCCAATTACAACAAATTGGCGACAAATATGAGATTGTTAAATCACCCGCCACAGATTATGTGCGTGAATTATTCGCCACGTTTAATTTGGATGAGGTCTTTAAATGAATTATTGGGCCTTCCTAGTTAATCACCAACAGCCATTACTGATTAAATTGTGGGAACAAATTTATTTAGTGGTGATTGCAACGGCTGTTGCCACAATGATTGGTATTCCCTTAGGTATTATCATTGCTAAACGCGCACACTTTAAAAAATATATTTTAGGTTTTGCTAATATTGTGCAAACTATTCCAAGCTTAGCGTTACTGGCTTTTTTATTGCCTTTTTTTGGCATTGGTTTTACTTCAGCCATTTTGGCATTAACGATTTACGCGTTATTGCCAATTGTTAGAAATGCCATGCTGGGCATTGAAGGAGTTGCTGATGAGTATATTGAAGCAGCACAAGGCTTGGGCTTTAACCATTGGCAACAATTATATTTTATTGAATTGCCGCTTGCGTTACCGGTTATGGTGGGTGGGATCAGAACCGCAACCGCCATCAGTGTTGGCATTGCAACCTTAGCCGCTTTTATTGGCGCAGGTGGTTTAGGTGATTTTATTCTGCAAGGGATTGCCATGAATGATAATCGCTTGGTCTTATTAGGCGCAATTCCTGCGGCAATTTTAGCCTTGGCTTTAGATTTTATGATTGCTAAAATTGAAATGCTTTTATCACGCCGCCGAGTATCTAATCGCAGTAAAAGCTTAACTTTTTCTGTAACTACTCACTCCGTAGCAGGGAACGTTCAGATTTGGGCTAAAAGGGGTAAGCAGATACCTTTTTTTATCGCTTTGATTGCGATAGCTATTTTTTGCATTAGTTTTTTTGCGCATTTTTATCATACCCATCGTTACGCTAATAAAAACAATACCATTATCATCGCCACAAAAAATTTTACAGAGCAATATATTCTGGGTGAATTAATGGCGCAAATGATTACGCAATATACACAATTACATGTCGTGAAAAAATTTAATTTGGGCGCGACTAATATTGTACAAGCAGCACTGCTTAGAGGCGAAGTCGATTTATATCCTGAATACACTGGCACGGCTTTATTAGTTGTGTTGCACCAACCACCGATAACCAATCCTGAAAAGGTGTATGAAATTGTTAAGAAACAATATCAGGAAAAATTTAATTTAGTGTGGTTGAAACCCTTTGGTTTTGAAAATTCACAAGCATTATCCGTAAAGGATAGCTTTGCAAAAAAACAGCATTTGCAAACGATTAGTGATTTGTTACCGATCCAAAAACAATTAATCGTGGGTGTGCCGCAAGAATTTCGTGAACGCGCGGATGGCTATCCCGGCCTTATCCGCTATTATGGCTTGCATTTTGGCAAAGTGATCAGCATGCTGCCTGATTTAATGTATCAAGCGATCCGTAATGATGAAGTGAATGTCATCATGGCCTTTTCAACCGATGGCCGCATTCCTTTATATCATTTAACACTACTTAAGGATGATAAACATTTTTTTCCGCCGTATTATGCTGCACCGGTTATAAGAGAAAGTGTGTTAAAAGCACATCCTGAAATTGGTAAAGCATTGGCACTGCTCGCAAATAAAATTGATGCGAAAGCCATGCAACAAATGAATTATTTAGTTAATGAAAAACATTTAACGCCGAAAGCGGTAGCACTGCAATTTTTAAAAGCACAGTAACTATTCAGTAAATTTGAAGGTGAATTTACCGAGAACGTTCAGATTTG
>CAYGTS010000107.1:7175-9510 GCA_964352905.1 uncultured Legionellales bacterium | reverse complement strand
GCGCAGTGTATGAGTTATACATGAGCATTTCGATAAAAGATTTTCGCCGTTTTTGGCTCAAACGCCAGTCCTCTTGATAAGCGGGGATCAGGGCGTTCGCATCTACAGGGTGAATAGTTACGATGAATTCAGATAGCTTTTTTACTAGAAAATACGCATGTAAATTGAATTTAGTGGATTCTCTCCCTGACTTTCGTTGGGGAACCGGCTGATAAATTGTGAATTTTCATTTTAATGAGGTGGCCCTAAGGCCAACAGCCCTTACAGTATTTTTATTTGCAACGCGTGAATTTCTTGCGGGATCAGATCGCCTAATGCCGCATAAATTAAACGATGACAGGCAAGCATGGGTTTACCATCAAAAACGGGTGCGGCAATTTTTACAGTAAAATGACCTGCACCCGATTGTGCGCCAGCATGACCAATGTGTTTATGGCTATCATCAATAATTTCTAACTGCGTAGGAGCAAGCCTCGCTGTTAATTTTTCAGTCATGATTTTTATGCGCTGTTGGTTAGTCATGGGATTGTTCATGATGTTTTTTTAAATGTGGATATAAAATGATAATGGTTAAAAGGGAAAGGATAATCATGGCGCCTAAACTACCGCCTAACTTAAACCACACCCAAGTGTTAGTTGATGCAGTGTAAGCAACAATAATATTCACAATGCCAAACAACATAAAATAAATAACCCAAATAATATTAATGATTGTTAAGGTTGATCTGGGAACAGTAATTTTTTCTTTTTCTAAGATGCGTTGGAATAACGTTCGTTTTTCCCCCATTAATTGGGTGAAGAATAAACCAACACCAAACAGCCAGCTAATAATAGTTGGTTTCCATTTAAAAAAGATTTCATTGTGTAAAATAAAGGTGGGTAGTGATAACACAAACACCACCAAGAAAATTATCGTTTGCATGCGATCAAACTTACCGAATTTAATACGATAAGCCATCACGCTAATAAACATTAAAATATTAATCACTGCGACTGCGGCATAAAAGCCATAAAGCACATAGGCAATCACAAAAATAATAATTGAAAAAATATCGTATAATGCTTTCATTTTAGTTACTCTAAATGTTTTAATCCTGCTTCACTTCGTTCGCAATGATTGAACGATCAAATTTGCATTGAAACGCTAATGGCACTGCCATTAAACTGGTATCACACTATAAGTTAGGAGCGATAATGACGCAACTATTTGAAATCCACCCAACTCATCCGCAGCAACGCTTAATCAACCAAGCTGTGGCAATTTTAGAAGCGGGCGGGGTAATTGCCTATCCCACCGATGCGACCTATGCGCTTGCCTGCCATGTGGGTGACAAAAATGCTTTGCAGCGCATTCGCCAAATTCGCCAATTAGATGATAATCATCATTTAACCCTGATCTGTCGTGATTTAAAAGACATTGCCAACTATGCCATCATTGATAATACCGCATTTCGTTTTATCAAAGCCCATACACCTGGGCCGTATACCTTTATTCTTAACGCCACACGTGAAGTGCCGAAACGCTTGTTGCACCCTAAGCGCAAAAGTATTGGTATTCGCGTGCCTGATAATGCGATTGCGCAAGCCTTACTTGCCGGCTTAAACGAACCCTTGCTCACCAGCACCTTAATCTTACCTAGCAGTGACTTACCATTAACAGAAGCACATGATATTGCCGAAAAACTCGCCAAACAAATCGATCTTGTCATCGATGGCGGCAACGGTAGTTTAGAAATGACCACGGTGATCCGCTTTGATAAAGAACAAGTGATCATCGAACGCCAAGGCTTGGGGCCATTACATTATGTATAAAACACCACCACAGGCTGTGGATAACTCTGTGAATTAGCTGTCATAATCCTTGGGGAAAATGTGTATAACGTATTAGGTGCACCACGGCAGTATAATTTGCCCTATAAAAAAAATTAAATTTAAACAATAAGTTAAAAATAAAAGAAAGCAACTGAAATAAAAAAACAAATAGTTAACACGGATCAGCATTACAAAATACCGCTTGTGCAAAACTTTAAGCATGATCCTAATTCGCTCTAAACTGAAACGGTAGTATGGTTGATTAAAAACCGCATTTTGTTATTATTGTGCTGCTTGCATACAACAGTCCCTAACAACAAGGCTGAAAAATAAAGCCGCAATTACTGGAGAATAAGAATGCACGGGTCACCAGAACAAAAAAAACAAAAAAAACAAAAAAAACAAAAAAAACAAGAACAAGAACAAGAAGAAACGGGACTGAAGAAGAAGTGGCCTCGTAGTGTCGTCATTGCCCCTGCCCCTGTCCCCGTCTCAAGTATGCACGGCGAAAGCTGTGAAAGTG
>CAYGTS010000107.1:0-7075 GCA_964352905.1 uncultured Legionellales bacterium | reverse complement strand
AAGAGGACGAGAGCGAAGAGGACGAGAGCGAAGAGGACGAGAGCGAAGAGGACGAGAGCGAAGAGGACGAAAACGACGCGCACGTAGCGGGTACTGGAAGAGGCAACCCCGTAGATACCCTGCTCACTGCTTGTCCGCAGTTAAAAGGGTTTATTAGTGAGCGCTTGGCGTTAAGTGATGTTATCGAAGCGCCTTCTCCTCCTACTAGAGTTCAAAATATAGTTTTTACGTTTGGCTTGCATAGACTACGTGGGAGCCAATCGAATACTAAGAACGAGTATGGTGTAATGCTTGCCCTGTTAGCCCTAGCGGGTGAACAAGAATTTGGCTCTGTAGCGATAATCAAAGAGCTTGAACTGAAGAACCAAAAGCTCATTAAAACAAGGCGCTCCTCGAGTAGAATGCTTTTCAGTAACGCTTTCTTAAGCGAATTTTGCAATCGTATAATCGCTCATGCAAAGAGGGAAGGCAATGCTCGACTTGAGGAACTTAAAGAGCAAGTTAAGGAGCTAACAACTAACAAAAGAAGTCGATACCGTACAAAGTGTGACATATTAATCGAAATATTAAACAGTCTTGATCTCTCTGTATTACAAACAGGCGTACCAAAGCAGCAACCGCAGCCCCCGGTATCTGGTAACAGTGATGAGGAGGCAAGGCTGCGACCACAACCGCAGCAGCCCCCGCAACAACAGCCCCAGCAGATGCAACCGCTGCAGTGGTACCCGCCGCCGTGGATGTTTCCGCAACATCCGTGGATGTTTCCGCAACAACCGTGGATGTTTCCGCAACAACAGCAGCGGCAACAACAACAGCAGCGGCAACAACAACAGCCGCCGTTCCTGCAACAACAGCAGCAGCAGATGCCCTCGGTATCTGGTTCGAACGGTGATGGGGAGGCAGGCCTGCAACTGCAATACCCTCAGTACCACCACCTCTGGCAACAACAACAGCCGCCGTTCCTGCAACCGCCGTTCCTGCAACCGCCGTTCCTGCACCCGCAACAACAGCAGCAGCCGTACATTCAACCGCCGCAGTGCACGCTAAGCATGTTTCAGCAACAGCAGCGGCAACAGCAACAACAACAGCAGCGGCAACAGCAACAACAACAGCAGCGGCAACAGCAACAACAACAACAGCCCCAGCAACCGCAACCCCAACAGGCGTTAGCAAGGAAAACAGAAAGAGGACCGCAGCCCGAACAAGCGGTCCCCAAAAAACAAAAAACCGAAACAAACAAAAAAGGAAAATACGAAAATCTCACTAGTAACTACGAACGGTTAAAGGGAGTTCTTCAAAATAATTCAGACTGCAGGATTAACCAAACTCAAACTCGAGCTGAGCTGCTTTCGGCTCTCGAGCAGAGCTTATCGGCGGCCCTTCCTAATAAAAAATCGAGAGGGAGGCCATATGCGTTCGGAGAAACTGCTCAAGATGAATTTATTGTAATGATTACTCTGTTACACCTAATAACTAAGAAAGAAACAAAGGATGCTATAACTATAGTGACAGATCTGCTGTACTCAAACGAACAACTGCGAAAGGAGTCGCATAAAGGTGGGAAGGTTTTCCACTATTTGTTCCTTAAAAAATTGTACGAGGGTCTCACTGCATTGCAAGAGAAGAATCCAGCTCAACATAAGGCGCTCAATCAATTACGTGACAAACTGAGGATAGAAGAGCATGAAGAGGTAGTGCGTATAGACAGCACGATCAAGTGCAACACCCTTATACAAATATTAAGTGACCTTAGGCCCTATGCGGCAGAATCTAATTCTAGCTCTGCAAGCCCGCCAGCAAGCCTATTTCAACCACCTAGTCATGGTCATCAACAGCCGTGGTACCGGCAGTACACGCCAAACATGTTCCCGCAACAGCTCCCGCAACAACCGCCACTCCCGCAACCCCCGCAGCAGCAACAGCAGCATTCCCCCCGGAAGACTACTGACCTTACAACTGACTCGCTGGAAGCGTCACCAGCATCTAGCTCTGCAGGCCATACGTTTGTTCAGAAATATCTCGCTCACTTAAAAAAGTTAGCTCGTGAGTTGCAAAGCGATCCCGATTACGAAAAAGTCCGGGGGCAAAGTGATCTTATGAGAGAAATAGAGAATCTGCCTGATGTAAGTAATCGTAGATTAATAGGAGATAACAATAACACAGAGCTTATTAAGACAGAGTACATTGTAATGGTTACTCTGCTACGCAAAGCAGGCGTGAAACCAGATGAAGTTATGGGAACAATAGAGGGAATAATAAAATCTCTTGAGCGGTCTCACCATGTACTATCTCCAGGTACGAGGGTTTTAAGTCCGCAATTCTGGCAAGAATTTTGCACAGCTATAGAAGCAAAAATGCAAGGAAAAGATAAAAGTTATCTTCAAGCGCTAGCAGATTTAAAGGAACAAGGCGTTAAGACTCGTCTTATCGCAGACAGATATACGCGCTTAACCAACTTATTGACTATCCTAAAAACAGGGGAGCTTCCGCAGGGCAACTTAAAGCCCAGCGGAGAGCGACGCCGCGCAAAAGAACTTTATTACGAATTGAGAGGGCATAGTAATCTGCAAGTTAATCTGCAAGAATCAAGTATATACAGTCAGATTTGCAACAATCAGAAAACCAAAGCCTATGTAAGAGGTAAAAGTAAAGAATTAGCTGAAGAATATCAGCTGATGATAACTTTTCTTGTCATGACAAGTACAGGACCAAGCATAGACTCGCGTATAGATGAGGCTATCACATTCATAAGCAAGCTGCTATTGAAGCGATGCTCAACAGGCAGACAGGTTCTCGATCGGTTTTTTTTAAAAAAATTAAAGAAGAATATGGATGAGCGGTTGGAAAAAACTCAGGATACAACAATAGTAAGCACCCTGTCATGCTTAGTCGCGGTACTGCCAAAGTGCTCTACTCTCCCAGCAAGGATAGGTGCCTTAAGGTCTATCCTAGACAACCCTACCCTCTGTAATTCTTCCGAACTTAGCTCTAGCTCTAGCTCTAGCTCTAGCTCTAGTTCTAGTTCTAGTTCTAGTTCTAGTTCTAGCTCTAACTCAAGAGCCCAGCACTCATCAGAACACAAATCCTTGGATTCCGATAGCAGTGATGCCGATTCCGAACAAGATTCGGAGTTAGTAACAAAAAGGAGAAAAACCAGGGTTCCCAAGAATAATGAAGTCAGTAAGCACAAAGAAGAGTGCTTGCGCAATTTGTATACTATGCTAAACAATACAAAAACATGCGCTAATATAAACTCTGCAATGTGGCGCTGGCCACTACATAAAGACCGAGAGACTACTATAATGCTTGCTCTGCTAATGATAACAAGTGGGCAAACAGCAGCCGAAGCTATACCTACATTGAAAAATATACTGGATAAACACCAAGCATTATTGTGCGCTACGAATGTAGGCGAAAGGCTTTTGCATCGGGGCTTCTTACAAAGTTTGCTTGATACGATGATGGCGTTGGGGGTAAAAAGTGAAGCCCAAGAGCAGGCATCAGAGATTTTATCAAGTATGCTGGGGAAAGTAACTAAACGCGATCTAAGAGATAAAGAGCGGATCACAGATAAGTCTACCGACATAGCTGCTATATTCCGCGTATTCAATTTCCAGGATCCAGAAGCTGATTTAGAAGAGGCGGATGCTGAGAAGAAAAGGAAAAAAACACAAGCATCTTCATCTTCTTCATCTTTAGTAAGGCACGGTATATTTTCTAGTTCTAGTTCTAGTTCTAGTCCTAGTCCTAGTCCTACTAACACTAATACTAATACCACTAGCCCAAAAAGGTCGTAACCCAGCGCAGAGTAACTGCTTAAGCCGCAGTTGCTCTGCTTTCATTTCAGGGGATACCTCTGTGATTTTCATTTAAATCTTGCTGATTTTTTTTCAAATTTATGCGATGCTTGCCGGTTCCATACGATGCCCAGAACAGGTAAAATCGTGCATAAATTAAATACAAAAGGAGATTTTTCTTGAACCAAGATGTCGCTATTCACCAGCAACGCGTATTATCGGGCATGCGTCCCACCGGTAAATTACATTTAGGGCATTTTCATGGCGCAATTAAAAATTGGATAAAACTACAACATGAGTACGAATGCTTCTTTAGCATTGTTGATATTCATGCCTTAACCACGCACTATGATGAGCCACAGCAAATTAAGCAACATGTGTGGGATATGGCGATCGATTGGCTTGCGGCGGGGATTAACCCGGGTTCCGCACACATTTTTGTGCAATCGCAAGTGCCTGAAATTGCACAGTTACATTTACTGTTATCAATGATTACGCCACTAGGTTGGTTAGAACGCGTGCCAACCTATAAAGAGCAACAAGAAAAACTCAAACACAAAGATTTGGCGACTTACGGATTTTTGGGTTATCCCTTACTGCAAAGTGCCGATATCCTGATTTTTAAAGCGGGCTTTGTACCTGTGGGAGAAGATCAAGTGCCGCATATTGAAATCACGCGTGAAATTGCACGGCGTTTTAATCACATTTACGGTAAAGATGCCGATTTCAATGAAAAAGCCGAACTTGCCATTCAAAAAATGGGTAAGAAAAATGCCCAATTATATCGTAACTTGCTAAAACAATTTCAAGAGCAAGGCATTCACGAAGCGCTCACTACTGGCCAAGCGCTGATTTCTGAGCAACGTAATATTGCGATTAGCGATCGCGAACGTTTATACGGTTATCTTGAAGGGGGTGGAAAAATCATTTTGCCGGAACCGCAAACCTTACTCACACCAACGCCGAAATTGCCGGGGTTAGATGCCCAAAAAATGTCAAAATCCTATAACAATACGATACAATTGCGTGATGACAAAGACGTGGTTGCGCAGAAATTGCGTACCATGCAAACCGATCCGGCACGCGTGCGCCGCAGCGATCCGGGTGATCCCGAAAAATGCCCGGTCTGGGGTTTACACAAAGTTTATACTGATGCCGCTACCCATGAGTGGGTGCAACAAGGTTGCCGTAGTGCTAGCATTGGTTGTTTAGATTGTAAAGCGCGCCTGTGTGAGGCGGTGCAAGCTGAACTGGCACCCATGCGTGAACGTGCTGCAGAATACGAAGCCAACCCGAGTTTGGTTAAAAGCATTATGGCCCAAGGTTGTGAAAGAGCGCGTGAAGTCGCGCAAGATACCTTAGAAGAAGTGCACGAAGCGATGGGCATCGATTATACCTAAGAGGAAATTCAGTGAACGCAGCTGTTATTGAAGAAATTGAGCAACAAGAACTTAAACCCATTGCCAAAGTGCATGGGCAATTTGTCACCGAGTTACCCAAGGACTTATACATCCCGCCGGATGCGCTAGAAGTTTTTTTAGATGCGTTCGAAGGACCGCTGGATTTATTATTGTATTTAATTAAACGCCAAAATGTTGATATTTTAAATATTCCAATCACGCAAATCACCCAGCAATACATGGAATATGTTGAAATCATGAAGCAACTACAGTTAGAGTTGGCGGCAGAATATTTAGTCATGGCGGCCATGCTAGCTGAAATTAAATCACGCATGCTATTGCCACGCCCTGAAACGACAGAGGAAGAACCCGATGATCCGCGTGCTGAATTAATTAAACGCTTACAAGAATACGAACGCTTTAAAAAAGCCGCTGAAAATTTAGCAGAATTGCCACGCGTTGGTATTGATTTTCATCTTGTACAAGTAGCGCCTCCCGATTATAAAAAACCGCGACCGCAACCTAAAGTTGATTTAAAAGAAATTGCGATTGCGTATATGGCGATTATTAAACGTTCACAAATGTTAGCGCACCATCACATTACCATGGAACCATTATCGGTGCGCGAGCGCATGACGGATATTGTAAACAAAGTTAAAAAAGAAAATTTCACCGATTTTAAAGATTTATTCGATCGCAAAGAAGGGCGTATGGGGGTTGTTGTGACCTTGCTTGCGATTTTAGAATTATTATGTGAATCATTAATTGAAATTGTGCAAGCTGAACCGTTTGCAAAAATTTATATCAAGGCTAAATCATCATGAACCCAATTACCTGTAAAAATACCGTAGAAGCTATTTTAATGTCAGCCAGCGATCCCTTGGCGATTGATAAATTAATTCAATGTTTTCCAGAAGATGAACAACCCGATAAAAAAATGATCCAAGAGGTGTTGCAGCAGTTAGAAAATGATTATCAAAGTCGTGGCATTGAATTAAAACACGTTGCGAATGGTTATCGTATTCAAGCACGCAAAGAATTTGGGCCATATGTGGCAAAACTGTGGGAAGAAAAACCACCGCGTTTATCACGTGCCTATTTAGAAACGTTGGCCTTAATAGTATATCGCCAACCGATCACGCGCGCACAGATTGAAGACATTCGTGGTGTGGCGGTGAGCAGTAACATTATTACGTCTTTGCAAGATCGTAATTGGGTTAAAATTGTTGGTCACAAAGAAGTGCCAGGACGTCCTGCTTTATTTGCTACCACCAAACAATTTTTAGATGATTTTAATATTCAAAAATTAACTGATTTACCGCCTTTGCCGGATATTAGCGATTTAGATTCAGCTGAAAAAAATTTAAATCAGCAATTAGATTTACTCGCAACCCAAGCAGATGAGCAAGCAGAAAACACTGTTGAAGAAGTTGAAATTGAAAGTGAATTTTCTGAAAAAAAGTTAGAAGCGTGTAGCGTAGAATGAAAGTAGAATGTTTGAAGATCCCGTCATTGCGGTTGCTACGCGCGTGGCAGGGGCGAGAGCCAATGAATGAGATGTTAAGGTGATCTTAGTTAATGCGGTAGAATCGATAGCAAATACACTGAACTTTGCACGATCAGAGATCCCGTCATTGCGAGCGAAGCGCGGCAATCCAGGGTTTATGGCATTGAGTGAGATGTTAAAGGCGATGTTGCTATGGTGGTACAACTAGCAAGCACAGTGAAATTTTGCAAAATCGCAGATCCTAACCCTGGATTGCTTTGTCGCTAACGCTCCTCGCAATGACGGAAGATCCCGTCATTGTGGTTGCTACGCGCATGGCAATCCAGGGTTTATGGCATTGAGTGAGATGTTAAAGGCGATGTTGCTATGGT
>CAYGTS010000106.1:0-9597 GCA_964352905.1 uncultured Legionellales bacterium | reverse complement strand
CAAATTTAAAGATCCTCTCCCTGGATTGCTTTGTCGCTAACGCTCCTCGCAATGAATGACGGATCCTGAAACCAAGCTAACCCAACCAACCCGCTATTTTCTCAGGAATAATGGCTTGCGCTTGTTGGCTAATATAAATCCCAATATGCCCGCCTTCAAACGCAAGCTCGCTATAATCTTTGCTTGCAACATAGTCCTTTAAGCAACAGCTGGCACTAGCAGGCACGATATGATCGTTGAGCGCATAAATATTTAGCAGCGGCATGGTTATGTTTTTTAATTTAACATAACGATTGTTGATTTTTATTTTTTCTTGGATCAATAAATTTTGTTGATAAAATTGCTCAACAAATTCCTGAAACATTTTCCCTGCTTGATCAGGGTTTTCATACAACCATTTTTCAACGTGTAAAAAGCGTGTTAATTTTTGTTGATCTGGCAAGAGCATTAAAAAATCAATTGCTTTACCCAACGTTAATTCATACGGTTTAAGACTCACAAAAAATTGTGATAATAATCTACCGGGAATATTACCTAAGGTTTCAACAATCCTTTCTACATCAATATAACACAATAACTGGCTGATCCGATTATCTTCGGTATGAAAATCCACCGGGGTTATCATGGTAATTAAGCGCTGAATTTTTTTCGGATATAAACTCGCGTAGCACAGCGATAACACCCCCCCCTGGCAAACACCGAGTAAATTAATCGCTTTAATCTGTTGTTGCTGCAAAATAAAATCAACACACTGTTGCATATAGCGCGTCACATAATCAGCTAGACTTAAATTATAATCATTTTCATCAGGATAACCCCAATCAATTAAATAAATATCTAACCCACGTGCCAGTAGTTTTTTAATTAACGAAAAATCTGCATGCAAATCTAAAACATTAGGACGATTAACCAATGCGAAGGTAATTAAAAGCGGTGGTTGGATTGTCGGTGAACATGTTGCTTTATAATGCCACAACGTGACTTTATCGATAGTGAAACACGCAACACGCTCACAACCAGGATAATAACTGATTGGCTGTTGTAGCAACTTAAAATCAAGCATTTTGCCAACCCGATTTTTTCATAATCCAGGCATTGATTAAAGCAGCATAGGCTTTTTGATAGGCAGTATCTTGCAATAATTTAGCGTAATCAGCTTCAGCAAACTTAAGCCACGCCGGGTAAATAGCTTGCTGCGCTGTTTGCAGTTCCTGTAAATGATCAGTTATACGCTGCCAATGTTGTTGCAATAAGGCTAATACGGCTTGATAAGCTTGCGTAAATTCATCTTCAGCTTGCGCTTGATAGTGCTTAAGACCTTGCTGCCAGGTGTTTAGCATGTCATTGAAAAAACGAATAACTTCGTCAGCATTATCGTTTGCCGGTGCTTTTAGCAAGTTTTGATAAAACTGCAATCCTTGCTGCTGCATGCTTAACATTTGTTGCCATAAGGTTTGCCAATGTGTATTATTTTCATCCATCGTAACTACTCACTCCGTAGTAGGGAACGCCAAATCTGAACGTTCTTGGTAAATATAAAGTTAACGGGATAAAATAGATACCATCCATCTTAGTTCATCCCATATAAAAGCGCCATTATAGCGAGGAAGTTGAAAATAATGCAAAACTTAAGTGATCACTATCACGCCCTATTAACCGAGATTGGTGAAAACCCCGAGCGTGATGGTCTTAAAAAAACACCTGAGCGTGCTGCGCGTGCCATGCAATTTTTAACTAAAGGTTATCACGAAGATTTAGCCGAAATCATTAATGGCGCCATCTTTGAATCCGATAACGATGAAATGGTGATTGTGAAAAACATTGAATTATATTCGCTGTGTGAACATCATTTATTACCTTTTATTGGCAAATGCCATGTCGCTTACATGCCGCGCGGTAAAGTGATTGGCGTTTCTAAAATTGCACGCATTGTTGAACATTTTGCCAGGCGCTTGCAAATCCAAGAAAATCTCACCAAACAAATCGCCACGACGATGTTAGAAGTGACACAAGGTTTGGGTGCCGCCGTCATTATTGAAGCCCAACATTTGTGTATGATGATGCGCGGGGTTGAAAAACAAAATTCGGTACTCACCACTTCAATGATGTTAGGTATTTTCCGCGATAACATGCGCACTCGCAGTGAATTTTTGGCGTTGGTTAAATAAGTCAGGCGCAGCAACGAGCCTGTATCTTTCATGCCCAAATCTGAACGTCCTTGGTGAATTTAAATCTAAAAAGTGTGATCAGATACCCATTTTTGAAAATTTTGCCTACATTTGGTTTAATTTTATACAATAGTAGCTAGTAATTAGATTTCATTTCGTTATAATTCCCTTTCAAATTTATGTCCCTTTGATTTTATCTGGAAAATAATATGAACAGTACACTTGTAAACCAAACCTCTCACGAACAAAACAATCATACCCAAGAAGACTTAGCTAAATTTTTATCAAATTGGGATCAACAATATCAACAGGCCATAAAGAAGATTGATCTTTTTCAAGCAGAAAAAACCAAGCATTGGTCTCAAGAACAAATCACTTTTTTTATTAAAGTATTTTACCATTTGCGCGGCCACTTTTCTGATTTCTTATGGTACATGGGCAGTTTTGCACCAAATAAAAAAGCTAAAGAATTAATCTTAAGCAATATTATCGATGAATTTAACTTTAACGGCTTATCACATGAGCAGTTATATTTATTATTTGCTTCTGCGTTTAATGTTGACTTAACCTACGAATTGCTTGATAACACGGCCTATTTACCTTTTGCAAGAGATTATATAGAAGGCCAATTACGCTGGCTAAGAGCAAACGATTGGGATTCAAGACTGATTGCTTTTGCAGCGATTGAGCGCTTAGATAATGTCGACTATGCTAACTTCCGTGATCTTGCAGTCAGCATTGGCGCGCAGAAAAAAGATTTAACTTTCTTTTTTGTTCATATTAACGCCGATCATTTTGATGCAATTTTTGAAGCTGAATTTAAAGCCTTATGGCTTAAAAATGAAACCTTAGTTAGGAATATTTTTGATTTCATTTTTAACTACCAAATTAATATGTTTACCCAGTTTTCAAATGCTATTTTTAATGTATGAAAACGTTTTTTCATATAGCAAAAACTTGGTCACTATCACTACGAGATCTTGTTACAGAACGTGTTGATTTGTTTGGTGGCCAATACTTTCTATTTGGCATATTTGGCATCATTAATTTCCCAATCTTTTATATATTTTGGGTGTATTTTTCGTATCAATCGTACGAGAATATGCTATTGCGCATCATTGCGACACTGCTTTGCATACCGCTTATTTTTCATCGCAAATGGCCTGCTCAATTGGTTAAATGGAAAGCGATATACTGGTATTTAACCCTCACCTTCTGCCTCCCCTTCTTTTTTACCTTTATGTTCCTTAAAAATAATGCTTCCGATGTTTGGTTAATGAGTACCACGATTGTGATGGTTTGGTTAATGCTGTTAGTGGATGCGCTTAGTTTTGCAATTTTGTTATTAATTGGCACCTGCTCTGCCGTGATTGTTTTTAACACGACTAGCACAATTACCTTTCATAAAGGTAATTTGATGGGTTTGATCTTGCAATATTTTGGTTCTCTTGCTGTTATTTTTATTTTTGCCAGACAAAAAGACTTGCGCAATGAGCGCAAAATGCGCTTAAAAGCTGAGGCTAATAGCCAGGCAAAATCAGAATTTATTGCGAATATGAGTCATGATTTACGCACCCCCATTACGGGTATGTTAGGCATGATTCAAGATGTGATCAACAACGCCAATCAAGCGGAATCTGAGCGTAAAGATGCGCAGACTTTACCCAGTTTAATTAAAATCGTACGCCAAGATAGCCAACTTTTAATGACTGCAACTAATGAGTTACTCAAATTATGTAATGAAATTTTAGATCTTACGCGTTTAGATAATGAAATTACCACACATGATATCACTGCATTTAACCTTGCTGATCTCTTGCAACATAACACTGATTTGTTACAACCTGTGGCAAAGCATAAAAAATTAACATTATCTTATACGCTAGCACCCAATGTAGCGAACACACTTAAAGGCTGTGCGGTTTATCTTGATCGGATTTTGCTTAACTTAATGAGTAATGCCTTAAAATTTACGGAAGTGGGTAGTGTTAGCGTTCACGTTGAGCCACTCCCCTCACTTAGCAATAAAACACACGTGACATTGCAAATTAGTGTGCGTGATACGGGTATTGGCATTCCTAACGATCAGTTTGAAACTATCTTTGAAGCTTTTGCGCGCTTAACACCAGCTTACGAAGCCTTATACAAAGGCGCTGGTTTGGGCCTCTATACCGTTAAGCGTTATGTTGATGCCATGCAGGGCACGATTGAAGTAAAAAGCCAACTCAACCAAGGCTCTTGTTTTATGGTAACACTGCCGTTTGAAAAAACAGCAAGCGATAGCGTGCAAAATGAGAGTATTAACACCACAATACCCCAAATTGATACAAATCAAACACTTGCAACGACGCAAGCGCCAAGCATATTAATTGTGGAAGATAATAATTTAGCAGCCATGGCAATTCGCGTGCTGTTACAGCCTTTCAACTGCCAGGTTGATATTGCTAAAAATGGCCAAGAAGCTGTCGATAAAGCAAAACAGCATGATTATGATTTAATTTTAATGGATATTGGCTTACCTGACTTTAGTGGCATTATTGCTGCTCAGAAAATCCGTGCCTTAAATTGCCCGCAAAAGGCTAATGTTCCGATTATTGCCTTAACCGGTCATGCCAGCTGCCCGGTTAAGCGCCAAGAATCACTGCTTGCCGGCATGCAAGCTATGCTTAATAAACCAGCGCAACAACAAGCACTGGCTTTGATTTTGCAACATTTTATTTTTAAACAAACACCTTCCCCATTGCTGCTTTGCCCATCGGATGATTTGATTATTTTAGATAATCCCTTACAGCTCGCTGAATGATAATTGTTCTTATTTACATTAGCGCCTTGTTTTGCTACAGTAGCGCTTATTGATTAATCATAAGAGTAAACTATGCCAGGTCATTCTGATCCAACACAATTTCTTGAACTCGCATCCGCAGCGCCTGCAACAGGGCTTAACTCTGCAAATATGACTAAGAGACCTGCAACAATAATCCCTGTTCGTGACTATAAGCAAAAAGGCGACAAAAATCCAAGCTATCGTGCGAGTAAGGTCAGTGTTTTTTTTGATGGCCCTATGCCACCAGAGCTGTTAGATCATTACGGTCTTAGCGTTGGGGTAAAAGTGCCACAAGATGAAGCAACCGTTACCGCCATCTTAGCAGCATTAGGCATAAATTCTCAGCAAAGAGTGATTGTGCCGCTGCCTCCTTGTAGTGCTTATCGCTATCAAGATATTGCGCTATATAAAAATGGCATGCCTTATCGGGTTATGACGGCAGAAGAAGCCTTAACGCATTTTGTTGATTTGCAACGTGCGGATTTAAGTTTATTCGTAGTCTTGTATGAAAAGATTGATCAAGTAGACTTACCGACTTTATCAGCATCCTTAGAAATCCCTGGCCAAATTGTATTAAAAGCTATCTTGCAAGAAGGAACGCAAAAAGAACGCGAAGACAATTGGCGTGAAATCCAAAGCCAATATTCTTTAGCAGAATTATTAAGCTTGCTGTCACCTATTTTACCAACTTTAGGTTTTTCAATTGAACAGTTAATTCAATGCCAACCTGCCAATAAAAATCGCAAATATACGCCCAGTGAAATAGAACAGCTTGAAGATGGCAGCACTAAAGTTTCCTTTATTATTGAAGAAGAAGTGCATGATATTGGCAGAACACAATTCCAGGGTTTAGCCAGCAAATTTTTCTTTCCTAACGAAAACGATATTAAAAGAGAAGTTGAGCTACCCTGTTATATCGATTCTAGACCCAAATTACATGACAATGGCACAGTGGTATTTGCAAAACCTAAACTTGAGTTTGCACCAAACACACCGGTTGTGGTTTTTGCAATTGGTTATTCAGGTAATAGCCCTTTTACACGTTACTTAAAACGGACTGGAAACCAACATCAAATTAAACATTATTTTGATGGCCAACCTTATGTTAATGACACGCATCAAAAAGAAATGGCAGCATTATTAGGTGATCAGTATCATGACATATATCACCCCGCTATTTCACGTGAAGCCAATGAAAAGTACCTTACTGATTTAATTGATGAATATACTGAACAACTAAAAAAGCTTTTAGAAAAAAATCCCAATACCCAATTTATGATTTGTGGTGGTGAAAAAGTTGCTCATGTCGTTATTGCAAAATTGCAAGAAAATTTAGGCAACAACATTAAAATTCAATTAAATGTTTCCTCGCCCGATCGCCAATATTCTAAAACAGTTGATGACGCTAAAGTGCTTGCTCTTGCAAAACCCATGCTGGATAATGAGCAAGTTAATGCTTTGCATGAGAATAGTTTTAGTGATAATCCATTTATTCAAGTACATCCTTGTTTAACGCTAGCAAAAGCTACCACAGTAGATTCTTTACGTGAGGCAAGATTATTAAACACGACTCCTTTGCAGCGGCCACTAACAGTTTTTATACCGATATTGCGCGCTCGTCATTATGTAAATGTGTGGGTGCATTATCGAGCTGAAAATCCTGTACCTGTTATTTATTACAATAATCCAAAAGGCTCGCCGCTTGCTGATGATAGTATTGAAAGAAAAATTTTACTAGAATTATACCCTGGATCTACAATACATAGTTTGGAATGTAAAACGCAACCTGATGGTGATGATTACAGTTGTGGCCTGCAGATAGAGATGGCAAATAAGGCCATGCTTTCGCATTTAGGGGAAAATAATAACCCAATCAATAGCGAGCAATTTAAAACAAAACTGCTTACTCTTGCTAATCAACCAGAAAATAGCGTTGAAAATTTATATTATAAAGCCAGCGCCATTTTATATCCAAACACAACTACAACCTTACCACCTCAACTATCACAAAATCGATTAAACAGCCCGTTTGCTAATTTATATTTAGCGGCAAGTTTGGCGCGCGATAAATCATCTAAAAAGCATTTAGTTAACATTGCGCAACAGTTTGAGGCCAAGTATACTGCTGCAACAACTAATGAAGCCAAACAAGCGTTAATCACACAAGCAAATGACTTTTTAAAATTGCTGGAGTCGCAAAGTTCACTAAGACAATGCCTATATTTGTTAATTCCGAAACGATTAGAAGTTAAAAAAGACGATGGCACATTAGCAGCCAGTAGAAAAATAATAGCCTCATATTATTGTGACGCATTAGGAAAATTAAAGTGTTCCATCAATAAAAAAAAGGAAAATAACAATAACACTACTATCTTATCCGAAAAAATAAATGAAATAACCACTCTTTTTGATAATTGCATACAAACAAATCATTCTTTTGGTAAAGAAGGCTATTTTAAGATAATAGAAAAACTATTAAATGATACTATCATATCATGTTCTCCTTGCACAACAGAGACTATTCTACAACTTAATAAGATTAAAAGTTATCTTGAAAATTTAGATTCCATTATTGCAAAAGCTGAGAAGTTCAAAAAATCGTATAATAAAAGTAAAGATTTTTGGCAGAAGCTGGGGAAGCGATATAATAATCAGGCGATTAATGACACCAATCTAGATCCCCTGACATTTTTAGAAAAATCTTATGAACACGCTCGCAATGGTGGTAATCGCACTAAAGGGTTTCTTAAGGATCTTGGACTTTTTTCAAAAAGCGAGCCAACGCTTGCCGATGCATTAAGACCGGATGCGGCAAGTTCAAAATCTCGTTGCGGTTTATTTTCTTGCTTTAAATTTTAAAGGTTAACGTTACGGAAATCTCCGTCATTGCGAGCGAAGCTCCGTCATTGCGAGCACGAAGTGCGAAGCAATCCAGGGGCAAGGACCACTGAATTAGATGTTAAGGTGATGCTAGTTAATGCAGGGAATCGATAGCAAGTACTGTGAAAATTTGCAAAATCGCAGATCCTTTCCCTAGATTGCTTCGTCGCTAACGCTCCTCGCAATGACGGATCAATAACATTTTATTGATCAATCATTCCAGGTTACAATACTCACTCGCAAACAAAGGAATGTCATATGCTGGATATCATTGCCATCTTACTTGCACTGGCGGCTTTTTTTAGTTTTATCAATTTGCGTTACTTACATTTACAAATGACGATTGGATTAATGTTGTTGGCTTTCATTTTAGTGATCATGCTGTCGCTTTTTAAATACCTTGGTTTTAGTTACGCGCACAGCCATTTTATGAACATACTAACACAATTGGATTTTAGCCAAATTGTCTTGCAAGGGATTTTGTGCTTTTTGTTGTTTGCCAGTTCCAAAAATATTTCGCTTAAAAAATTACGCTTGCGTGAATGGGATGTGATTACGCTGGCGATTTTTGGCACGCTCAGCGCAACCTTTATTATTGGCACGCTGATGTATTTTATTTTGCATGCCTTAGGTCTTGCCTTGTCTTATATTGATGCCTTAATCTTTGGCGCGATTATTTCCCCTACCGATCCGATTGCGGCTTTGGCAATTTTAAAAAACGTTGGCTTACCCAGTAATCTTGAAGTTGTCTTAGATGGTGAATCGCAATTTAATGATGGCGTGGGTGTGGTGATTTTTGTCACGTTAACCAGTATTGCCTTTGGTCATGAAAGCCCGTCCTTGATTCATATTACAACCTTATTTATTCAAGCCGTCTTAGGCGGCGTTGGTTTAGGTTTGATCATGGCAATGCTCACTCATTTATTAGTACGCAATGCCAATGATGTGATCACCGAAGTGTTAATTACGCTTGCCGCTGTTAGCGGTGGTTATGCGATTGCTGAAACGATTCATGTTTCTGGCCCGATTGCCAGTGTCGTCTTAGGGTTAGTCGTTGGTAATAAAACGCTGCCACATATCGCTGCAAAGAAAACCCGTGATCATATCGATTTATTTTGGGATCTGATTGATCAAGTTCTAAATGCAATATTATTTGTGTTAATTGGCTTAATGGCTTTATTGGTTGGCGTGCCCACTCTAAATGAATTTTGGGGAATCGTGATTGCGATCATGGTGGTTTTAATTGGGCGTTATCTCAGCGTTTATTTTTCAATGGTCATGCTAAATATGGAGCGAAAATTTAATTTTTCATCGCGGCATAAAATCGCTAATTTATTTACTTGGTCGGGTTTGCGCGGCGCTTTGGCCGTGGCACTGGTACTATCGTTACCCGATGGCACGCCCAAAAACCAACTCTTGCCAATGGTGTATGGTGTAGTTATTTTTTCGATTTTGGTACAAGGCACAACGATCAAACGATTCTTTCCGCCCGCAATCTTGCAACGCTTAGCGCAGCCCACAAACAAACAATAAGTTATAACAGGCTGATTTAGAATAAATTTTGCCTTAATTTAGTATTATCTCAATAAAATACCTTGTAATTTCGGAAGTAAACTCCCGAAATACAGGGTATGTTAACGCGATGGTTACTAAAACACTCACCTCTAATCCAGTAATTCCCGGTGTAGCGAGGAACAGCCATATTTGGGCAATCTCACATTAAAA
>CAYGTS010000105.1:0-9600 GCA_964352905.1 uncultured Legionellales bacterium | reverse complement strand
TTGCCTCAAATCTGACCGTTCTTGAGTTATTCAACATCTCGCCGGGAATTACTGGGATCAGGGCGTTCCCATCTACAGAGTGAATAGTTACTCTACAAATTTAATAATTCATTGGTATATAAATATCCGTATGAGTTTCATAATATATTTCAAAATCAAAGCCTTTGGTACGTAGTTGAGTTTGCTCAAGAAACCAAACGCCATAAATATATTGCCAAGCTTCTTTAATAAGGTCATTTTGCCGCAAACGAAACCGTGCATATTTTGAATCTTTAATATGGTGAGTAATCATTTCTTCTGATTTTTTCTTTTTGCATGATGCTAAACATCCAACTAAATAATTAAAATTATTATTTTCACTCATATTGGTGTAAACACCAAATACTGGAGTATATAATAAATCAAAATACTTCTGGAGCTGCCCACTAGAAAATAATCCCCCTGCGAAGTTAGGAATATCTATAGCTTGTTGGCCATTATCTAATGTTGTACTAATTTGAAAACCGCATACTGGCGTTTCTTGATAAAGAACATATTCAACTTCTAAGTTGAGTTCAGATAATCGATTCTGATTGTTGTGCTTCGCTAACTCAACATTTAATGGTTCGAACAATACTTGTTCTTGTCTATTTTTACGAAAATCACGAGGTGATATCTCATATTTTTTAAAAAATGCACGGGTAAAGCTTTCATGTGTTTTAAATCCTGCTCTCAAGGCGATATCTGTAATCTTACTGTCTGAACAGCGTAACTGGTATGCAGCATCTGATAACCTACGATTACGAATATATTCTTTCATTGTATAACCAGTCATACAATAGAATATTCGATGCATGTATGATAGTGATTTAAATGCTTCATTTGAAATATCTTTTAGAGAAAATGTCTGATCAAGATTATCTTCGATAAAGTTGATTGCCTTTTGAATATACTTTTGGTGATTCACGGTGATCCTTAAGACACTATGTAAAATCATTAGTAACTACTCACCCCGTAGCGGAGAACGTCCTGGTCAATATAAAGTCAAAAGGGGTGAGTTACATCCCATCAACTCTAAATATCTGTTGAGCTGCTCAGCAATTCCCGGTGTAGCGAGGAACAGCCATATTTGGGCAATCTCACATTAAAAACACTAAAAAATGTGCTCATTTATTATGTGTAAACTCCGCTATTTTTTAGTGTTTTTAATGTGACCTTGCGTCAAATCTGACCGTTCTTGAGTTATTCAACATCTCGCCGGGAATTACTGTGCGCTGCTTTCTACTGCATCAAATATTTTTTGGATTTCAGGATTTTTCCATTGCATGAACCTTGTTAATTCAAAATCCACTAACGCTGGTGCTAATTGTTGCAATGCTTCCAAAGCTGCTTTTTTTTGTGCGGCAGTCGCATTCTTAGATTCCACTATTTTTGCATTAGCCAATGCCGCAGCGACACTGCCCTTACGAATGCTTTTGCCATTCACCTCACAATAATTTTTGTCATCTGGCATTAAATCTTCAGGTTTGTAACTCATCACTCTACTCCAATATCTAGTTGCTTGATAATGCTACTATACTACCACCGCCAATGAGGTTGCAAGGCAGGCAGAAACATCGAAAAATACTGGCCTGGATCAGCAAGTTATACTATGCTGGCATATATTCCCAAAGCAATTAGCAAATAGGTCAACAGGGGTTCCATCATTGCGAGCGCAACGAAGCAATGACGGAAGAAGAGAGAACCTACTTTTTCTAATCGCTCAGGGTATATACCAATTTAACTTCAAACTGCGAAGTTGGCATGGCGCAACTGCTAAAAATTGTTAGCAATTCCAGTTTGAAGCTTTTGAATTTTGTTAGGTAAGTATCAAAGAAGAATTAATATTTAAATGAAGTATTTTTTGCAGGTATAAAATTGAGCATTATTCATTATGCTAATAGCAAAACCTCAGTGAAAATTTACGAGATCTAAAGTTTTCGCGAATAAGTAACGCAGCAGCAGATTTACTCATGATTTTTATTTAAGCTTGGATTATAAACGCGATGCATTCTAAAAACCCATTTAAACGCTCGATTGCTGAACATAGAAATAAAGTTACGAGAATACGAAGTAGCTATCCTCCAGCCTACTCTGATGAGGTTACTAAGCAAAAGATTTCCATTAAAATAGTTACTGAAGAGATTAAGCTGTGGATCTATCGCAATAATACAAGCCAACCGCCTTATCCAACTATTTTTTATATCCCCGGTACTGCTTTTGTAGCCAGAGAATCTGATCCAACTGATGCAATTGCAAGCCACATTGCTGCAGAACTACATGGCCAAGTTATTGTTGTTAATCATCGGCTTGCACCAGAGTATCCATTCCCCTGCGGCTTAATGGATGCTTATAGGATAATGCATCGCATTGCAGAGCGCTCCTTGCTGCAAGTCGATCGCAATAACCTTGTGATTGGCGGTTATAGTTCAGGAGCTAATTTTGCTGTGTCAACGTCATTGGGGTTGAGAAAAGAGTTTTCAATTCGCGGGCTAATTTTAATAAGCGGCCTTTTCGATTTATTACATTCTGAACGCGAATTAAGCAATTTGCCACGCTCACAACGCGATCTCATCTTTTTTGAAAGGCAAGATCAAAGCATTTCTGAAAATTTTATTGATTGGTTTCTCTCACATTATTTACCGCCAAAAATTGATAGGCGTAATCCACTCGTATCACCACTCTACTCTGCTCAATTATCGCAACTGCCTCCTACTGTGATAACAACAGGAAAATTTGACCGTTTCAGACACCATTCAGAAAGTTTAAATAGACATCTAGAATCTGAAGCTCATGTCCTCAGTAGGATCCTAAGATTTCCTGGCAATCATTCTTCACTGTGGGTAAACCCACGTATCAGCCAATTCATTGGGGCAACTGGCAATGCATTACTTTGCCAAACTTCGATTGAAAGGCCTAGAATAACTTACAATAATCAGTATTCTCTTTTTCACTCGTCACTTCGAACTCGTGCCAGCCAAAAACGAAAATTATCACCGCAACAAGATGATCAACTTTCTGCACGAATGACAAAAAGACGCGGTTGAATTTTATCGGCCCAATCCGCAATTTGTGGCGGAAACAATCCTGTGACATCTTTTTCAACTAGACTAAAGCTAAACGCGTTTCTTTCTAGAATGTTAACTATTCTATCAACATCATTTACCGCCTTTATCGCATCAGCTTGATGGACTTCGATGGCCATTTGCTTGATATACTTTAATTTATCTGTCTTCTCAAGATCTTCTAATATTTGTTGCTCAGCACCTTCAACATCTAATTTTAAAAAATCAACCTCATCGTTAATATAGCTCGATAACAACACTGACCTAACTTTTTTAATACATGCGCCTCTTCGCTGGACACCCCATTCTTTAATTATAGAATTTCCACGATTATCAAGTTCGTTTGCAGGTAATTGACAATAAAAATCAATCATTCCCTGCCTGCTCGTTAATGCTGCATTGACTAGTTTAATATCCGGCAACTGATTAACAGTGATGTTTTCTTTTAATAAAGGAAAAACATTTGGATCAGCTTCAAAACAAGTGATAACAGCATTTGGATAAAGCTTTTTAAAATAGCATGTCGCTATACCTATGTTGCTACCTGCATCAATAATATTTGGCTGTTTTTTTGGACAAGAAAAACGATAATTTTCTTCAGAAAATATCTCAAACAACGTTTGTTCAGCTGAAACAAAACTATCAAAGTGAATAGAAAACCCTTCAAAAAAGAAAATTTTTGAATTTAAATTTTTAGACAACATAATCTTTCTCTCTTACATATTAATTTTAAATCTATCAATAACGGCTTTAACTGATTCTTTTGCCAAAGGTTTTTCAATAAAGTCGTTCATACCCGCTTTAAGACAACTCGCTTGGTAATAACTATTGCTATTAGCTGTTAAAGCAATAATTGGAATTTTCCCTCCATGTTTTTCTCTGATTTTTTCTGTGACCTCTATACCATTAATATCAGGTAACCCAATATCCATAAAAATAAGGTCATAACATCTTACTTCTGTCATTTTGATTGCTTCGTGGCCATTTCTTGCAATATCAACCTGACAACCCAGATCTTGCAGTATCATTTTTGCTATTTTCTGCGCGATAACAACATCTTCAACAACTAAAATTGTAATGGTAGCTGACATCAGATAATTCCTATTTTCATTCAAAAAAAATCATCCGTTAAAGGTAAACGAAATGGTATAGTACAAATAAATTGTGCTCCCTGTCCTTGTGGGCTGATCACATCAATTTCGCCTCCCATTTCATGCATAAATTGTTTAACAATCCTTAAACCTAAACCAATACCCTTATAACTTCCTTTATTAGACAAAGACAAGCGGGAAAATTTTTCAAAAATATAATCCTGTTTATCTTTTGGTATACCAATACCAGTATCCTCAATAATAAATCGTATCACTACTCTACGATCCTTTTTCTCAACAACTTGTACATTTAATTCAACATGACCAGAGTGAGTGAACTTAATTGAATTACTTAATAGATTAATTAAAATTCTGTGTAATCGATAATGATCACCAATAATTACTAATGGGGAATTTTTATCGGTTTTTTTCCGGAGATCTAACTTTTTCATAATTGCGGCTGGCTTTTCAGTGACAATTACACTGTCGATGATTTTATTAAGGTTGAACTTTTTTTCGATTATTGCCAAGGCACCAGACTCAATTCTAGAAAAATCAAGAATACTATTACAATAATCAAGAAGTTCTTTTGCACTTTGCGTGATATCATTAAGATATTCTTTTTTTAGCTCGTCTTCTTCTGTTTCAGCTAAGTACCCAGCCATACCCCAAATCCCACTAAACGGGGTTCTAATGTCATGCTCCATATTTCGCATAAATTCCGTTTTAATTAAATTAGCCTGCTCTGCTTGTTCTTTTGCATCACGCAATTCCGCTTCAATTTGCTTAAGACGAGTCACATCAATCGTATTTCCAACAATACCAATAACCTCGCCTTTTTCATCATACAGAGGCCGCTTGGTTGATAACTGGATCATAATTTCACCATTAGGTAATCTAACTGGCTCTTCTAAGGCAAGCTCTTTTTTACTTTTCATTACTTCAAGATCATGTTGACGATAGCGATCCGCTTCTTGTCTTGAAAAGAAATCATAATCTGTTTTGCCTATGATTGTTTCTTTTAAGGTATTTTTTTCAAAATTTGCATTCTGCATTTTTTGCATTGCATACATATTTCGCCCTAAATATACTCCCTCTTTATCTTTCCAATAAATGCTACCAGGTAAATTATCAATCACTGATTTCAACTGATATGTCTCTGAGCGAAGTAATTTGATTGTTTCTTCAAGGCGTTTTATTAAATCTTGCTGATCCATTGTTGTACTTTCCAAAAATAAAGTCATCCCAGTCATGTTCCTTTTTTGTTGTTCACAATTTCTTGATTTATTGTCGATAAACTATCACCGAAACTCTATAGCGTTGCATTTTTACAGTGTAACGATATATAAGTCTTATAATAAAACGAACTGCTTTTATAGATCTTTTATGATGAATTTTAGCAGCCAGTTGGAAACATATTATTTTTATAATCTCTTGACTGTCCCAATAAAAGATGCGAAGGATTTTGACACTAAGCGCAGCTAATTGCTCTAGATCGGTTTGTGGTTCAAAGCTCTGTTTGTCACTCTTTGGCATGACCACTTGGTTCATCCTTTTTACCATCTAATCGTTGTCCTTTAGGTTGTTCTCTATAATCACGAACGTAAATACAGAAGAAATATGCTGACAATCTAGCATGAAAGTATGAAAAAAAAAAGCATTCTTCAAAAAAAGTTTACAATTGTTTAATTTATGAACAATTTATCTTTCAACATAACGCTATTTTGTTAATCATTAGCGATCTTCTAGCGCAGCATACATCGATCGCATAATAAGAAATCTAAGCTATTCTCAATTTGCTAAGGTTCTTAACATGCATGTGATTGTGCATTTTATTTGCTTTTAACGCAACACTACCCCGAATAATTGCTACGCTAGCGTTAAAACGGGTAATAATGATATCAACTCAATACGTTAACTTAAGCAAAGCCGTGTAGGTTAAGTGTATCTGCCCACACTCTTTAGGTTAATTGACTTAATTTAAAGAAACAGCTTAAACTGAATTTGCATTTTTAAAACCGAACGCTATAGTTTAATCACATGATGAAAAAATTATTTTACCCGGCCCTCCTCATTTTTTTGTTCAACATAACTTATGCCTATGCCTCAACTTTTAATGCGCATTTAATGAAAGCTATCATTGCTAACGCCAAGCAACGATCCAGTTTATCTGAAAAAATCGTTTATATCAGCCAACAGTTTTTAGGATCACCTTATTTATTAAACAATTTAGGCGAAGGGAAAAAGGGCTTAGTTGATCAACAACCTGCTTTTCGTAGTGATGTTTTTGATTGCCAAACCTATATTGAAACGGTGCTCGCAATGGCAGAGGCACAAAATTTACAGCAATTTAAACAGCATTTATTAGCCATTCGTTATCAACAGCAGCATGCATCTTTTCTAACACGTAATCACTTTATTAGCAGCGATTGGGTGATGAATAATAGTCGTAAGGGTTATATCAAAAATGATAATGACCAAATTGCACCGCATCAAGTCAAATATATTCAAGCAACAATCAACAAGCAGCGCTGGTTACACCAAACTCTTAAAAAAAGATTTTTTTTAGTGCAACCATCGTTGCATGCAAAGCAACAAGCTATGCAACGCTTACAAACAGTTGCAAGAACAATAAAGGCGAATACCGTTCACTTCCCCTATATTAGCCTTAATCGTTTATTCAAAAATAACGGTGCAATCTTAAAACGGATCCCCAATGCTGCTATTGTCTTTATTATCAAACCAAGTCATCAATCAGGTACTGATATCGTTGTCTCACACATGGGTTTTGCAATTTGGAAAAACGGAATACTGTATTTCCGTAATGCCAGCTTACTCCAGCAAAAAGTCACAGACCAACCTTTGGCTGATTATTTAGCCATTGAATGGCGACATGATCGACAGCATTTAAAAGGGATCAGCATTTATACAGCAATTCCCGGTGTAGCGAGGAACAGCCATATTTGGGCAATCTCACATTAAAAACACTAAAAAATGTGCTCATTTATTATGTGTAAAGCGCGTGTTTTAGTGTTTTTAATGTGACCTTGCCTCAAATCTGACCGTTCTTGAGTTATTCAACATCTCGCCGCGAATTACTGGCATTTATACCGCTCGCTTTTGAAGATACGAGGTAAAGGCAGGCACTTAAACAAGCGATGCATACAATTAAGGCCGTAATATTAATAGGTGGTGCTATTTCCGCGACGATGCTGGTAAGGATAATGGCAAAGCACAGTGGGTTACGCTGTTGTTTAAAGCTTGCTAAGCTAAAAATAGCGGCTAACGCGGGGATTAATGTAAGCATATCCATGGTCAAACTCCTTTTGACCGAGTAATTTAAAGTTATTGTCGTTGAAAATAAGAAACGCGTGTAGTGGTGATTTCTTAAAAGAGCTTACTCCTTTGCACCGTTAACGATCCAGCCCTGCCGTGGATCATCACTTTAAGGTATACTGGCTGCAATTTTCTATTCACTTTAAAACTGAGACAACATGATCAAAACACTCAAAGTCGCATGTGCGCAAGTTAATTTTATGGTTGGTGATTGTGATTATAATGCAAATAATGTCATCAAATGGGCAGCGATTGCTCGCGATCAATTGCAAGCGGATGTCATTATTTTTCCAGAGCTGACTTTAGTGGGTTATCCACCAGAAGATCTGTTATTACGCCCAGAGTTATATCAACAAATTGATCGTGCTTTAACGCGTATTTGCGAACAAGTAACCGGTATCGCGGTTGTACTGGGTTATCCTGAAAAAGTAGGTGATGCGCTCTATAATGCCGCTTGTGTGATCCACAATCAAAAAATCATTGCAGAGTATCGCAAACAAAAATTACCCAATTATTCTGTCTTTGATGAAAAACGTTATTTTAAAACCGGCGATAAGGCCTGTGTTTTTCAGCTAAATGATATTCCGATCGCTCTGATGATTTGCGAAGATTTATGGTTTAGCGCGCCGATGCAACAAGCACAGTTTGAAGGTGCAAAAGTCATTTTTAGTATGAATGCCTCACCATTTGATGTCGCTAAAGAAATGGTACGTATTAAAACATTGAGAGAACGTATCGCGGAAAATAAACTGCCGATTGTTTACGTGCATTGGGCTGGTGGCCAAGATGAATTTGTGTTTGATGGTGGCTCATTGGCAATTGATCAAACAGGTGAGGTCACTCATCATGCTGGTTATTTTAATGAAACCTGTTTATGTGTGCCGCTTAGCTATGACGGCAAACAGGTAAGTATTACTGAGCAAACACCGTATAAAATGCCATCCGCGTTGCAATTAATTTATCAAGCTTTGGTCATGGGCGTGCGTGATTATGTGCAGAAAAATAAAGGTCACGGCGCCATTTTGGGTTTATCCGGCGGTATTGATTCGGCCTTAACGATTGCGATTGCAGTTGATGCGTTAGGCAATGACAACGTTGAAGCACTGATTATGCCGTCACGCTATACTGCAGAGATGAGTGTTGAAGATGCAACAAAAATTGCTGAAAATTTAAATGTGATGCATTCCACTATTTCCATTGAAACTATTTTTGAAGCGTTTAATCATGCATTGGCACCACGTTTTGAAAATTTAGCCGCCGATATTACTGAAGAAAATTTGCAAGCACGTATCCGCGGAACGTTATTAATGGCGGTTTCGAATAAGACCGGCAAGCTCGTGCTCGCAACTGGTAATAAAAGTGAAACAGCGGTTGGCTTCTCCACCTTATATGGCGATATGGTAGGCGCGCTTGATGTTTTAAAAGACGTTTCAAAAACCTTAGTTTACGACTTAGTCAGATGGCGTAACCAACAACAAGCAATTATTCCCGAACGTGTTATTACAAGACCACCTTCAGCAGAGTTAAATCATGATCAAACTGATCAACAACGCTTGCCGCCTTACGATATTTTAGATGCGATTATGGCGATGTATGTGGAGCAAGATAAAAGTGTTGGTGAAATTATTGCAGCCGGCTATGATAAGAAGGCGGTTGAACAAGTGACTAATTTAATTGATCGCTATGAATATAAGCGGCGCCAAGCAGCACCCGGGATCCGGGTTTCCGGCAAGGCCTTTGGCAGAGATCGTCGTTATCCAATTACCTCCGGATTCCGTTCATTCATAAAGGAAGATGAACATGAAAAAAATTAACTTCTTGCAAAAAGCACTGCAGTGGATTGCAGTTTTTTTTACGGCAATTTTTGGAAAATTTTCCTGGAAACCCCCTACTTGGCTTAATCAGATTAACAACTTACGCAAAAAAAAATCAGTGCGCTTTTCGTCATTCATCACCTTAATTATTTTATTTTTGGCTGTGACTTTTTATTTTTCACAGTGCGCATCTGCTCACCCCCTTTAGCTTTATATTGACCAGAACGGTCAGATTTGAGGCAAGGTCACATTAAAAACACTAAAACACGCGCTTTA
>CAYGTS010000104.1:0-9679 GCA_964352905.1 uncultured Legionellales bacterium | reverse complement strand
CCTGCTAGCCAGTGGGCGATGAGGGGAATGCAATTTGGTGGAGATTTAGTTCTCACTGGAATTGAAAAAACACCTGGCCTTTTAGGCGATGGTTTAAGTATTGCTTGGCAAGCGGGTCGTGGTGTTGTTAAAGTATCTGCGCAGGCGACAAGACAAGCTGTGAGTCTTTCAAGTCGAACTATCACTGCTGGTAGTAGCGCTGTTTCTAAGATGTGGGGTGGGTTGTTTAGAAGGAGTATGGGAGCATTAAGTTCAGAAAACATAATGCAGGCAGGCGATAAAACAGTGCGGTTTAATGAGTTAGCGTCTGGGGCATCAAAGAATGAGGTGAGGGCGCTATTAGAAAACAGTCATGAATTAGGATTAACGCCTCTACAATTGCAAAAAATAAAGGATTTGTTGGGTAGTGGCAGAATGGATAGTATAACCATCAAACGAATGCAGTCTGGTGATTTAAGAATATCTGCAGAACGAGCAGGGAGAGATAGCGGTTATCAGAGGATGAATTTTGAAGTTAATCCTCAAGGTCAAACAACAAAAGTTGTTCAAACAGCTTTTGATGATGAAAATATTCTGGTGCGCCAACGGCCAGGTGAAATGAAAAACAATTTATATGATGTGAAAAGATGGAAAAACAAGACTTATTAGATATTTTACATGGTGATATATCACTAATTAATAAAGTTGATGAAAGAGATATTGCGTTGTATGAAATAAGAATAACCGTTACACCAGAAGATGTAAGGGCTATTTTACGTAGATATTTATCGCGGAACATTACAGCCGAGGATCTAAACAATTGGGCTGGATTCATATGCATTCGAGCAGAATATACTCCACCAGAAAGTGAAGAGATTGATCCTGATTATTATGAAGATATGTTTGATGTTATTCAGTGTTTATCAACGCCAGAGATTGATGGCGAGATAAATGAGGCTAGAGTTAATCAGTATCTGTCTGAACTTTGCAAATATAATTAACAATGGCAATTTGAAGTTTGAAGTGCAGCGCTCCCGGCGAATAAATAAGGCGCGGTAACTAGGGTATTTCGTGCGAATAAAAATATTTTTTTTGTAGACTTTAGCGGTTATCCTAGTGGTTTTGCCAGGATGACTCGCTATGAAAGGAATGCTCAGTTGCACAAAATTACTCGCCGTAGCCCGCGATAGTTTCTCCAAGGTCAAAGGACCGAAGCTTCGTGATGGTGCGATTAGCCTGCAGGATTGTCTGCTTTCTGGTAAGGTGCGACGAGCGTATTAGGTGTTGATTTTGGCACAGTTCAAGCAGCGACTGCGGTTGCGAATTTAGCGGCGACCATGACCGGTGCGGTTGCTATACAGTTAGGAGAAATGCTGGTTAATCCCTCGCATCGCTTTAATTTACAAGCGTTGGTAAGAGCTGCCGAGCAGGCTGCTGTGAATGCGGGGATGGATGGCCTATTAGGTGCCAACTTTGCCAACAACCCAGCACCGGTTGCACGCGTGATCCACAACTTAGTCACAGCTGCTGCTAAAACGGTGCTCAACACAACAGTAGGCATTGCACCGGAAGTGGAGCAAGTAGCGAGTGAGCTGATTGAGTCCGCGGGCAATGTTGCGGCCAATATGGCCGGTCAAGCAGGGGCTGCGGCGGTCGGTAATACCAGCACCTCAGCCAGTCGCCTGTTTGAGAGCGCGGGGCAGCAGGTTGGGCAAGCAGTTTTTGCAAGCGAGCAGTATTATCGAGCGGTGATGGATGGTTACGATGGCACCCATCCCACGCATGAAATAGTAGGACATGTGAGACACGATGCATTACACGAGCTGAGAACACCTTCTCAGCACGATTATCATCGTAGCATCACAGGCGCGAGTGTCGAAACCGCAGAACAAGCAAAACGCGGCAGCACGACACTGTTTGGGCAAGCGGGGAGTAAGGTTATTCGTAATTTGCATATGGACAAGTGGGCGCGGTTTGATGAGGGGCAGCGGCATAGTGGTATTTGGCAAGACGTTGCACACCTTTGGCATACTCAATCGACAAATTTAGCGCCGGATATAACCAGTGCAGATCGTCAAATGGGTATTGTAGTTAATGGAGCCGGTTCAGGAATAGTTCACATGTTGGATGAGGGTTTGCAAAAAATCGCGCCAACTTTGCACCAATTTTTTACGGCATTTAATTACGCAGAAGACCCCGCAAGTGCGACGGGCTTTATGCGTGGTATTGCAGAATTTAACCATGTTGTTGGCACAGTAGGTCGGCCGGTTGTGATTGCAACAGCGGGCTTAATGAGTGCAGGAGCAATATTTGAAATGGGTGCGGCCTATGAAGCAAGTCTAGGTACGCTATCAACAGGAGGGCGTGCTTTACAAACACTGAGTGTAGGCTCAGGGTTATGGTTATCTGGCTCTGTTGCTTATTCGGGTAGCGAAGCAATCACCGGACATGATTTTTACGGTAATCAGATCAGCCGCATGGCAGCCGCTAAAAATGCGGGACTGACTTTATTATTGGGCAAAGCAGATGTTATCCTACCGGTGGTTGCAAAACCGCTTGCAGGAACATTCGGCCGTAGCCGTCAAATGATGGCTAATGCTGGGCGGAGTGTGTTTGGAAGGATGGCGTTTTTTGGGCGGGGTGTTGGAAGAGAGGTAGTAGCAGATTTAGGAAGGCCCTTTAGGTCACAAAGCCGCATATATCCGGCAGATATAGACCTTGTAAATCATATGAATCAGCTTCCAATTGATAATGTGTGTTTTGACTGTAGCGAGATAGCTGATAGCCTTTTTAAAGCAAGCGGTGGCGTTGGCAGTAAGTTACGAATAACACCAAAAATAAAGTTTGGCACTATAGAGGTACCAGAACTTATAAGTGGAGTTATACAGCCGGCAAAATATGATTATCATTATGTTTATCAAAAAAGTGGTTACATATATGATCCTCGTGTTGCATCATCTGCAATTCCAAAAGGAGATTACTTTAAATTAGTCCGGCAATACAATCCATCAGGTTTCTCTCTTCAAGAAGAGATCTTCGACACAATGGGTATTCAGTATAGGAATTTGAAACCATGACAAAATTAAACTATGACACGCTAAAGTCTTTACCTGATAACTTAAGTTTAGGTGCTATGCTTAGCTTTTTGGCCAAAATAAAAAATACAAGACTAAGGCCAGCAAGGTTAGATAGTAATTGTCCTCCAGTTTTTTTTTGGTGGTTTGATGAAAAAAATACAGTTGCCGAGCAATTTATAAAAGATGTTTTTGATAGTTTTTTCTGGAAGAATAAATGGATTATTGCAAGTAAAAGTAATGGGAAGTGGCTGCTTTTCCCAGAAAAAATACGAGAAGCTGAAAAAAAAATTCAGGAACACCTTGAAAATAATAGCGAAATTGAAATTTCTGATCAAGGAGTTGCTTGGCTAATGAATAATGAACCGGAGTTTGGAAGAGCTTGCAATCAAGAGTTGGATGAATTTAGGAAATATTTTCGCTCTAAACTTGAGGATTATCTGAAAAATAAGAAATGAGTGTGAATCAACTACCCAAAAGGATCCATTTTTTAAAAACAAGGCAATCCAAAAATACATGGAAATTCAGTTCTCAATGAGTGTAACCACGCACTTTAATGTTCGATTAATCACGATATCTGATGGTTATACGAATAAAAAAAACGCAGCCTAGTTGACTGCGTTGTCAAATTAGCTTTATTTAAAGTGATTAAAGACGATGCAGGCAAAGCGGGGATAATTGCAGCGGCGAATGGGGATACGCCGGATAGTCCGTTGGTAGAAAATACGCCGTTAAAGATCCCGGCGAGTCCGCTGCAAGCGCACTTAACGGCGCTCACGCACCAACCGGTGAGTGAATTTGTGGCGATCGTGATAGGCAGCATGATGTATCATACTGATCTGAGTCAAGCTGTTCAGCATGTTGCGGCTGCAAGCCTCGAGGTGAGTGTAACTCACCCGTGATGAATCTTGAAACTCTTGTTTACAATAAGACGGTGTTATGGTGTAATTTTTGCTTTTATCTTAATCTGAATTTTGTACCATTTCCGCTGACATATTCTGTAGTAGTTTGTACAAGTAAAGAAAAACAATAGTTTATTGAAAAGAAGGCAACAGATGCGAGGGCTTCGGTCATTGTAGGTGAAACAAAATTGAATGAACAATAATTTTTTTGAAAAGGGTTAGCGATGATTAAGTTTTTGAACAGATTTTTTTTAAATTTGCTAGTATTTCCTATCGGGGTCATAGCTCAAAGTCATTTTATTCCTCAGGATTTAAAAACATTTCTTAATACGAATCAGTGCGAATATTGTGACTTAAGTAACATTGTGCTCGTAAATTTAGCAAATGAGCATACAAGTGCCAAACTTCATGGTGCTATTCTAGATGGTATTAATGCACCTTATATGACATTAGATTTAGCTGATTTATCTTCAACTGTTTGCATTAATGCCATACTATCTAACATGAGTGCCTCGAGTGCTAATTTTGATAATGCTAATTTATACAATGTGATGATGGATGGGGCCAATTTATCACATAGTAGTTTTAAGAATACAAATTTTACCTATGCTCATTTAACATCTGCAACTCTAACTTCGGGAGATTTTACTGGAGCAAATTTTAAGGGAGCATATTTAGATGATGCAGATTTTCAATTTTCAAATGTTACCTCAAGCCAGTTAGCTGAAGCTTGGACTATGAATGGCTTAATTTTGCCTGATGGCACTGTTTGTAAAGACAAACAAGCTTGCATTTCAATATTTTACTCACGCCGTAGATAAGGAATTATTGTATGTTTAAAAAAACATTATTGTTAATATTTTTTAATTTATTGTTTATTTCTATAAGCCATGCGAAAGTGAACTATATACCCTCACAATTAGCGCAGTTTCTTCAAACTCATATTTGCAATAACTGTGATTTAAGCGGTGTAATCTTAACAGATTATAATACAACATCTGACTTGTCACATGCTCAGTTGCAATCAGCAATTTTAGACTATGCTAAGAGTTCATCAAATTCTGGTATGGCAGTAGATATGAATAATTCTGACTTCACTGGCGCGCGCTTAGTTAAGGGAGACTTTAATAACTTAATGGCTGGGGCATCATTATTTGATAGGGCTGATTTACAAGAAGCAAGTTTTAGATTTGCCAATCTATCAGGTTCTAGCTTTAAAAATGCAAATTTAAAAAATGCTGATTTTGAGGGCGCAAGTTTAACTTCATGTGATTTTACAGGAGTAGATTTTTCTGGTGCTAACCTTGCCGGCGCTGACTTTATGCGATCTATTGTAAGCAAACAACAGTTAGCCAAGGCGGCAAGTTTATCAGGTACGATACTACCAGATGGCACAGTTTGTGGTATTAAAAAAAATTAAATGGATCTAAATTAAATAAATAAATTCCGAAGGAGAAAAGAAGTGATACAAAGAATTTTTACTATAATGTTTATGTGCAGTGTTATATATACTTTTGCAATTGGTCAAGCGCATTATATATCTACAGATAGAGAAAAATTTATAAATACTCATCAATGTGAAGGTTGCGATCTTTCTGGCCTAATGTTAGAGAACAACTTAACAGAGCATAAAAACTATTCTAATTCAAAATTACATGGGGCAATTTTAGATTCACTTTACATAGACTATTATGGAGATGAATGTAATTTTAATAACTCTGATTTCTCAAATAGCAGTATGATTAAATCTAACTTTATGCATGTGTCGGCCGCTTTAAGTAATTTTAATAATGCAAACTTACAATATGCAAGAGTGGGTGGTAATTTTTCAGGGGCAAGTTTTAACAATGCAAATCTTAGTTATTCAGAACTTTCTAGATCAATCTTTATCGGTTGTGATTTTTCAAATGCTAATTTTTCACACGCTAATTTAGCAGGAGCTGACTTTTACAATGCTAAAGTGACTATTGAGCAATTATCAAGTGCTGATTCTTTGTATGAGACAATATTACCCGATGGCTCTGTTTGCAGAAGTTATAATGATAAACAGTCGTGCTTAAAAAATAAGGTGTAATTATGTTAAAAAGTAAAGCTGTTATTTTTTTTATGTTAATTCTATTTTTCAGCAATAGTTTCAGCATAGCTATCTATCAGCCTGATCAAGTTTTACAATATATAAATACACATAGTTGTGAAAGTTGTGATTTAAGTAGTAATAACTTTCAATATGATATTTCTTTTAATGGTAGCAGATCAAAATTACATGCTGCTATTTTAGATTTAGCAACCATGCCCTCAACGTTGGATCAATCTGACTTTTCATCAATTTCAGCGATTAAAACAAGGTTTTATCTCTGTAGTGCTTCTGAAAGTAATTTCATGAGTGCTAATTTGGAAATGACAGATTTTTCATATGCTAATTTATCAGGCTCTAATTTTACAAATTCTAAACTAAACAATGCTATTTTCAAAAGTGCTAAAATGACTTCGTGTGACTTCACTGGCGCTAATTTTAGTGGAGCAGATTTGACAGATGCAGATTTGCATAATTCAAAAGTTACAAAACAACAACTTGCCACTGCAAGTAATTTATCAAATACTATTTTACCTAATGGTGTTGTTTGTATCGATAAGTCGACTTGTCTGAAAAATTATCAACAATAAATTGTAAAATCTGCCTGGCGTGAAGCATTCGCCCAAGTATTCAGAGGCTCTTCGATGCTGTTTAAAATAAACACAAGCAGCGGTTTTATAATCGAGTGATGGATGCCACTGTTTGAGTTTATAAAATTAATGTAGGCTCAGATCGTTTTCTTTAAACCTTTACATATATAAAAACTGATTTTGACCTGGGTGCCAGATTAAATTTAAATCTTTACATCTTGAATTTCCTCCCGCCACCTTGTATGAATTTTTTGTGCTCTCGCCTGTGTGGCATTGCTATTTTGTTGACTGCTTAACGGTAATTGTTGTAATAAAACCAGTAGCGCGCTATCAAGTAATAATTGTTGTTGTTTTGCTTGTTGCTGTAAATTTTTTATGAGCTTTTGATGTTGCAGTTGTAACATTTCTTCGATGCGTTTTTCAGTGCGACTTAAGAGCGTGTGAATAACTTTGCCGGCGTTTTCATCACCGAGTTTCCCAGGTGTGATAAAGGCGCTGGCCATTTCTTTTCGTAGAACAAGATATTCATTCAAACAAGCTTGGATTGTTTGTGATAAATTGGTTTTGCGTAGCAGCGCCTCATTTTTTAAATAATCATAATTTTCTGCATTTAAATAGGTTTTAACGGCTTGTCGTTTTAATTTCATGATGTTTACCTTTTATAATGAAATTTCTAAATCACGATCCAACTGTTTATCCAATACTGCTTCAAGCGATGGGCTTAGCGTTAACGCATGTTCAACAGATAATTCATTCTCTTGTTTATGCATTAATTTTAACGTTTGCTCACGTTCATCAATTAACCATTCGTAACGTTCTTCCCAGTTTGGCACCAGCCAATAACTGCCATCATCGCGATCGAAATAAAATAAATCGGCCTCTTTAAATTCTTCAAAACGCTCGACCATCGCTGCAGAATAGTCATATCCAAAACTATTTTCATGATATGAAAGTTCTGGTGCGCAACCGGTTGCTTTGACAAAATCCAACGTGTCATCATCGAGTTTTGAGTAGAGGGCAAGCTTTAAATGATCCAGATCACCATAACTATCAACACGTAAATAACTGACTCGGGTATCATCCGCACGCGTATAATGATTGCGTTCAATAGTGACAACATCACCGTTGCGATAAACACCTTCATCGTGTTGCTTGATCATATTGTTACTGGCTTGTAGATAATGGGCTTTGCCTTCGGTGCCTTCAATAATTAAATAACGTTGATCATACAATTCATTTTCAAGTCCCATGCCAACGACTTTGCCCGTTAAAGGGCTGTCTTCTTCAATTTGAGTTGGCTTTAATTCTTCATGATACGTCACCTCAATACCATGACGTGCACGCGCCTCAACGATGCTGTCTTCAAATTTTAATTGATGCAGCGTGTTTTCGAGTTGTGGACTGAGCTGCCACACTTTAGGCTCTAATTGTTTGGCGAGCTCCATTGTGGATAGATATTTAAGCCGCGCAATTTCTTGCAAACGCCACTCACGTGCCATGGCATTATCAGCCACTTTTTGTTTAAACGAAATCACACCATCATCATTAGCACGATGACGTAAACTATAATCAATTTTAGTGACTTGATCGCGTTCAACTTGCTGCTCGCGTTGCTGAATAAGGTCACGATTATATTGGAAACCCAGTTCTTTAGTTGCAAACACTTGGCTACGTTCTCGAATACCTTGTTTAAGATAGCCTGATTCAATACGTAATTCTTTACCTTTTTCATCAAGACCACGTACCACAATGTGTAGGTGTGGATAATCAGTATTGTGATGATCGATGGCTGCCCATTCTAATTTTGTATCTAAATCAATTTGCATTTGTTGCATTAAATCTTTCGCGTGTTGCTGCAGATCCATTTTGTAACCATTTTCGGGTGACACAATAATTTTAAACAGCAATGGATCCTCCGCTTTTTGCCATGCGCGCAGTAATTCTTTGAGATTAATATCGTCGCGTTCATTATTAAAACCTAAACCTCGTTCACCGGGTGTTTGTGCGTGCTCACGTTGCAAATAATCACCGTGCGCTGCCCAGGCGCGTGATTGACCATTTTTAATATAGGAGACTTTCACCACACAACGTTGCTGGTATTCGCGTGCTAAAAAGAAGGTGCCACAGCCATAAAGCGGATCATTAAGATCAGCCATTTTATAGCGACGCCGCCGTGTCACCGGCATTTTTTCGGTGCGGATGTGAGTGGGTTTGAGTTTAATGGCATGTTGTTGACGCATGAAAGAACTCACTTGTAATATTTTTTGCCAACAATTTTACCCATTGTTGGCAACTTAAATTAGGGTCATAAAATCCTAACCAAATTACAAAAAGTCCTTCAAGAATTTCTTCTTTTTCAGGTAGTTGAAGCGCCAGCGGAACCGCCCTTTATCTTGCAGTAAGATTACTTCAGGCCCTGTTTAACTATTTTGTGATTTTTTGAATGAATTGTCAATATTAAAGGAGAATTATTTCTCTTCTGTTTATTGAGTTTGATGACAAAGGGTATGGGGCATTGCATTTTCATCGTGGGGAAGGTTCAAGCTTTAAAGCAAAATTAAAGATTCCAAAAAATAATCATCTTACAAAAAAATTATACAATCCTTCATTGCGCTTGTAACGAAGTCTTTTAGATTAGCAGCAGCCCAACACTGCTGCTGATTTAACCATCTATCCTACTCAGCCCTATCCAAACGATGCTGTTGCAACCACGTATCCAAATCTGTTTTCAAATAGCGAATGCTGCGACCGATTTTTAAAAAAGCAGGGCCAGGGGTGCGGTTAAGTCGATGGCCATTCATACGATCTTGGCGCAAATAACTTCGGCTCATACCAATATAGGCTGCTGTTTCTGCCTCTGTGAGGGTAACTTTGGAAGTTGGATTAGTCATGGTGTTCACCTATTGATAGTATTGTCTATCCTCACCACACAAGCGTACTCGCAAATCCATTGAGTATTAATTCTCTTATAAAGATACGTTCTAGTCAAGCAGTGATTAAGATAAATTGTAACTACTCACTCCGTAGCAGGGAACGTCCATATTTGGGCTAAAAACGGCG
>CAYGTS010000103.1:0-9720 GCA_964352905.1 uncultured Legionellales bacterium | reverse complement strand
TAATGTGAGATTGCCCAAATATGGCTGTTCCTCGCTACACCGGGAATTGCTGATCGTAAGTCCTAACCAGTTTATTGGTAATAGCGACTCATTAACTTGGTACTCCAAAGGATAAGATGAGGATCAATCTTTACGTTCCACAATGGCTTAGCGTGCGCATCAAAAACGCGATAAAATCCACCTGGATAAAGGCGAATGCTATAATTTGGGGTTATGATGCCATTATAACTGTAGCTGCCAACGATTAAATCTTGCCAGCTAGTTGCCTTTAAAATATTTTGGCCCACGCTATAATCTTCAACCGGATTACTCACATGAAAAACATTCTGTAATAGTAATGGCATGAGGTCATAGTTACTTGTTTTGTAATCAAATAATTTATGTTTTTGTCCTGGCCAATAAATAATTAACGGTACTTTGGTTTGGTATTGCGTAAAATTACTTGAATGTAACCAATAGTTCCTATGATTGTCATTAAACTCTTGACCATGATCAGAGGTGATGATCACAATAGTATTTTTTAATAGCTTAGCGTCTTGCAGTTGCTTTAACACCCTACCAACTAAACCATCATCAAAATATAAAGCATTACGGTAGAGGTTAAAATAGGGTGTTGGATTAAAATGATTATTCAACGCAAAATGATTAAAGTTATGCCACCAGGGATTAAATTTCGTTTTAAAATTAGGTGGAAAAGAAAAGTTATGCGCAGAATCATAAAACAAAAAGGCAAAGAATGGTTTGTTGTTGTTCTGATTCTTGTTAATAAACTTAATCATTTTTGCCGTTTCATATTCATCCTTTTGCCATGAAGCAGAATAAGGCGTGCTTAATTCTAAATTGGCTACACTTTTAAAAATATTTTTATAAAAAGGTGGATCAATAATACCTGATGCAAAAAAGATACGTTGCTTGTATTTATACTTTTTTAATAACTCAAAAAATGCAGGTGGCTTGTGCATGGCTTGCCAATAAGTATTAGGAATACTATAAAACAGTGAAAATAATCCGGCCTGGGTACAATTTCCCGCACTGTATTCATTGTTAAAAACCCAGGCATTTTTGGCAAAATGATAAATGTTAGGCGTGTTTTTTTGAGTAAAACTATCAGCCCGCCAAGCATCAATCCCTATGACAATAATATTCGGTAATTTTCCTTTAACCTGTGCTTTCAATGGCGCTAACGGGTAATGAACAGTATTAGCATGTTTTAATTCATTAAACTGATTTTGTGCGTTTTTAATCAATTGTTGTGGCGTCACAAAATGATGCTTGAGAAAAAATCGGCGTGAAGTGACATTAAAATAAAAAGGAATAGCGCGCGCGTTTTGTATAACTGGCGTAATTTGCTTAATATCAGCCCATGCATGCATCATTTGGGAAGTCAGTAAACTTAAAATGGCTACTACCCATAAAATTTGCCCACACCACCACAGTTTTTGATTTTTAAAACGCCACAATAGATAAGCAACGCCACAATACAATAGCAACATAAATAATAGTGCAGCGGCAATCATCATAATTTCAGTATTATTTAAACCAAAAAAAGTAATCGCCTCCGGGCTTAAAATCATTTCTAACATCAATAAATTTGGATGAAAATGAAATAATGAGAAAGTACCAATATCGATAATGATTAGCGTTAACATGCAACAAGACGTTATGATCACGCTAGCCGTAACAAGTATTTTTTTAGGGTAAATTAAAATAATAAAAATTGCTGGGATAACGGTCGCTAATAAAGCGATAACACCAAATTGGCCAACAAACGCTAACGCTAAAAATAGGATTGAATAAGTAGTATGATACGGATAAGGTAAATAAAATAAATAGCTTATTGCAGCAATAGCAAAAATAACGGCATTAGCCACATACATAGCGCCTAGCCACTGCTGGCAATCTTTCCTCAAATGCTTCATAAAAAAACCTGTTATTATTATTATGCAACTATTCACCCTGTAGATGGGAACACCCTGATAGAGAACTGGTGTTCAGCAATTCCCGGTGTAGCGAGGAACAGCCATATTTGGGCAATCTCACATTAAAAACACTAAAAAATAGCGGAGTTTATACATAATAAATGAGCACATTTTTTAGTGTTTTTAATGTGACCTTGCCTCAAATCTGACCGTTCTTGAATTATTCAACATCTCGCCGGGAATTACTGACTGGTGTTTGGGCTACGCCTCATAGGCATCACACCGGGAATTGTTGTTGCTTTGCGTCTTGGTCACGCCACGGGCGCACTAAAACTTCATGTCTTCAAAAAACTTTTTTACTTTATCAAACCAGCTTGTTTCGCGCGGGCTATGTGAATGATCATCATTCTCTAAAGATTCTGCCAACTTTTCTAATAATTCTTTTTGTTCACGGTTTAGCTTGATCGGCGTTTCAATATGCACCTCACAAATTAAATCGCCAATTTGGTTACTGCGTACTGATTTAACACCCTTGCTCTTCACACGAAACAGTTTTCCCGTTTGTGTTTCGGGCGGAATTTTTAATTTAACCCGCCCATCAAGTGTAGGTACTTCTAACTCTCCACCAAGAGCCGCGGTAATGATACTGATTGGCACCTCACAATGCAAGTCAATACCATGTCGTTTAAAGATAGCGTGCTCTTTGACACGGATTAAGACATAAAGATCACCGGCTGGTCCTCCTTGCGACCCGGCCTCTCCTTCACCACTTAAGCGGATCCGATCACCGTCATCAACCCCAGCGGGAATAGTAACTGATAGCGTTTTACTATCACGCACGCGCCCCTGACCACGGCACTCACGGCAAGGATCGGTGATCACTGAACCCTGACCACGGCAGGTGGGGCACGTTTGCTGTATACTAAAAAATCCTTGTTGAATACGCACTTGCCCGTGCCCTTCGCAATCAGGACAAGTGCTGGGCGAGGAACCTTTTTTGGCACCTGTGCCATGACATTCCTGGCAAGCAACCAGTTTTGGGATCACCAAACTTTCTTTACAGCCTGCAACCGCTTGTTCCAACGACAAAACAAGCTCATAGCTGAGATCGGCACCACGCTGCCCATGCGCACGACCACTGGCACGACCACCAAAAATATCACCAAAGATGTCATCGAAAATATCACCAAAGCCACTAAACCCAGCATGCCCTGATCCCCCCATCGAAGCATTAACGCCAGCGTGGCCAAATTGATCGTATGCTGCACGCTTTTGATTATCCGATAAGATTTCGTAGGCTTCTTTCACTTCTTTAAAGTGCTCTTCCGCGCTGTGATCGCCTGGATTGCGATCAGGATGGTACTTCATAGCTAAACGGCGGTAGGCTTTTTTTAAATCAGCTTCACTTGCATTACGCTCAATGCCAAGGATTTCGTAATAATCTCGTTGTGTCATTTCTTATCATCGTCTTTAACTTCTTCGAATTCAGCATCAACCACATCATCGCCACCAGATTGCGCCTGCTCGCCTGCACTAGCGGCATCCGCTGCTTGCTCAGCACTACCACCAGTCGCGTATAGTTTTTCAGCAACTTTGGCTTGCACATCGGTTAATTCTTTAGTTTTTGCTTCAATCGCGGCTTTATCATCGCCTTTGATTAATTCTTGCAATTCGTTTGCAATTTTTTCCAATTGCGCTTTTTCATCGGCGCTGATTTTACCAGCCGCATCAGCGATGGTTTTCTTAGCTGCATGCACCAATGAATCGGCCTGATTGCGCACCCCCACTAACTCGTGGAATTTTTTATCGGTTTCGGCATTCGCTTCCGCGTCTTTAACCATTTTCTCGATCTCTGCTTCCGATAAACCACTCGATGCTTTAATCACAATTGATTGCTCTTTGTTAGTTGCTTTATCTTTCGCAGATACGTGTAAAATACCATTCGCATCGATATTAAAAGTCACTTCAATTTGCGGTGTGCCACGTGGTGCGGGTGGAATATCTTGTAAATCAAAACGACCTAATGATTTATTGGCTGATGCCATTTCACGCTCACCTTGTAATACATGCACGGTTACCGCGGTTTGATTATCATCTGCCGTTGAAAATACTTGGGTGGCCTTAGTTGGAATCGTGGTATTTTTCTGAATTAATTTTGTCATCACGCCACCTAAGGTTTCAATGCCTAAGGATAATGGCGTAACATCTAGTAATAATACGTCTTTAACATCACCCGATAATACTGCAGCTTGAATCGCAGCACCAACCGCAACCGCTTCATCAGGGTTAACATCGCGGCGGGGCTCTTTACCAAAAAAGTCTTTAACAGCTTCTTGCACTTTGGGCATGCGTGTTTGGCCACCCACTAAAATCACATCGGTAATATCTGACATGGATAAACCGGCATCTTTTAACGCCACTTTGCAAGGCTCGATCGTACGTTTAATTAAATCTTCAACTAATGATTCAAGCTTAGCACGTGTCACTTTAATGTTTAAATGCTTAGGACCGGTACTATCAGCAGTAATGTAAGGCAAGTTAACATCGGTTTGTTGCGTTGATGACAATTCGATTTTAGCTTTTTCTGCCGCTTCTTTTAAGCGCTGTAATGCTAAAGGATCGTTGCGTAAATTAATACCACTGTCTTTTTTGAATTCATCTACTAGATAATCGATCAAGCGTAAATCAAAATCTTCACCGCCTAAGAAAGTATCACCATTGGTGGCGAGTACTTCGAATTGGTGCTCACCTTCCACTTCGGCAATTTCAATGATAGAAATATCAAACGTACCACCACCTAAATCGTACACGGCAACTTTGGCATCACCTTCTTTTTTATCCATACCAAACGCAAGCGCGGCCGCAGTGGGTTCGTTAATGATACGTTTAACATCTAGACCCGCAATTTTACCGGCATCTTTAGTCGCTTGGCGTTGTGAGTCGTTAAAATACGCAGGTACCGTAATAACGGCTTCAGTCACCGGCTCGCCCAAGTATTCTTCAGCAGTTTTCTTCATTTTTGCCAACACTTGTGCCGAAATTTGCGGTGGCGCCAATTTTTGGCTACCGACTTGTACCCAGGCATCGCCATTATCCGCTTTGATAATTTTGTAAGGTACAATTTCAATGTCTTTCTGTACGACGCTGTCTTCGAAACGACGGCCAATTAAACGCTTAATAGCATAAAGGGTACGTTCAGGATTGGTCACAGCTTGGCGTTTAGCGGGTGCGCCAACAATGATTTCATCGCCATCGCCGTAAGCAACGATTGAAGGCGTGGTACGTGCACCTTCACTATTTTCGATAACACGTGGTTTTCCACCTTCCATTACCGCAACACAAGAATTGGTTGTACCTAAATCAATACCGATAATTTTACCAGCCATTTTTGTCTCCACTTATGTATTTAAGTTAAACAGTCTATGATGTTTTCTATATGGGGTTATCACGGGCAATTTCAAGTCGCTATAATGATTTATTTCCACTAGCACTTATTTCGCAACCGCAACCATCGCTGGCCGTACTAGGCGATCGTTTAAAGTATAGCCTTTTTGCAGCACGGCAATAACCGTACCCGCTGGTTTGCCGGTATTTTCTTGCATTGCCATCGCTTCATGAAATTCAGGGTTAAATTTTTCACCAACAGGATTGAGTTCTTTCACATTGTATTTGCTCATAGTGTCGCTAAGCATTTTCATGGTTAAAAGCATGCCCTCATGCATAGATTGGGTGATAGGATCATCACTAGCATCAATGCTTAAGGCGCGCTCAAAGCTATCAAGTACCGGCAATAAATCAACCACAAATTTTTCTAGGGCGTATTTATGTGCATTGCTAACATCCCGCTCAGCACGGCGTTGCAAGTTTTGCATTTCGGCTTGCACGCGCAAGACCTTATCCCAATTGTCTTTGGCAGTATTTTCAGCGACTTTTAACTCCTCGCGCAATTGTTTAACTTGGGTTGGGCTAAAATCTTGATTACGACTGGAATCAACCCCCAGTAATGCTTCCTCTTCATCCTCGAATAAATTCGATAAATCAGCAGAATCTTTTTCTTCACCGAGCATGTCTGCCAATTTTTCGCTGGTGGATTTAGGTTTGTTTGGATTGTTCATGCGTTTTTCATCCTATACGGTTATAAAGCTTTGTTAATCAATATAACGACTATTTTAATTTATTCAAGGTTTGGGGTTGTGGTATATTACTCTTTATTTGAAGAGTTAAAGCATCATGAACCGCTTTCAAACCATTGGCATCATTGGCAAACATCGTAGTCACGATATCACTGATTGCTTGCAACTAGTTATCGATTATTTAACTGCGCGTGGCTTAAAGATTATTGTTGATGAAGATACTGCACATGTGCTTGAAAAACAAAGTGGCTTTAGTACTTGTCATCGCCAACAATTAGGTGGGCATTGTGATTTAGTGATTGCCGTTGGTGGTGATGGCTGCTTTTTAGGCGCGGCACGTGATGTGGCTGTTCACAAGACCCCGATTGTGGGCATTAACCGTGGTCATTTGGGTTTTTTAACCGATATTTTACCGCAACAAATGCAACAGCAACTCGATCATGTGTTTAATGGCGAATATCACGAGGAAGAGCGCTTTTTATTAAAATGTAACATCACCGATGGCAACCATATTTTGGCTGATGGCGAAGCCTTAAACGAGGTGGTATTATCACCCGGTGATTCTGCGCATATGATCGATTTTAATGTTTATATTAATAGCTGTTTTGTTAGCAGTCATCGCTCCGATGGCATTATTGTGGCAACCCCAACCGGATCAACCGCTTATGCGTTATCAGGCGGCGGCCCTATTTTGCACCCGGCATTAAATGCGATGGTGCTAGTGCCAATGTTTCCGCATAAATTAACCAGCAGACCGATTGTGGTGAACGCTGACAGCAGGATTGATATTCATATTCTTGATTCAAACGAAACTTCCCCCAAAGTGAGTTTTGATGGGCATGCGCGCGTGCCCGTGCCACCAAACGGCAAAATTCATATTCAAAAATTTAATGCGCCATTGCGTTTAATTCATCCCTTAGGCTATGATTTTTATGAAACGCTACGCTCGAAATTGGGTTGGGAAAGTAATTTAGATACGCGGAATTAGTTAATATGTTAACACAAATCAATATTCACCATTTCACCATTATCGAAGAACTCACTGTTAACTTGGCACCAGGCATGACCGTGCTCACCGGCGAAACCGGTGCCGGTAAATCAATTTTGATCGATGCCTTAAATTTAACCTTGGGTGATCGTGCTGATGTTAAATTAATCCGCGAAAATTGCGATAAAGCCAGTATTGCTGCAACGTTTAATATAAAAAATAATCTTGCTGCAAAACAATGGCTAAACGAACATGACTACCCAGTGAGTGAAGACTGTTTATTACGACGTGTGATTTCACGTAAAGGCCAATCTAGCGCCTACATTAATGGCATTAGTTGCACCGTGTTGCAATTAAAACAATTAGCTGATTTACTCATTAGCATTCATGGGCAACACGAACATCATTCACTATTACACAAAGAAGCGCAACGCCAATTACTCGATGATTTTGCCAATAATGCGACTTTATTAGCGAAAATGAAACAACACTATCAACAATTAAAAAGTAAACAAAATTTACTCGCGCAATTGCAAGATCCGCATCACACTCATCACGATAAAATGGCCTTATTAAAATACCAAATCGCCGAATTAGATGAATTAAATTTAGCTGAAAATGAATTAGATGAATTATTTGCCGAGCAAAAAAAATTAAACAGCGCCGAAAGCGTGATCATTACCAGCCAAAGCATTAAACAGCAATTAAGCGATGATGAACTGGCAATCGATAATTTATTACATCGCGCGATCGCACAATTAAATCAATTTCGGCTTGCCGATGAAACAATTGCCAATATTATTCAACTATTGCAATCCGCGCAATTACAAGTCAGCGAAGCTGCCGATGAATTAGAACGCTTAGCAGAAAATTACCAAGCCGATCCCGAACGTTTGCAATGGCTCGAAAAACGCTTATCAACCATTCACGATTTAGCGCGCAAACATCACGTTAATGCCAAGGATTTATTTTCATTTCATCAACAATTAATGGCGCAATACCAACAATTACTGGCGAATGCCGATACCGTTAAAAACTTAACGAATGAGATTGAAACACTTAATCAACACTGTCACAACATCGCGCAACAATTAAATAAAGTTAGAACCACGGCTGCTAAAAAATTAAGCAAGCTTGTTAGCGAGCAAATTAATAGTCTTGGCATGCAAGGTGGGCAATTGCACATTACAGTTACCGCAAATGACCAACAATTTTCGCAATACGGCGCTGATCATGTTGAATTTTTAGTTAAAACCAATCCAGGACAAGCCTTTCACCCATTAAACAAAATTGCCTCAGGCGGTGAATTATCGCGCATTAGTTTAGCGATTGATGTGATTTGCGCTAAAATTTACACCGTGCCCACGATTATTTTTGATGAAGTTGATACCGGTATTGGTGGCGGCATTGCTGAAATCGTTGGGCAATTAATTCAACAATTAAGCCTTGACTGCCAAGTGTTGTGTATCACGCACTTACCGCAAATCGCCGTTAAAGCACAGCACCACTTTCGGATCAGCAAATCTGCTCACAACAATAGCACCCAAACCACCGCACGAGTATTAAACGAAGTACAACGCATCGATGAAATCGCGCGCATGCTTGGTGGCATTGAAATTACCACGCAGACCAAAGCGCATGCCAAGGAAATGCTGGGATTTGCCTAACAAATCAGATTGTTAGAGAGAATTGATTAAGAAAACCGGCCTAACATTTGACATCGCCGCCAAAATTCTTTAGGGTTTGAACCTGATTCATAATAACAACTCCGAAAGAGGTGGATTATGCCAGGCACGAAAAAACCATTAGGTGAACAGTTATTAGGTGCAGCGCCTTATCGAAAGTCATATTTTGCTGCATTTGCAAGTTTTTTTAGCAGTCGCAGAGGTGATACTAAATTAGCTGAGAAAAAATTTGCAATCTACACTACGCTTAAGACTGCTTTACAATCTAATGAAAGCAACATTGATACAATTTTAACTGCCATTGAATCTGCCGCAAAAGCTGCGTATGAAGCTAGAAATCCATGTTCACAACAGCGTACGGGTACAGTTAAAGCACTCAGCGTAGAAGTTTCAACAGAAAAATTAACCCCTAATGAAAAAGCAGCTTTTTCAACGAAAGATGAAAAGTGGGAACAAAAAGTAAACATCGGTTTACTGAAAATTGTAAGAAAAGAAGGTTATCCACCTGCTAGTTTTGAAAAAGCCCTATCAAAAATGTTGGATCATTTATCACAGAATAATAGTAATACTTCAATTACATCACAAATAAACGAAATCAAAAATAACTATCTGGAAAAAACACCTATTGTTCCTAATAGGTTAGCGTTAGAAACCACCTGGGCAGCTGCTTATATGCCGCAACTTAGTATGGCCAACCCAATAGTATAATCGATAGCAAATACAGTGAAATTTGCTCGATCGAAGATCCTCTCCCTGGATTGCCGCGCTTCGCTCGCAATGACGGCGATCCCGTCGTTGCGAGGAGCGCAGCGACGAAGCAATCCAGGAGTTTGTGGTATTGCGCATGATGTTAAAGGCGATGCTTTTCAGTGCACTGGAATTGATAGCAATGGCAGTGAAATCTTGCAAAATCGAAGATCCTAACCCTACCGCGCTTCGCTCGCAATGACGGCGATCCCGTCGTTGCGAGGAGCGCAGCGACGAAGCAATCCAGG
>CAYGTS010000102.1:0-9764 GCA_964352905.1 uncultured Legionellales bacterium | reverse complement strand
GGCCTGATAGCTCAGTCGGTAGAGCAAAGGACTGAAAATCCTTGTGTCGGTGGTTCGATTCCACCTCAGGCCACCATGAAAATCAAAGAGTTAGCCTCACATCAAGTAATTCCCCTTTCCCATTGGAGTGCAAATGGAGTGCATTTCAAATAAACCAACATAAACTTAAAAGTAACAACAAAGCGTATTTTTTTTAATGACTGTTCGTTTTAATTATTTTATAACGCCGCCGCAGGGTCACTGGTTTTTTTTCGGTGCGAATGTGAGTGGGTTTGAGTTTAATCGCATGTTGTTGACGCATGAAAGACCTCGCTTGTAATGTTTTTTGCCAGCAAATTTGCAAATTGTTGGCAACTAAAATTAGGGTCACAAAATCCTAACTAAATTACAAAAAGTCCTTCAAGAATTTCTTCTCTTTCAGTTACTTGAAGCGCCAGCGGAACCGCCCTTTATCTTGCAGTAAGATTGCTTCAGGCCCTGATAAACTATTTTGTGATTTTCTGCATAAATTGTCAATAATTTTTGAGGATTAATTCTCGATTAAAGTGCATGGTTTTTAACTATAGATACTGCTAATAAACGAAGATTTCATAGCCTAAATAACAGAGTCAAAGGAAAGTAAATTTCGTAAAGAAGCGAAAGATTTCTTGTTTTTGTATAAAAGTTGAACAGCTCAATTAAGTAAGAAATGTTTATACAAAAAGTTTAATCCGATTGTACACTTGTACACTTGTATATTTGTTTAGTACTCAAGTATAATGATAAATTAAAAATTTTCTGTAATTCTAAGAACCATAAGTAAATTTCAACTAAGGATAAATGTATGTTTACACAACCTAAACAACCTAAACAACCTCCTACCCCTACCGCCGAACAACTTCAACGACGAGCGGATCACACTACTAAACTGAGTCGTGAGCGGGGTGTTATTCCTGTCGGTGTTAGACCTGCTTCTCCTAGAAGTGTGGAACATTATGCTCTTCTACAAAACTTATATCGTGAAGCAATGTATCATTATAGATCTGATATTTTATCGTTACTATGTGGACCACGTTGTCATGTGGACGATGACTTAAGACAATTAACCAAAGAAGAATTGTTTTTTCAAATGAATGAAATAAATGATCAAATTTATTTGTTGGACAAAGCAAACACGATTTTTCAAGAGATGGAAGCAGTATTAGCTCATCGAGTTGCAATAGAGAAAGCGTTAACTGAAGATGGTTTAAGTGCCGATATTAGAACTGTATTTCGAGCCTATGATGAGCTTTTCATGAGCTATATTAATGCAGTTTATACAAAAGAAGGGACAGCACCGTATAATGCTGTTATTCAACCCAGTGAAGCATATGAAAATTATTGTAAAGCATTAATCGATCAAAAATTGTACAAATTATTACCTACTTCTCTAATTCAAGCACCAGCCTTCAGTACTATTTTTAGGCAATATAAATTAGAAGAGTATGAAGAGTTTGCAAAAGCAAAATCAGAAGCAACTGGAGAAAGATCAAAGACTATTCCAACAGAAAGTTTAAAAATATCTCCAGTAATACAAGAGGCATTGAGGCAAAAATTGCTGCATTCACTTAGTGAAGAAATAGGGAAAAGAGATGAAGAGAAAAAAGAAAAAATCAAAAAAGATCTTAATCCTCAACGTTCAGCATTTCATGCCGTACCAAGTGATTTAACGATTACTGCGTATTATGCAGATGATGCAGATGAACGTAGAACTGCACTTACAGTAGTAGAAGATAGAATAATAGCTCATGCTGCTACGTTAGAAACTAATTATGATGCATTCTTGCAGCATGCTGCTTCAAAATTATATAAGCAAGCAGATGAAATAGTAAGAAGAATTCGAACTATTCATGATGTTTCTTCATTAATAAAATATCGTCAAGAGTTAACGGAAAAAAGAGAATTATTAGCTAAACAATATATTGACCTTGATGCAAAAAAACGGGATCAAGATGCGCTTGATTTTATTGATCAAACAAGAGAAGAGCGTTGTAATGATTATAAAGCACTTTTTCTCGAGGCTTTTAAAAAAACAGAGAATCGTAGATTTTTACCTTGGCCATTAGTCAATCCAAAAGCAGAACAGGATCTCAATTATAAGGTAACATATGAAGAGATGCTGGACCGTGATCAGGAGGCGGCAAATGAATTTTTAGAAATCACGGTAATTCCTGCAATGGCCGATGCTTTATGTGATCCGGATGGTATTAGTAGCGTGCCGCTTGATAAATTGCGCAATGCTGTAGATGGAACACGTTTAATAGATGAAGCTATGATGGTTTTAAAGGCAGTTTCACGTCGGCGTAGTCTAGAGAGTGTAGCACATAGAAGGAAAAGTGATGATGTTACTAAATATGAACAAGAAGCGTTAGCATTGATTCGTGTTTTATATGACCATGGTGCAGATCCCAGTAGTAAAAATCGCAGCGGCCAAAATGCACGGGAACTAGCCCAATTTCCAGATTATGAGCATGGCGAGCCAGCATTTTTTTGGGTTGATCGCTTATATGAACTTCAACAGTTGAAATCAAAACTAAATCCTTACTACTCATTACGAGTTGAGATAACAGATATCCTTATTGAATATTGCAGAAAGCGTATAGAGCAACTGAAAAGTAGTTTCGGACTATTAGGTAAAGACAAGTCTATAGCCAAAATAAGTCGTCATAAAACGGTTGCACTTTTATGTGAGGCCGTCATAACGGCAAATAAGGAGAATAATGACGATGCTTTGCTCCAGCTACTGGAATGGGTGAAGGAAGGTAAAAATCCCAGTGATCCTACAACAGCTTGGGAAAAAGGTGTTAAGTCAACATTACAACGAAGATTAGTGAAAGCTTTAAATAAAGTGAAAAGCAATGATCTCGTTGCGCTATTAGTTAAATCACCACGTGTTGAAGCACATCGCCTAGAGCAAGAGGATAGAAAAAGGAGACATGACGCGGAGCTTGAAAAGGAAGTGAAACAAAAAGCTGAAGAAGAAATTGAGCGAAGGATGGCTGAGCAGCAATCAGAGTTAGCTCGTATCAGAGCTGAACGTGATGCTATTAAAGCGGAAAATGAAAGATTAAAAAAAGAAGCTGCATCACGAGCAGGTACAGGTAGCCCTGCGCCAGGATTTTAGTATAGGGAATAGCTAGGCTTAAATGCAGGGAAATCAGCGATATAATATGAGTATAAATTATGGCTATTATAAATGAGCAAAAAATTATTCTAGTTATAGGTAATCCATATACGATAGGGATAAGGCTATGAGTGAATATGTCAAATCAATTTCTTCTGTAAGCAATAATAAAGGGAATAGTGAAGATATTCGAATAGCTCATTTATCAGAATTACAAAGATGTGAAGAACAATGGCAAGCACAAGTAAATTCACGTTGTGCATGGCATCCAACTAAACGTTATTTAGATTATCTCCAAGATTATTATATGCCTAGCATGCATGGAGCAGTCATAACATTAATAGAAACAATAGCTGCCCATCAAAAGCTAGGGTTATTTTGGCGTTTTGTTTCACGAATATTTAATTATGGTGATATAAATACTAAAGAAAAGATATTAAATTTTTTACTAGCTGACTTTTTATTAGGCACGCAATCATTGATATTTCCTATTTTAGGTGGCACTTTAAATGGGTTTGACCTTCTCCCTCATCCAAGTAAAAAAAATAGTTCAATACTGATCAGTAAAAAAAATAGCGCCCTTTCCATTGAAATCAATTTTTCAAAAAAGATAAAATCAATTCTAGAGAGAGCGGTTCGTGTCTGGCATGATTTTATGAGTTGGTTTAGAGTTAATGATGATAAGAAAGCTTTAGGTATGTTTATGCACTCAAAATTTGATCAAAGTGACAGCGGGCGTACAGCAAGTTTGGCGGAGCGTTTCGTTAAAGTATGTCTTGGTTTTGGATTCGATGCCAGTAGAATTACGGTGCAGCAACTTAAGGATCATTATCAAAATTATAGACAAAGTTTGAAACTAACACGTGAAGTAAAAGATGAAATCATTGATTTTCAAGTTGAGCTACAACAGGTTCTAAAAAAATTAATGATTCTAGAAGATTTCATAGCTGAGCTAGTAACAGTGACAGGCGAGAACGGTGTTCTCCAGGTTGAATTTAAAACGAATGTTACAAAAGTGATAGAACAGTTGAATGAGCAGGAGATAAAGCAGGCTGAACAAGAGGCATCTGAATTTCATCTTGCATATAAAAACTGCTGCCAGAGGCTTGAGTTGCTTACAAAAGCAAAAACGACATTGCCCTGGTTATGTGGAGTCTTAAACCTACCTTTGTCGCCCTTGCCAACTAAAGAAAATTTAATAAAAGCATTAGATGCTTATGCATTTATATTGAAAGATCAAACGAATGAGCAGGAATCGGCATATGCGTATTATTGGCAAATCGATCGAAAGTTGTATATGCAAAGTGGTGGGAGATTTCCAAATAATGAATTCAATACTTGGTTGTTGACACTAACCAAAACAGTAAAAATGGATTTTAGTGAGGTTGAGCGATTTTTAAATAGTGTGAGTGAAGCTTTCAATGAAATTTATCAACTGAGTGATAGAGATTGGGAAAATTTAAAACAGCATTTTGCTGCTCAAACAGGGGCTAGTAAGAAACTAAGTCAGCGATCTTATAAAAATGGTCGAAAAATGATTAATATGCTAGAAAAAGTGAAGAAGGTAGTAGCTTCTTATGAAAAAGTAGAGACAAAGAAGAATGTTGCGGGGTTTCATCAAGCTGAATCTGGTAAAAGCTATGATGATATAGTGCAACGATTTAAGAATAATGAGGCTGCACTGGGATGGTTAGAAGTTAAAACGCCTGAAATTTATGCCTTAAAAAATTTTACACTTGATGAAATTCTGACATTAAAAACGGTCTGTGAAGCAATAGATGCTAATACCACCCCCTTACTTAGAAGTGCAGTAGACAAAGTAAGCCATATCGATTTAAGTCAAAATGATTGGGGAACTATTTCATTTTTACCAGATGAAGTTATGCTTTTAAAAGACTTTTTAAGTTATAATAGCTATACTTTTTTATCTAGCAAGCTCAGCAGTATATCTTTTTCCGAGTTAGAGCTATCTCAGGAATATGCTGAAATATTAGGCGCACTTGATTATTCTTTATCACAAGGCGGGCCTATTTTAACACCCTATACGCATTACGTAGTTAGCAAATATAAGCAGCTTGATACTAAAGAATTAGCGGTTGGTTATTATCTTTATCAAGATAATAATCAAGTTTTATCCTTAGTTGTTCATGGAGGAGGTGTTCAGGAAACGCTTAATTTAACAACACTTTCTAATGATCCAGAATTAATACAAAAAATTAAATGGCCAGAGAATGGAGGGGAGTCTAATATAAGCAGTATACACTTAGATACAACGTTGTTAGACTTGATTACAAATAATTGCAGGCATAGCCAATTAGATAATGATGAAATTTTTGTTGTGCCTAGATTTATCATAGATGAATTAAATCATTTTATCAGGAAAATGTCACTTACTTATCATTCTGATAAGCTCTCTCGAGATCCTTATTTCCAAGAAGATAAACACGCTTATGATAAAGTAACCGATAAACTAGCAAAAATTGACAATAGCAGTGAAGAATATAAAAAATTGCTACAAGAGAAAAAAAACCTTGCAAAAAAAATAGAAGATCGCAAAAATAAATATGATGCAATACAGAAAAAAGTATTACAGCTAAAAGAGACTATGAAAAAACTTTGTGAAAATCCGAGGTTCTTGCGTCATTTTATGGCTGGTAACAAAGAATGGTTAAAAAAGCAAGCTTCGTTAAGGGAAAGAAAAAGAAAAGGTTTTGAATTAAGGAAAGATTATTTCAAAATTGACGATATCGGAAAAAAAAGATTAGAGACTAACCTTATCGAAACAGAAAGGCTAGTTCAGCAAGAGCGTGAAAGACTCGAAAGAGCTGAAGATGAGAATGCCCAACTACGAATGGAATTGGCTAGGCTTCGAGGCTGTGATGCTGGCGAGATAGATGAATCAACCGATAGATGCACTTTTTAATATAATTAGCTTTATGAAATGCCAATAATAATTGAAAAGTCAGCAGCAGCCAAATGCTGCTGCTGATTTAACCATCTATCCTACTCAGCCCGATCCAAACGATGCTTTTGTAACCACGCATCTAAATCTGTTTTTAAATAACGAATGCTGCGGCCGATTTTTAGAAAAGCAGGGCCAGGCGTGCGGTTGAGTCGGTGGCCATTCATACGATCTTGACGTAGATAGCTGCGGCTCATGCCAATGTAGGCGGCTGTTTCTTTTTCTGTAAGGGTAACTTTGGAAGTTGGATTATTCATGGTGTTCACCTATTGATAGTATTTTCTATCCGCACCACACGAGCGCGCGCGTAAATCCATCGAGTATTAATTCTCGTATAAAATATAACTTAAGTCAAGCAGGCTTAGTTTTGAAGTTGTTTAATCATAAAAAGGGAAGCAATCTGATTTATATTTTTGAGTTGTCACCAAAGTTCATTTTTTTCCTTTCTTTTGTTGAACCCAAGCAATTCCTTTTTCTGTTATAACATATTGCTGCATCCGACTTTGTGGTTTATCAGGGATTGTTAATGTTAATAGCTGTTCATTTATTAGTGGTTTTAAATAATTATTTTGAAAAGTTTCACGGTGTTTTAGCCCTAATAATTGCTGAATTTCACTTGCTTTCCTAGGTTCCTGACAATATTCTAATATCTGATTTATTGCCTGAGGAGCGACTTGTCCGGTGACTTGTCCGGTGACTTGTCCGGTGACTTGTCCGGTGACTTGTCCGGTATCCTCTTGCGCAAACTCTTTTGCCGGATAAAAAATGACAGCAGTATCCAGTTTGCGATCTTCCCACTTCGGTGTAGGTGCTTCAATTTCATGACATTTATCGATGATTTTAGTGGTGCCTTGTCCCCATTTTTCAATAATACCTGCGCGATAAAAAACGCTGGCTATGATTGGATTCCAGGGGCGTGATTCATGTGGTTCTAATAAAGCAGAAGGGGTTATATCAAAATGTAATCCACCTGGACTAACGATTTCTAAGCGATCGTCATACATAGCGATCCCAATGGTGCCACCGCTAATAGCATAGTCACGGTGGCTTAAGGCATTGGCTAAAGCTTCACGTGTAGCAGGTGGTGAATAAAGTGGTCTGTCTTCACGACGCATTTTTCCAGAAACAATGCGACCAGCAATCGGCACATGATCACGTAAAAATAATTCAGCATGTCGCAATAGTTGAAATGCATTGCCCCAATATTGGCGGTTGTCGGTAAAATCTGCTGTTTTATTAAGGCCGCGAAAACGTGCTAAGCGAATACCACATTGCGGATAAATAATTTCTAGCTCTGGATTTTTTGCATAAAGCACGACTGCGGCATTGAGTAATTTGCCGTCTTGGATCAGCCCCAAGCCTTTAAGAATAGAAGTGATGCCACGGTTTTTTAATGGTTGTAAACGGCCTAAATCAATTGCATTATCGACAGTTAACTGTATTTCTTCTTCATCGAGATCTTGTATTGATACTTCTTTTGGCGCAGGTTGATTTTCCCAGCGGTGTTTTGCATGCAAACGTTCAATCAAAATTTTTTCATAAGCCGATTGTGGCATGATACGCGTTGTTGAACCAGTACGTTGATAAGGACGATTATCATAAATATAAGGTTTACTCGATCCTTTAGTGATTTGCATGGCAAGAATAGAGTGATCATCATTTAATTTAATTTTTTCGATTTCAGGAAAAGCAGGGGGTTCGATGCGTGCCATTTCATCAGCAATTTCTTTTAATGTTTTAGCGCTAACTTGTTGGCCTTTAAGTTCACCCTGATCAGTAACACCAAATAAAACATAACCCCCACTATTATTTAGCATCGCACAAACCGTTTTCATGGCCTCAGTGCGTTGACCTGTCGTACGCTTAAATTCAAGAGTTTCAGATTCACCTTGTTCAATAATTTTCTGCAAATTTTTTAGGTTCATGATTAATCCTTGTGTTTTTCATCAGTTTAGCAACAGCTTGTATTTTGTGTTCAGGTGCAAGATGAGCGTAGCGTAAAGTCATTTTAAGATCACTATGGCCTAATAATTCTCTTATGGTATTTAAATCAACACCTGCCATGACTAATCGGCTTGCAAAATGATGACGCAAATCATGCCAACGAAAATGATCAATATTTGCTTTTTTTAGTAAAGATTTCCAAGATTTTAGCCAATTGTTATACGGTTTACCATCCTTGTTGGGAAAAACTAGCTGACCATCAGATTGGTTATGCCATTGCTGCAATGTTATTAATGCTTCTTCATTGAGTGGGATATGGCGTGTTTTACCGCTTTTAGTAATTTCGCCAGCAATAGTGATATAAGCTTGTGTAAGATTGACATTAGACCATGTTAAATTAATTAATTCACCTCTGCGGATCCCAGTATTAATAGTGAGTAATAATTTTGGTTTTAAATCATCTGCAAAATACTGTTGGGATAAATCGGGCAATAATTCATAGTTACGTTCTTGTCGCCATTCATTAGCGCTATTTCTAGCGGTTTTCATTTGCTCTTCACGATCATTTAATGATTGGCGTAATCGATTTTCTTCATCTTCAGTTAAATAGCGGACTTTTACGGTATTATCCACTTTTAATAATTTTAATTTTGCTAATGGGTGAACCTCAATAAACTCCCATAATACGGCTTTTGATAAAGCTGCTTTAAATGTAGCAATATCTCGGTTCATTGTTTCTCGTGATAATCCTTCTTTTAATCGTTGGGTGCGCCATTGTTCAACTTTTACGGGTGTAATTTCAGATAATGTTTTGTTGGCAAACAAGGAATAAAAACAACGCTTGATACGCGCAACTGCATTAACACCAGACTTGCGATTGGTTTCTGCCCAAGGTAAATAATGTTTTTCCAAAAATTCTTTGAAAGTCATTTGATGGTTGCTGCCGCGACTTGCATTAGGATAGATCCCGCGAGCAGCATCACCCATAATTTGTTTGGCGCGCTCTCTTGCTTGCGCTGGCGTTAAAACACCCACCCGTCCTAAATTTATGCGTCGCCCCCGTTGGTATTCACAAACATAAGTCATGCGACCTGAAGGATTAACGCGTATTAAAAAGCCGGTGAGTTTACTATCTCTCACATCATACTGCTTATCTTGAGGCTTTAATGTCGAAATTAGACTGTTACCAATGGTTGCTTGCATCTTTTTTCTCAATATTCTGGAGTGCGTTTGGAGTGCAAAACGAGTATACGCCGATGTCTTTTAATAGCCAAGTGTAGCCGATATTATGTTTGTAACTAAATGATATTTAATAATATTTTTATCACTCTGATCCATAATGGTTGATATGAGAATATTGATGTTTTAGACTGAAAATCCTTGTGTCGGTGGTTCGATTCCACCTCAGGCCACCATGAAAAGTCTTTTCAAAACAATCAGTTACAAGCCAATTTAAACCACTTTCCAAAAAGCTCAAAAATTGCTTACGCGACATTTACGCGAGCTAGAGTGGGCACAGTGCGTAATAACACAAGATCACCCGCAAATTTTCGCTTTCAACAACCGCACGCGCAACATGATTCAAAATTACCAACCGATCTTCACCATTTTTGACATTATCGCCAGGAATAGTGAAGACAGAAGCAATTTCAGGGATCGATCTCACCGATCCCCTCAAATTAGCGTAAGAAGCGTGCAAGATTGAAGGAGATATTG
>CAYGTS010000101.1:0-9903 GCA_964352905.1 uncultured Legionellales bacterium | reverse complement strand
ACCTTGCCTCAAATCTGACCGTTCTTGAGTTATTCAACATCACGCCGGGAATTACGGAGAAACCATCCGTCGTTGCGAGCTAGTGCGCTCTTAGCGCACTAGCGCGGCAATCCAGAGGTAAAGAACCACGATCCTGCAAAGTTTCAATGGCTTTTCAAGATCGAAAATCCTAACCCTTGATCAAAGCTAACGCTCCTCGCAATGAAAAAATCTCGTCTACAAATCCAAACTGATCAAAGTTTACCACATCGGTATTGTACAGCAACACGACTAGGTTCTTCAGCTGTTATACGCTGAGGAGAAAGCGCTGTTTTAAGCTGCTGCCCTTCTGATGACTGAAAATCAATTTGCGCTAATCTCGCTTTTAGATCCTGCCAATTTTTTAGCTGCGAGTTTTGCGGATCGTTTACGGTTAAACGACCAAACTGCCTCCTCAACGCAGTTCTACAAGTCTCTGAAATATCGTTTTTTGCTAACACCCTATCAATCACGTAAACGCATTTTCCTAACTCATTGATACTGTAACACCGAAGACGTCTGGGACTTAATAAACTCGCTAGATAAACTTCTTTTGCTTGTGAGTTTGCGTGAGAAATAATAGCTTCTAATTTCCCGTCATTAAAAAGCTTGCTCATATTTTCAACATGCTGCTCGGTGTTAATTTCATTGCTAATCGCTTCTATTAGGCTATGATGTTGTGGCAAATAAGCGACTTTCTTAAATGCATTAAGAAAAATCACGATATTTGCACTCACCGCTTTTATGCCCTTGTCTTTTAATATGGGTAAAAGTTGATTTGCCACATCCGTGTAAAAGCTTGCACTGTCACGCCGATCACTCTGCTGATTTAGGGTATCAAATAGTGCATTCAGCTTAGAAGTTTTGCATTGCTGATCAAACATCATTTTTTTCAATACGATTTTTAATTCTTCCTTAAAAAAAGATGTAAATTCAAAATTATTTGATTGAATGAGGTTGTTGAAAAACCACTGCCACGTTCTTACCACCTCATCTCCCAAATTTTTGTTTAAAAACGCATCTAAACTCACACTGAGTGATTTTTTAAATTCTTGCAATAAATCGCTCAAATCGCTTTTAATATCAGGCTGGTTAATATCATTAAACTTTCGCATTGAATAAAAATAACTGATTGCATTTGAAAAATGCTCACGCTGGCAATCATGAATTTTTTTACCCGCTAGAATTTCTAGCATGACAATCTGAATGTTTCGCTTTTGCCAAGCATACTCTTCCTGAAATGCCGAAAGTTTGCCTAGCCTAAACAAAGCATAGGAATGTGTTGCTCTGTAACTTAAACTAAGTTGCCCATGACTAGATAAGATCTTATGATAAATACGCTCATTCACTTCAGCTGAAAGTTGCGCTACGCTTAGCACACATTGCAAATTGTTAAAGGCCTGTTGTAACTCTGCAACAACGTATTCTTCTAAAACACCCTGCCTAAGATGTTCATGGTTTATTTTTAATAATGGTAAAATTTGTGCATCAATAATCTGATTAATCATACCGTGATAGTGTTGCAAGATCATGATTTTTGCTAGCGTTTGTGTGGCTGTAAAAAGCTTTTGCTCTTTAATGAGTTGCATCCTTTTTTTACGCCGCTGCCACCATGACCATAATGTAAAAATTGAAATACGTGTTGCTTTCAACTCTGCTAAGTTGCCATTTAAGCTGTTAATCTTTTGCTGAATCTGCGGCAATTTGCTTCGTATCTCCGCTTGAAAAGTATTGATAACACGCTCGGTATTCTCCGCATTCAAATCACTAGGCTTTAATTTGGCAAGCAAAAAGACATTACCATGAAATTGATTAACCAAGGAATGCGTACGGCGAGATCGTTTTGTGATTAGCTTTGCAAGCTCTGCGCCATTTTTGGCAATGCGAGCTGCTAAGGCAATCCGCAAAATATCAGGCGAGCTTGTGCCACTCTTTAATAGCTGTTGATACAGTGCCGCCGCGTTGGCATATAATGTTTTAGCTCGCTGCGTATTAAACAGTGATCCCCAAAAATAGTGCCACGGTGAAGCCAGTCCACGCGCCATGGCCATGACTTGGGAAACCGTCTCTGAATAGTTAGGTGATTGTAGTTGAGCGGCAGCATGAGGCCCATTCAACAAGCTGGCAGTTGTTGTCATGAGCGGTTGTGCTAACTGTGCTGTTGGCCTAAGCTCCATTGTTCATATACCCTATTGTTGCACAGCATTCCGTTGCTTCTATAGTTTCTAGTAGCGCATAAAAATATTTCTGTATTGTAACAGAAATATTTCTAATTTGTAGTAGAAGCTGATTGCACAGGCTGAATACTGCGATAAACAGGATTTAGTACAGCAGTAAAAGCCGATTCATAAAACTCTTCTCTCGTTAAAGATTGCACTTCAGGAGATCCACTGTCATTCTTTTGCGCATATAAATTAATACGTTCTAGTAGAGTAGTAATAACAGCAGGTTTTTCTGGAAGTTTTCTTAATATTTCAACATGTTGCTGTACAAGCTTAAAGAAATTTTCATAAAGCATAAACAGGTTAGCAAGATGCGTTTTAAGCGCACGAACAACCTGTTGCTGTTGCGTAGTAAGCTTAAGCTGCCCAATAGCTTCAGCTGATAATGTTGCAAGGTATTGAGAAAGCGCTTCATTAGTACACTCATCCCTTAATTTTCCATTTCCTTTTAGCGCATTGAAAATAGCTGACTTCTTAAACGCTTCAAAAATTTCCGGTAATTTTTCTTGGGCATCAGCAAAATGATTAGTGGCTACAATCAATGCCTTTTTAAAAGTTGCCAGCCCAGTGTTTTTTAGTTTATCGAAAAAACCGAAACCAGAGCCAGTAACGCGCTCACTGTCATTACCTGCTACTGCTTGAAAGTAAGCAAGAATTTGCTCACTGTGTTGACTTAGATCTTCTATTTCTCTTATCTCAGCTTGATCTTGCAATACTGCTAAGATAGCAACTGCTTGCTTAGGTAATTTCTCAAAAGCAAGAGCAATACACTGCGGAGCAAGCACGAATTTCATTTTTATTAAGCATTTCTTTACTACAGCAGAGTTAAATGACTCTTGCAGCGATAGCAATTTTTTATAAAGTCTAATTACCTTATCTTGATGTTGTGTAACAATGCTAGCTTGTAACGTTTTTGTTAATTGAGTGAATTGGTTTTTAACGTATTGGTCATTTTGCTTTTGCAAGGCATCAAGTTTAAACATTCGTGCCTGTAATCGCGCAAAATTATCTTCCCTAACAAAATCGTCTTTTGTTTCTAAATAAAGCGTTAGTGGGAGTACTAAATTGCTATCTGGTTGGCACGGATCAACTCCATCATCTTTCAAATAGGCTGTAATTTCTGAATTATCTTTGTAAATATTTATCAATTCAAACAAGACAGCTTGTGAGAAAGATTGATCAAGGATACCCGTATCAACCTTAAGCTGTTTGATTAAACTGCCCACTAATTCTTTATCTATAGCTTGGGCAAGACTAGCTTTTCTTAATTGAGTTAACATGTGTAAAGCTAGTGCCACTTGTTGATTTTTACTTTGGCTATCAACTAATATTGCTTTAATTTTTTGATCAACCGCTTTGATAAATGGGCTGTTTTCATAATTCCTGTCACTTCTCAAAATTTGAAAAAACTGTAACAGCTGATTAAACTTTTCAGTCGTTAAATCAGCTTTCTTGATATCGCCAACAAGTTTTCTTGTGATATCCTTATAAAATGCGTCTTTATGCTCTGTTAACTGCTCTTTATCTTGCTCTGTTAACTGCTCTCGCTCTGTTAACTGCTCTCGCAAGCAGGCAAGAATCTTTTCAAATTGTTCTGGAGTAAACCCTTCACATTTTTTTAATACAGCGTCTTTCAATTTGGCTACGTTATTGCTAAGCGTTTCTTTAAGTGCAGTAGTGTATATTCCAGATAATGCAGGATCCTGTGTTGCTAAGTTGGCAATTAATTTTCTGGCTAAGTTAAACCAGGTACGCGCATCATATTTTATTTCTGCATTAAATAATTGCGCAGTAGCCATATTTAAATACGCTGTTATTTTTGCAAATAATGAAGCAAGGTAAGCTTGATATTGATCATTTTGTTCATCCCTGCAAAAGGCAGCCATGTAAATTAAATACCGTATATGAGCAAATAATGCAACTTTGTTTTCTTCAAATGATTCACTTGTCATCTGAGTGGTAAGTGTATCGCATTCCTGTTTTATATCTTGTAAATCAATAGAAAAATTAACAGCAACTTCCATGCTCATTCTTTTCATTACGCTCACAATAAAACTTGTGATTACTCGCTTTATTTCAATAGTGACATCTTTTCTACGGCTTAATGCTGTTAAAAAAGTATTTAAGTTAGCCCTTAATTCATTGCTATGCTGTGGTGAAGCCTTTAACTCTCGTTCTAATACAGAGAGAGCTTCTTTCCATTCAGTAATGTTTGCCAGCGTTAATTCTTTGCTACAGTTAATCACCTCAGCATAAGCTTCTTTTAAACGCCGTGTTAAGATATAGTTTGCTAAAAAGCTGATTGGTTCTTGTGGGCTTGGCAATCTGGCAACCTCTATATTACTTAGCGTATAATCTGATGAGCTGCTAATTTGTTGCGCTTTAAATGCTTGCTTAAATCCTTCGATAACAATATTGTTATATTCTTCACTGTATTGGTTTTCTAGGAGCGCTATCTCATTTGCAACAGCAGATTCGATCATATCTTTCATGGATCTAATATTAGTTTGAGTTTTTTCATTTTTAAAATCAGAATAAGCCTTACTGATTCGGTCAGCTATTGTAGTGTAAAGAGTATCAATGTGTGTGCTAATGAAATTCTTATCTTTCGCGTAGTTATATAAAAATGAAGCTCTCATAATTGCCATTTTTATTTCTTGATCTATAAAATTTTGTAAATCATCAAAGTTTGTAATATTTTGAGTGCTCTTTACCGATTCAACTTTTTTTTGGGGTAAAGTTTCTCGAGATTGAGGAGATTCTTGAGCTAAGAATGTAACTAATGCTGGCTTAATTTGCGCCAACACCACTTGAACATGGCGAGATTCTGCTTGAAATTTCTTACACTCAACTTTTGTTTTTTCTTGCTCTACTTCTGGGAATCGTATTGCTCTTGCATCTGTTGTTTGCTCTCGCTCTACTTTTGGGAATCGTATTGCTCTTGCATCTGTTGTTTGCTCTCGTTCTACTTCTGGGAATCGTATTGCTCTTGCATCTGCGGCTAAAGACGCAATCATAGTAGAACTCAGCTTAGGTTGCAAAATGAGCTTTTTGATCTGCAAGTAGATTATATCAGCCAACTCAGCGCTTATATTTGAAACTGTCTCTTCAGATACATGATGATCCAAACAAATTTCTTTTATTTCTTTCACTAATCTTTCATAAAAACTCTGCAAAGAAAAAGCTTCATTATCGCAACTAGCCTTACATAAAAATTGAAATATATTTTGTGGGTTAAGCAAGCTAGTGCGAATCTGAAGGATAATTTTTTCTCGCAAATCATTTTCATGATCCGTATTATCGCTTCCCCCTAAGAGTGGTGTCATCAAACCCAAACCCTTTGTCGCTTCTCTTTCTAAGTTAAAGCATGTTGCTAATTCGAGTGGATCAGGTGCTACACTCTTAGCATAATTTTGTGCAAATTGCTGAATGCTTGTGAGCATGCTTTGGTGTTGTGTTATGATTTGCGTGCGCATTGTTTCTGCCGCGCTAACAGCCTGTTTTATGCTTTTAAGTTGATTTATTCTGCGACGATATTTAAACCATCGCTGCCAGCGAGGTTTTTTCTGTAATTCCTTTAGCTCTGATGAAATTTGATTGCATTTATTTTCTATTGCTTTTAAGTTTTCTTCTAACTTAGTATTCAATTGCCCTAGTAAGTTAACAAGATCAGTATTCGTAATATTATCTGTTTTAAAGCCTTCTTCTAAATCAGCGATCGTTTGCAATTCTGCTAACAATTTAGCTAACTCATTTAATTCCGGGTAGCTGTTTGGATTCTTGATCATGGCTGCTAATTGGCAGTGCCCACGATGATTATTTTTTACTGTTTGACTCGCTAAGGCTGCAAAGATCATGTTTGCAGATGCGTAGCAAGTTGTTTGTTCTTGATTGCTAGGGGTGAATTGCTGGTAAATGCGCAGAGCTTGTTGATAATTTGTTTGGTTTATTCTTTTGTTAAGACGCTTAAGCTTAAAATAGCGCCGCCATCCTGTTATAACAGGCTTATTCGTCATATTTGAGTAGATCGCTTTACAGGTAGCTTCTATTGAGTTCTGTTGCGAGAAATCTTGCTGCTTCTGAAGCCCCTGTAAATGCAGTGTTTGAGTCAAAGCACTTCGTTGCATAGCCAGTAAACGTGCTACTGCTACTGCCTCATTATCATGATATTTTTTTGTTAGTAGAGCTTGGGCAAGCTGGTTTTGCTGTGTGGATATCAATGATACAAGTCTAGCGAATAGGTCCTGCTCGCTTTTGTTGCTATTATTTCGATCCGGCATACTACCCACTCTTAACTTTCTAATAGCTCACATTGCTTATTGTACTCATTTTAATCGTAACGGTGCTGTGATAAATGTATTACCACATTATCTGGGTCTCATGCTACCAATTGATACTTAACAGAATATGACAAGATGAGGTAACTGCTTCATTTATGAAAATAATTGTTCAAAATTTGCGATATGAAGCGCTGTTTAAGCTTCATTATCACACATAATAACCTAATCTTCGGCAGGTTTAATCACGCTATTTACTCGGTTAACAATTTCGGCAATAGTCGCTTCATCTAAGCGTTCCACATATTGCGCTGATCCATTTTTCACTCTGGCTTCAAGATCAAATGAGCGCACTTGGTTACACTTCTAACCCCTTGTTCTATAAAGGAAGATTAAACACTTATTTAAAATTTTGGTAACTATCCACCGTATATACTCACAAGAAGAGTATAAATGGGAACGCCCTGATAAAGTGGGTAAATAATAACCTTCGCAACAACAGCTGCCGCAAGCAACTCGTTATGAAAACGAGACTAGGATTTATTATAATTCTGTAATAACATATAAGACTTACATACAGATCGAGTTAATTATTGTTATGCAAGGTAATAAATCCAATAAGAAGCTCATTTTAATTGTGGATGATGAACCAGCCATCCGCCAAATGATTGCCTTTAATCTCGATCTTGCTGGCTTTAATTGTTTAGAGTCTGAAAATGAAGACACCACCCTTGCACAATTAAAACGATCACAACCCGATTTAATCTTAATGGATTGGATGTTACCCGGTAAATCTGGGCTTGAGCTAACAAGACGTATTCGCAGCCTGCAAAATTTTCAAGAAACACCTATTATCATGGTAACAGCAAAAGCTGAAGAAAATCATCGTGTGCAGGGTTTAGATATGGGGGCTGATGATTATTTGATTAAACCTTTCTCACCCCGCGAATTAATTGCCAGAATCAATGCTGTGCTACGCCGCAGCTTACATGAAGATGAAACGGGTTTAATTAAAGTCCCTGGCTTTACGCTCAATACAGTCAATCAAACCATTCATTATAATCATAGTGAGGTGAAACTAACGGCAACGGAATACCGTGTCATTTATTTCTTTCTCACCCATCGCGATCGTATTCATTCACGTTCTCATATTATTGATCATGTTTGGGGTACGGAAACATATATTGATGAACGCACGGTTGATGTGCAAATTCGCCGTGTCAGAGATGTATTGAAAAAAGCTAACTGCGCCCAATATATTCAAACGGTACGTGGTAGTGGTTATCGTTTTTCTATTAAATCCATGAAGTAACAATATGAAAAATATCCAAGCATTTATTGATCATTTACCGCAAGCGATTATTTTATTAAGTGAAGACTTAACCATCAAAATGTGGAATAAAACAGCCAGTAATCTGCTAACTTTATCAACGCAGTGTCACGGGAAATTGATTTGTGAAATTATTGACTGTGATGAATTTAAAGAATATTTTGAAGCCAGTGTTGCTCAAAAAAAATATTCTAAGTTCGAGTTTACAGTGCAAACACACAAATTATTAACCTTGGTAGCCTCTATCAGTGATTATGAAGATGGCATTATTTTATTACTCGATGATATTTCGCATAATTATAAGTTAGAACAAATGCGCAAAGATTTTGTTGCGAATGTTTCACATGAACTACGCACTCCCCTTACCGTTGTAAAAGGGTACTTAGAAACATTAATCGATTTTGATAGCAAAGATCTTGCCACTTGCAAACAAATGCTGAACCAAATGTATTTGCAATCGCTTCGCATGGAAAAAATTATTGAGGATTTATTATTGTTATCGCGCTTAGAAACTCATCATTTACAACCTGATCCGCATGAAAAAATTGAGATTAATACCTTGCTAGAATTAATTTATCAAGATGCGATTGCGCTGAGTGGCACCCATAATCATCGTATTAAGCTTAGCATTGAAACCGATAAAAAAATTTATGGTTCGCGTGTTGAGTTACGCAGCGCTTTTGCAAATTTGGTTTTTAATGCCGTTCATTATACCCCCGATAAAGGTAAAATCTTAATACGCTGGTATCAAGATAATCATACTTTAGTGTTTAGCGTTAACGACACGGGCATTGGTATTGATAAAGAACATTTATCAAAAATTACTGAGCGCTTTTACCGTATTCATAGCCACACCCAAACTGGCAAACAAGGCAGTGGGTTAGGACTTGCGATTGTTAAACATGTTTTATCACGCCACGAGGCAACCTTAGAAGTCTTAAGCCAAGTCGGTAAAGGTAGTACGTTTAGTTGCCGTTTTCCGATGGGTTAAGCTTACCCGTTAAGTGCTGGCTTCCTACCCTGAAGCACAAACAGTACTGCTTTACCGTGGCTCAACTGCCATGCGAAAAAAAGATATTCTGTGCTTGCCTTGTGAAGAATTTCCACTAAAATTAGCGCCTAATACATTATTGCTAAAAATTGACTCGGGCGTGTTGACCATTCGCCCTAGCACACTCGAGGTCCATCTTGTTCACACACAGTAAGGTTGAAAAAAAGCTACTACATTACACCGGTAAAGCCATTGCTGATTTTAATATGATTGAGAGCGGCGATAAAATTTTAGTGTGTGTATCAGGTGGAAAAGACTCTTTTAGCATGCTCAGTTTATTGTATTTACTACAATTACGCGCGCATAAAAAATTTACACTACAAGCGTTTACTTTAGATCAAGCGCAGCCAGGTTGGGATGATAGCAAGCTACGTGCTTGGCTTGAAAAATTTAAAATCCCTTATGAGATTTTACACAAAGATACGTATTCGGTTGTCATTGATAAAATACCAGAAGGTAAAACCTATTGTTCGCTATGCTCACGTTTGCGCCGCGGCAATATTTATCGTTACGCCAAAGAAAATGGCTTTAATAAAGTTGCACTCGGTCACCATCGCGATGATGCTATTCAAACATTACTCATGTCAATTTTTTATGCCGGTGCGATCCGTTCAACGCCTGCAAAGTTACTCACAGATGATAAACAATTAATTGTCATCAGGCCACTGATTTACTGTCAAGAAAAAGATATTATAGAATACGCTAAAGAACAGCAATACCCCATTATTCCGTGTAACTTATGCGGCTCACAAGAAAATTTAGCACGCAAAAAAGTCGCGCAATTAATCGAACAATTAGCTAAAGACAATCCAAAAATTCCAAGCAACATGCTACATGCATTAAGCCAGGTTAATCCCAGTCAATTGCTGGATAGTAATTTGTTTGATTTTAAAAAGTTAGAAGCCTTGCCTGAGGAAGTTTTTTAGTACCGTTTCAATTGCGCTTAAAAGTCAGTAATTCCCGGCGTGATGTTGAATAACTCAAGAACGGTCAGATTTGAGGCAA
>CAYGTS010000100.1:0-10038 GCA_964352905.1 uncultured Legionellales bacterium | reverse complement strand
GGCAGTGCGTGAGATAGTAAAGGTGATGCTGGTTAATACCGTGGTACGACTAGCAAGAGTTATAAAAATTGGCGAGACTGTAGATCTTACCCTGGATTGCTTCGTGTGCCACGCTCCTCGCAACGATGGGGAATTTGTGTAAATTCGATGCTACAAATCATAAAAACTAGGTTTACTATTTATCATGAAAACAAATGCAATAAGAGACGCTTTCTTAAATTATTTTAAACAACATCATCACACGATGGTGAATTCTAGCCCATTAGTGCCGGGCAACGATCCCACTTTATTATTTACCAACGCCGGTATGGTGCAATTCAAAGAGGTTTTTTTGGGTGAAGAGCAACGCTCTTATACGCGTGCCTGCAGTTCACAGCGTTGCGTGCGCGCCGGTGGTAAACACAATGATTTAGAAAATGTAGGTTATACTGCACGCCATCACACGTTTTTTGAAATGTTAGGTAATTTTAGTTTTGGTGATTACTTTAAAAAAGAAGCCATTGAATTTGCCTGGAATTTTTTAACTGAAGTTTTAAAATTACCCAAAGAGAAGTTATGGGTGACTGTTTTTCAAGATGACCAAGAAGCTGCTGATATTTGGTTAAAAGAAATAGGTGTTGATCCAAATCGCTTCTCATACTGTGGTGAGAAAGATAATTTTTGGTCGATGGGGGACACGGGTCCTTGTGGTCCTTGCACTGAAATTTTTTATGATCACGGCGCAAGCGTTGCCGGTGGCCCGCCCGGTTCACCCAATGCCGATGGCGATCGTTATATTGAAATTTGGAACTTAGTGTTCATGCAATTTAACCGTGATGCAAGCGGTAAATTAACCCCTTTACCTAAACCTTCTGTTGATACCGGCATGGGTTTAGAGCGCATTGCCGCTGTTATGCAAAATGTTCACAGTAATTACGAAATTGATTTATTCCAATATTTAATCATGGCGATTGCTAAAATTGTTAGCTGCCAAGATTTGCATAATCAATCTTTACGTGTGATAGCCGATCATATTCGTGCCTGTAGTTTTTTAATTTGCGATGGTGTTATGCCGACCAATGAAGGACGTGGGTATGTGTTACGCCGCATTATCCGGCGCGCGATTCGGCATGGGCATAAGCTAGGTATGCAAAAACCATTTTTCTATAAAGTCGTGCAACCCTTGGTGGATTGTATGGGGGATGCTTATCCGGAATTAAAAGCCAATCAAGCTAATATTGAGAAAATTTTATTAAATGAAGAAAATCAATTTAATAAAACCTTAGAACAAGGCTTAAAAATTTTAGAAAACGATATCATTCAACTTAAAAATAAACAAATTCCTGGTGCGACTATTTTTAAATTATACGATACCTATGGTTTTCCAGTGGATTTAACCAATGATATTGCGCGTGAAAAAGGCTTAACCTTAGATATCACCGGTTTTGATCAAGCGATGCAACAACAACGCGCGCAATCGCAGGCCAATGCTAATTTTACTTTGCAACAAGCCGATAAAAAAAACATTCCTTTTGAGTGTGAATTTGTTGGTTATGAAGATTTAAGTACGCAAAGCAATGTGATTGCGATTTATAAAGACAATCAATCTGTGCAAAAAGTTGTAGCTGGTGAAAGTGCGAGTATTATTTTAGATGTTACACCGTTTTATGCTGAAGGCGGTGGGCAAGTTGGTGATCAAGGCAGTTTGCAAAATGCAGCTTGCCAATTTAAGGTTGAAAATACCACTAAAATTAATAGCGCTTATTTACATCACGGTATGTTGCAACGTGGTGAAGTTAAAGTGGGTGATCAGCTCAACGCTGCGATTGATCAAGGTAAGCGCATTGCAACAATGTTAAACCATTCGGCAACCCATTTACTGCATGCTGCCTTACGCCAAATTTTAGGCAGTCATGTATTACAACGTGGTTCTTTAGTGGCACCGAATCGTTTGCGCTTTGATTTTTCGCATTTTGAAGCAGTAAACCTTCTGCAACTTAATCAAATCGAACAATTAGTGAATCAACAAATTCGTAAAAATCATGCTGTCGCAATTAATATCACCACACCGGCCGATGCTGAAAAAAGCGGTGCGATTGCCTTATTTGGTGAAAAATATGGCGATCAAGTGCGGGTGCTCAGCATGGGCGATTTTTCCAAAGAATTATGTGGCGGAACACATGTTAAACACACGGGTGATATTGGTTTATTTAAAATTATTTTAGAAACAGGTATCGCTGCAGGGATCCGTAGAATAGAAGCCGTGACAGGCGACGCTGCTGTGCAATACGTGGCTGAGCAAGATCGTTTATTGCAAGAAATTGCGCAACAATTGAATACCGCTAAAGATCAGATTTTAGATAAACTGCAACAAGTTGCCGAACGCGCTAAAAAATTAGAAAAACAGATTAATCAACTGAATGCGAAATTATCGAGTGAACAGGGTAACGATTTAGTGAGTGAAGCGGTTGAGATCAAGGGTATTCATGTGCTAGCTAAGCAAATCACTGTTAATGATCCAAAACAATTACGCGAAACGCTCGATCAATTAAAAAATAAACTAAAACAAGCTGCGATTGTGCTAGCGTGTGAACACGATGGCAAAATTAATTTAATCGCCGGTGTCACTGAGGCACAAACCAGTAAAATTTCTGCCAAAGATCTCGTTAATCATGTTGCGGTGCAAGTTGGTGGGCGTGGTGGCGGTCGTGCGGATATGGCACAAGCCGGTGGAAATGATATTGCAGCACTGCCCAAGGCCTTGGCATCTGTGGCTCCATGGCTTAAAGAGCGGTTGTGATCAGTCATTCCCGAAGAGCCGCTCAACAAGCTTGCCCAAAAATATGGCTGTTCCCAGCTACAGCCGGAATTGCTGTCATGTGACACTACTGCTTGCTATCTATTCAAGGTTCGCATAGGCGCCACCTCTGGCGGTATTCTTATTGCATGCAATTTTAAATGAGCAGCTTGTATTGCATTTATATCCTTACGATCGGATGGTAAGCTTTGCAAAACCCGCTCAAACTGATCTAACTCTGCTGGTGTTGCGCATTCTTCTGAACATATCACCGCTATTTCCCCTGAGCTTATGCAAACCTTATCCAAGCAATCTAATAAACAATTAAGCGTGGCTATCTTATTTTGATCCAGCATATGAGCAGCAGCATTAGACTTTATAAATTGATGCAATGCATAACTAAAAAAAGAGTTAAAATTGTGAGGGATAGCGCTTGCTTCCTCTTCTTTAATGAGTTGCCACATTTTTTCTGCGTTCGATTTTAAGTGCATCTGCTCTAAGAAACTACGAAAAATCTTAGCAAGCTGTGATGTAAAAAAATCTTCGTTCAAACTCTGAACCTTGATAAACAAGTTGATTGTGGTGCTTAATACGCCGATTGCAAGCCGTTTTTTCGCCAATACCAGAGACTCAAACGCAATTACTAAGCGATTTATCAAGGGAGCAACATAGCCGCATTGAGAAGCAGGATTAAATTGATCGCATGCAGTTAGCAGTTGCCGGGCTTTTTCTGGGTTATTATTTAGATCACTAAATTGCTGTACAATTTCAGTCTTATCATTAATCAGCACTAAGGGCAGCAATAACGGATCAAGTTCTTCTGGTGTTTTTTCTTCAGGCCCTCTGTGCCAAAAAGGATGCCTGTTACTGGGACTTGGCTGCCTTTTTCGCTTAAATTTGATAATAATCCCACGGGGCAGATTACTCTGCGGAGACTGCGTAACAGTACACATATTCTCAAAGGTATTTATGTGAGGGGAATCGTTATTTGGGATCATGAATGTACATTCAAGTGAAGAGCGTAAAAATCTACGCCTCAAGTCGTACCAACGTTGAAATCTTAATAACGGATCTGAGAGAGAGCGTAAGGACTCAGAAGTAAATTGTTTATATGTGTAGATCTGATTGATATCAGCTAGAATCAGTGTGATATAGTGCGCTAATACCACAATACCAGGCTCAGTAAGCTGTTGTAGCATTGCTGCGGCTGTTTCTGTACTCTCCTCTGGCTGTAAACTTGTCTGAGTTTGCAACAGGTTATGGTTACTTGTAATATGAGGTATACAAAATATGAGGCTAGCTTCAAGAATAGCAGGTTGGTTGTAGAGGGTTAGGTATTCTTCTTCGGTTAGCTCCGTAATCAAGTGTTGAACTAAAGGGCTAATTCCTCGCGCATCCAGCAAAGAGAGGATGAGTTTTTTTCTATCTGGAGCACCTTGTTTTTGTTTATCACTCCCCTTGAAAAAGAGGGTAATTTTATCTTGCAGTAGCCAATCATGAAAAGCTACATTACTAATAAGCAGAATAATACATTCCTTGTAGTTGTTCAGAGACGCATCATCATCCATGATTGCAGCGAATACAGTTGCGAGTTTGTATAAGGTTTTGCTTTCGTTGTTATTAATACGCGCGAAAGATTGGTGATAGGATTCTTGATCGCCGTACCTAGAGAACTCTGCTAAAAAAAGCAAGATTGCGTAAGCGTTGTTCGATGCAGCTGGTTGCCCTCTTTGAAGATTTTCTTTAAAAATAGCATGCAATAACTCGATTCCTGCTTTAAATATTGCGTTATTAAGTGAATCATTGTGATTCAACCACATGTAGTTAACTATTTTCCGCAACAGTCCAAGCTTAAGCGTTTTGGGATTGCTTGCATAAGCTTGAGAAAAAGATGTTAACGTACTGTCATGGTTATTTAATTTACCTGCAATTACGGCAAGTTGCATATCTGCTGATCTGTGATCTGTCACCTGTTGATGACGAGCTCTCAGTTCCACAATGCATTCAAAATTAATTAATGTGTCTTCCTCTGTGCTGCTACTTAGATAATGCTCTGGGACTTGCTCAAAAGGCCGTATCGCAAACTTGCTGTTATTTCGAAAGTTTTGTTGTTTTCGATTTTCAGCTATTTCCTCGATCCTTAATGCAACTAACTCGGCTTTTGCTTCCGCTGTGCCAGCTTGGGTCTCTAATAGCCTTCTTAGCGTTGGGCTTTTATATTCCTGAATAATGGATTCCCTCTGCAACTGAATAAAGTTGCTAGCGCTCTTTTTACGCTGTTTTCCTAGGGTACCGTTAGGTCTAATTCGGCCTACAGCTGCTAGAGCCGCAATAAATGGCGAAGCTCCGATCTGTAACGGACATTTAATGGTACTGAAATTCCTATTGCCTGTTAAAAATCTCGCACCAGACTCTGCAAGAAGCTCGTGATAACGGGCTGGCTCCTCGTACCCGCCAATCATAATCGCGGAACTTATTGTATTATTACTTCGTAGGTAGATCATAATGACTGGATCCGGTGTTCTCCCAACTGGAGACTTCCGATCACGGCGCAGATAAAAAGGCGATAAAGTTAAAGAATTCTGCCCATCGATTTGCTCGAAGCAATTAAGATTATTGGCTGAGCCAGTCGTTGTATCGATATAAATAGGGAACTCAACATGAGCTGTAATACTGTTTTCCCGCAACACTGCCTCTATTAAAATTTTAAAATGCCTTTCCGAGTACAGGCTTTGATCTTGATCAGTTTTTTGTTCTGTTTCTAATTTTTTTTCAAATTCCAGCAGTTCGCTTTCTTCACCTAAGGGTGGTTTTTTTTCTCTACGAGCTGCTAAGAATGCTTCCCACGATGGTAGCCCTTTCTTATTTTTTGGGAATTCCGTTTGCCTTTTTTTACAATAAGCCGCATACGTTGCTCTTGCTTTTTCCAACAAGCCTTCTCTCAAATAATCAAGAACTTGTCGATATAACTCGTTGGCTTTTACTTCTTGTACTAACGGTTTAGATACACTGGCGCTGGACTTTTCTTCTTCAACTGACGGAACTAATGGTTTTGGGGATGAGCTTTTCTCACATTCGTTTTCTATTTGGCAAACGTATTGGTTTTTTATCCCCTGAAGGGATTTCTTACCAGCCCCTATTATCATCACTAAAGTTTCAGTCGTGCGTGTTACATCAGTATAGAGTGTTTGCCAATCTACACTGAATGATTTTTTTGGTGCATTTTCATTTTCTAGTGATCGATCGATCACTATGACGCACTTTTTTTCTAAACCAGCAGCGTTAGAAACAATACTGGGCATAACAGGGTATTCATCGGGTGCTGTTATTTCCTGTTTGTTACGCTCAAAATGCTCTATAGTGTCTGCCAGTGCGGCAACCTTGTTCTCAGACACAATCAGCAAAATGTCGTTAGGCTTATATTGTGCTCGGCTTCTTGTATAACGGCTAATTACTGTGGTTACTAGCGTGTCTGATTGCGAACTTTCAAAGGAGACCTGTCCTGGACTTGCATTCTGATTAACGATTTTTTTATACCCATGTTTTCCATCAGGATGAGGATTTTTTTCTCCCTGACGCGTTATTTGCATTTCTTCAAGTACGATATTGGCCAGCCTGGTAACGGCGATGGGACATCGGTGAGAGGATCCTAATGGGAAGACTTCAACGGTCGTTGTACCAACTTTTGAAAACTCCACATCCTGTTTTACGCCTGCTCCGTGACCACCTTGGTTTGCATCGCCAGCCATCACGATTTGGATCTGATGCTTGCCCTTGTTATTTTGCCATGCTAGGAGATTATGCATATGAACAGGAGAAACATTTTGCGCTTCATCAACACCGCACACCAAACCGCCGAGCCCTAACACGGCTTCTAATTTTGATAAATTCAGCGGCGTAAGTTCTGGGTCGTTTAAACTATGCTGAAGAAGCAAAGCCAAATAGTTTCTACTTATTGCGGGAATGTCAGAGGATTGTTTGTAATGATCAGGGTTAATCTGATATCGGGCTAAATGTTTCCTTGCCCCCATTATATTTGAATCCGCTGCTTGACTTTTTTTGGAGGCATCCTTAGGCTTCCTAACCTTATTCATTGCTTGCGTTAAATAAGTAATACACTCCTGTTCAGTCGCATAGCGTGCACTATGGGATGCTGTTGGCAATAGTTCTTCTATTGAAAAAGGATGTATTCGCTTAGCAACATGACGGGGCAATCTAGGCAATTGTTCTATCACAGCTCTTTTTAAATCGGCTGTTGGAACTATCAGGATAGCTTGTTTTTCTTCTTCCGTTGCAATTTTATATGCAAGCATGTTAATGATGCATGTTTTACCCGCGCCAGGTGGGCCTATAAGAATAGGAAGATTACCATGAGACATGCTTGTATGGGCACTTTCTATGGTTGATCTTTGATCCTGAGAAAGCTCAATGATTTTCCCATTCCATATATGGGCGTCGCTACTTACAATTTCTAGTGATGTTTGCTCGTTTGATTGAGCTATTTGGCCAGATACTTCTGGCTCACTATCATCCTCTTTCATTGCAGTTTCAAATGCTGATTGTATCTCTTCGTAAGGTACACCAATAAAATTTTCGAGATCTGGCAGTATGGGCTTAAGGTTGGCTATTAAATGTTCATATTCTTTATGACGATCCGTATACCCAAGCACGATGAATTGCCCATCATGATACATTAATAATGCTCTTTTGGCTTTGTTAATGCGAATTGAATAAATAGGGGTACCGTTTTCCTTTCCAATCTGCTTGAATCGAGTCCCGTGTGAAAAATCGCCGGCGGTGATCTGATCAAGCTTTTGCAGTATATCTTGCTTCTCCCGTAGCTTGTCTAGTAGTTCATTGGCTAATTCTTGGGATAAGGTTACCGGCGTGTTTTGTAAAAAAGTTAATCTTGGCATGAATCACCTTGTTTTTATTGCCGCCTCGCTACACCGGGCATTGCTGTGATCTTGTGCAGATAGTATATTAGTTTGTCCTTGTATGCAATAATCCTGCGATAATTCAGTGCTCATACTATACTCACAGGATTTCATTTTGCGGCGAGGCGCGCGTGCAATAAGTTCGCCGCATGAAAGCCGAAGAGTATAAGACTACTGTTTGGTGAAGATGCGATGCCGTATGTGCTAAAGCCAGTCAAAAATTTATCCCCATCTTCGAATGACCATGCTATGATTGCGTTTTTGTAAGAATTTTGAGGACGGTTGCAGTTTATGTTTAAGAAATTACGCGGAATTTTTTCAAACGATTTATCAATCGATTTAGGAACAGCTAATACCCTGATTTACGCGCGCGGCAAAGGTATTGTGTTGAACGAACCTTCAGTTGTGGCGATTCGCCAGGAAGGTGGTGTGCGCAAAGTGGCGGCAGTTGGGCTTGAAGCTAAGCGCATGCTAGGTCGTACGCCCGGCAATATTACTGCAATCAGACCGTTAAAAGATGGCGTGATTGCGGATTTCTTCGTTACCGAGAAGATGTTACAACACTTTATTCATAAAGTGCATGAAAACCGCTTTCTGCGCCCAAGTCCACGCGTTTTGGTATGTGTGCCTTGCGGTTCAACCCAAGTTGAGCGCCGCGCGATTCGTGAATCAGCATTAGGTGCAGGTGCGCGTGAAGTGTATCTCATCGAAGAACCAATGGCCGCAGCGATTGGCTCGGGTATGCCGGTTGAAGAAGCGAGTGGTTCTATGGTAGTTGATATCGGTGGTGGTACCACTGAAGTGGCTATTATTTCCTTGAGCGGTATTGTTTATGCAGCTTCAGTACGAATTGGGGGTGATCGTTTTGATGAAGCGATTATCCATTACGTGCGCCGTAACTATGGTAACTTAATTGGTGAAACCACCGCAGAGCGCATTAAAACTGAAATTGGCACGGCATTCCCAGCCGCTGCTAAAGATAATGAGAAAGATTATGAAGTACGTGGCCGTAACTTAGCTGAAGGTGTGCCGCGTAGTTTTGTGTTAACTTCGACCGAAATTTTAGAAGCAATTCAAGAGCCGCTTTCTGGGATTGTGGGTGCCGTGCGTGCCGCCTTAGAGCAAGCACCACCTGAATTAGCGGGTGATATTGCTGAGCGCGGTATGGTTTTAACCGGTGGTGGTGCGTTACTCAAAGATCTTGATCGTTTGTTGATGCGTGAAACAGGCTTGCCAGTAATTGTCGCTGAAGATCCCCTAACCTGCGTCGCTCGTGGGGGCGGTCGTGCTTTAGAAATGATCGAAGCGATTGGTGGTGACTTTTTATCAACGGAGTAAATTCGCATTAAGGTGTTATTTAAGCGTAACCCGCAATTGGGTTTACGCCTGATCATATTATGCCTATTAGCGTTATGTTTAATGTTTATGGATCATCGCCAAACTTATACGGGCTACATCCATAAAACATTAAGCATGGCGATGCTTCCAATCCAATACATCGTTAACTTTCCGGTCGCTGTTATAGATAAAATTACCTTAAGTCTAGCCAGTCGTTCTAAGCTAGAAAAAGAAAATGCGAAATTACGCGCGCAAGCGATTTTGCTCAAAGCACGCATGCAAAAATTATTGGCACTTGAAAAAGAAAATATTCATCTTAAAGACTTAATGAATGCGGCGGGTAAAAATTATCATCATGTGCTCGTTGCTGAACTATTAGCGGTTGATAGTAATCCATTTGCGCATGAAGCAGTGTTAGACAAAGGTTCGCATGACGGTGTTTATGTGGGACAACCCGTTTTAGATGCGCAAGGTGTTATGGGACAAGTGATTGCAGTAACGCCTTTAACCAGTCGTATTTTATTAATTTCCGATCAGCGCAGTGGCGTGCCAGTTGAAGATGTTCGCAGTGGTGTGCGTGCTGTCGCGATGGGAACGGGATCAGCCACCAGTTTAGCCATAATCAATGTGCCTGAAACCTCTGATATTAAAGTGGGTGATGTCATCAACAGTTCAGGTATGGGGCAACGTTATCCCGTAGGGTATCCCGTTGGTGTGGTTAGTCAAATCACCGATGAACCAGGCGCATTATTTGCAACGATTTTAGCTAAACCGAGTGCACTGTTAAACCGTTCACGCGAAGTATTATTAGTTTGGCCAAAACACAGTGTGCCTGATCATGTGTTAGCTAAGCAATTAATGATCATGAACAAGGATGCGCAAACAGGCATGAAACAGCTGCAACAAGTGGTAGCGCCGTAACTGCTCGCCCCTTTAGCTTGTGGTTTACCAAGAACGTTCAGATTTGGCGATAAAAATGGCGAAAAT
>CAYGTS010000099.1:0-10038 GCA_964352905.1 uncultured Legionellales bacterium | reverse complement strand
TAATGTGAGATTGCCCAAATATGGCTGTTCCTCGCTACACCGGGAATTGCTGATGGGGTAAGGCTAAATGTTCAATCATAAATTGCACACTACGCACACCGCGAAATTCATTCACTGCTAAGCGATAACAAACATTCACAACTTCAGCTTGATCATTCGGCCAGCTCGCTAAATCAACATTAAAGGCAATCGCTTCAAAATGCTGATCGCTATGTAAACTTTTCAATTGGCATTTTAAATGTTTTTCAGCCACGATTTTTTGCTTGATTAAATGATAACGCCCTTCAAATAATGGCTCAGGAAACTGTTGCCCCCAAGGACCTGCTTCTTGCAACATTTGTGCTAAGTGCAAATCAATTTGCTTATCAGCTAATTCACCATCACTCATTAATTCAACTTTACCCACACTCACATTTAATGCTTGAATTTGTTCATCAAACACGCGCGCAAACTCGTTAAAATCTTTTTCAGCAATACTAAGCCCCGCAGCCATGGCATGACCACCGAATTTACTGATTAAATGTGGGTAACGTGTGGCAATGCTCGCTAAGACATCACGAATATGAACACCTGGAATGGATCGCGCCGATCCTTTAATATAATTATCATCAGCTTTGGCAAATGCAATCACAGGACGATAATAAACATCTTTAACACGCGAAGCTAAAATACCAATCACCCCTTGATGCCAACTGCTATCGTATAAACACATGCCTGCAGGTAAAGTGTTTTCATTAAAATGTAACCGCTGTAAACTCGCAAACGCTTGCTGCTGCATATCGCTTTCAATTAATTTGCGCTCATTGTTTAGTTGATCCAGTTCTGTTGCCATGCGCAATGCTGCAGCTTCATCAGTTGCTAATAAGCAAGCTATACCGAGTGACATATCATCTAAACGCCCTGCTGCATTTAAGCGCGGCCCGAGTGCAAAAGCCAAGTCCATTGCGTTTAATTTATCAGCTTGGCGTTTAGCAACGGTTAATAAGGCATTAATACCTGGGCGCGCAAAGCCATGCCGAATACGACGTAACCCTTGGTGTACTAAAATACGATTATTTTTATCCAGTGGTACAACATCGGCAATCGTGCCTAACGCAACTAAATCTAACAACTGTACCATACTTGGGTTATCTATATTATTTTCTGAAAAATAGTTCTCATCGGTTAACGCACGCCTTACTGCAAGCATCACATAAAAAATGACACCAACACCAGCAATGTTTTTACTGGCAAAATGACAACCAGGTTGATTGGGGTTAATAATTACATCGGCATTCGGTAAAACCGCCGGTGCTAAATGATGATCGGTGATTAATACACGCATGCCTAACTGCTTTGCCAAAGTCACTCCCTCAGTACTGGCTATACCATTATCAACCGTAATAATTAAATCAGGAGAAAATTGATCGTGCGCGACTTGCACAATTTCTGGCGTTAAACCATAGCCATAAGTAAAACGATTGGGTACTAAATAATTAACTTGCTTAGCGCCCAACAGTTTTAAAGCTATCACCGCAACACTGGTACTAGTAGCACCATCTGCATCAAAATCACCAATAATTATTATTTTTTTATTGTTTTTAATCGTATCAATTAATAGTTCGGTGGCTTTTTCAATGTTAAGCAAATCATGAAAAGGAATTAAACCATTTAATTCACGATCAAGATCGTTGTTATCTTTAATACCACGCGCACAATAAACACGCCGTAAGACTGGATGCAAATTTTCTAAATTTTTTTCTGCCGCAAGATTACGGCTACGTTGTGTAATGGTTTTCTGTGTCATGTTCATTTTCCTGATTGGTTTGTATCTGCTCACACCCTTTAGCCGATCTGTAGTCTGGATCTGAGGGATCCTCACGAAGTTTTCAATTAGTTGTATAATAATCATAAGGTTCCGTCATTGCGAGGAGCGCAGCGACAAAGCAATCCAGGGTTAGGATCTGCGATTCTGAAAAATCCCACCGCGTTTGCTATCGATTTCACTGCACTGAAAAGCATCTCCTTTAACATCATGCGCAATGCCACAAACCCCTGAATTGCCACGCGCGTAGCAACCGCAATGACAACCATCTTCGTCGTTATAATTTTTGGTAAATTCGTGAGGATCCTGCAGATCCAGGCTACAAATCTACTTTTACAAGCATCACTGTGCCAATTAAATTTTATTCCCCCAAAAACGCCGCAAAATTGCGCGACTGATTAACAAACTTTTTCCATTCCCCGAATGTATCACAGCTTGCATTTTTTTGTTGTGGTTTAAATAATCCAACAATGGGATCAGAATAGTGTCTTCGATTATCTGCAATTGTGAAAACCATGTATCAACCTCTCCCATTAATGCCGGAATCAATAAGCGATCATCTATTATCAAATTGCCTGGCGCAAAACGTAATTGATCTAAACTTTCATAAAAACAGCGGCTATGTTTTGCCATGCCCTGTGCCAAAACATTATCACTGTAAACAGCTTGCCAACGTGGTTTGGGTGGTAAAGGTAATTCTCCACCACCCCATAGCCAAATACTATTAGCTGCTGGCATACCTTGCATGACGCGTTTTTGATTAATGCGATTGCTATGCAATAGCAATTGCCACTCGGTTAGCAATGCATGCCATTGCATTTTGTCGGGCCCCTGCGGCAACGCTTGTAATAGATCTTTTGTTAGCGCCTGCAGCAGTGTGATCGTGTGCAATTTCGGCGGTTGTTGCAATTGCAAATACCAGCGCTGACTGTGCGGCATAAGCCAATTAGCCTGTGCAAGCGTAGCACTTAATTCGTGCTGTATTTGTTGCAATTCGTTTTGATCATAATTGAACTGCGTATTTGCCTGAATAAAGCCTGATCGGTGATCAAGGATCACAGCAATTGGATCGCAGCATAACCAGTAGCCTCTTGTGGTATCAATTCCATCAGCTAAACCACGCAATGCCGCGTAAGATAATGTGTGTTGCTGCAAAGAATCATTGCCTAACGCTAGGATATTTTTAGCAAGGTTACTGTCCAAACCTGATCGTATACGAGCTTTGCTAAGCACCTGCCACAATCGATTAAATTGCTTCAGATCCCATCCGTTATCCTTTCGTTGTGGCACCAACTGCGGAATATAGCAGGTTATTATTTGTTCTGGCATGATATTTGATTCCAAGTAACTCACCCTATAGCAGGGAGCGCCCCTATTTGGGCTTTCATAAAATTAGTAAGAAAGCATAAGTGTAACTACTCACTCCGTAGCAGGGAACGCCCATATTTGGGCTAAAAACGGCGAAAATCTTTTATCGAAATGCTCATTTATAACTCATAAACTGCGCTTTCTCAAAAACATTTTCGCCGTTTTTATCGCCAAATCTGACCGTTCTTGTGTAATCAGACTTCACGGCGGGAATCGCTGTTGTCCTTATAAAAAGGGTGACAGCATAATCACTATTTGATAGGATAGCGCCCGTTCATTTGGATGGTAGTTTGGCCACACATGGTCATATAAAATAAGCAAGGACTGTTACCATGTACTACTCTTGTCAGTTTGTTAAAGATTCAATCACTGCACGGCAAATACTGGGCTTCAATCCTACAGAAACTCTCTCTCATAAAAAAATAAAAGCGCGCCGGAGGAAATTGCAGGTACAGTTCCATCCCGACGCCCAACAAAGAAATACCAAAAAAACACATAGCAACGAAGATGACACGCTCTTTCAAGCTTGTCAAAACAACTTTAATAAGTTTGTGCAAAAGTACCCACACTCGCGACCCTCCCTATTTCAGTGTGTCACCGAATCTGCAATCTGCTTATCACGCCAACTATTATCGCCTCTCGAGCCGGTCGCGCCCTTAAATACCGATTTAAATCCGCATTCTGGATTACGTAGTTATTTAGCTTTAGCGCAGAATTCACACAATGCCACACCCTGCATTGATAAGCTGTTGGATATTCTCGACAAAATAGGACAAGCAAACGCGAATCAGCAATACCCTGGATATAAGCTATTAATTAATCAACTCCATGAACTTTTTAAAAAACGCCTTCTCATACCATCAAAATTCGAAAAGGTACTACAAGCAGAAATACGCTTTTTTGCAACCTTAACGCCTGCTGATTTTCTCACAAGAATTTATCTGCTTGTACTCAAGACTTCTACTGCAAAGACAGTAGTCAAGTCGTTTATTGCTGAACAAGCAAGTTATCAACAAATGCTTTTTGGCGACCCGGGAGAGCAATTGGGCTATCTGCCCGTGATAGAAATTAATCCCTTAATTCAAGCCGTAAGGATAGCTACTCAGGTCATGCTTGCTAACATCAGAGTAAAAATGCACCAACATTTTCGGCGTTATCTACAATCCTCCTCTGCAGGAATCGAAAACTGTTGCCCAGAGCAGAGTAAACCAGGAGCAAGCTGTGGGCGGAGCTGGCGGCACTATAGCACAAAGCAGGCGAAATTAGAGCAAGCATTTAGTCAACTCGAGCAAGAGTGCCAAAAACGCTTTTATGCTCAAATTCGACAAACGATCGTTACCAAGGATTCAAGTGCTTTTGGTGAGATAGATGTGCAACGCGTGGTTAAAAGTGCTTATTACGATACGATGCAAAAATACACACATGACAAAACCATTCAGCAACCGCGCTCTTATACTAGTTTTTATCTCAAGGCACTTGCAGGATTAGCCATAAGTGCCTTAACTCTGTTTCTGATTAATCTATGGCCTGATTATCGCAACCGTTTTTACAACACACGTACCTCCTATTTTTTTAAAAAATATGCATCTGAAATTCCTATTGCTTCACTTAGCCAATCTACTATATGCCCAAGCCCGTAGCAGCAATTCCCGGTGTAGCGAGGAACAGCCATATTTGGGCAATCTCACATTAAAAACACTAAAAAATGTGCTCATTTATTATGCATAAACTCCGCTATTTTTTAGTGTTTTTAATGTGACCTTGCCTCAAATCTGACCATTCTTGAGTTATTCAACATCTCGCCGGGAATTACTGGTAGTTAGTTGAGATTTGCTGCGAGGCAGCAATTCCCGGCGTGATGTTGATGATTCAAATTAATACGTGACAAGCGTAAAAAAAAATTGCTAAAATGCAGATAATTTGGGTTCAGCTACTGGCGTGGTTAGATAAAATGCAATGGATGCGGATCTTCATGATGGCTGTTATGCTTTACACAATCACTGGCTGTGCCTTAGTCAACCCACCCATGCCAGAATGCCACTACCAAGATAGGCCTTGCATTCATCCTAATGGCACTCATGGCTTATGCCGTGTTGCGCGTTGGCAACATTGGCCTTACGTGTATTGGCCACATCCTTGTTGGCGCAATTGCTACTGGCAACCAGAGTATTGGCGTAATCGTTATTTTTGGTGAAACTATTCGCTTCGCAGATAGGAACGTCCTGATCCCCACTAAAGTCTTTTCATGCCACTTGGCTGGTTTGTGAGGCATCAAAATCGCGCAAGCTCATGCCGATCATTTCGATCGCGTTGGCGGTGGTTTGCAAGTCTTGCACTAAACCAAAACGCACGTACTGATCGCCGGCATCGCCAAAACCAATCCCAGGTGACACAGCCACATGGGCTTTTCTAATGAGATATTCACAAAAAGCCAATGAGCCCATGTCTTGAAATAGCGCTGGAATTTTAGCCCAAACAAACATCGTGGCTTTGGGTTTAGCAATTTCCCAGCCTGCTTGTTTTAAACCATCGCATAAAGCATCACGGCGCTGGCGATAAACTTCCGTGATTTCGCTAACACAATCTTGCGAACCATTCAGTGCAGCAACCGCGGCATGCTGAATCGGTGCAAAATTGCCATAATCGGTATATGACTTAATCCTCGTTAATGCTTTGATGATGGTTTGATTACCATTAACAAAACCAACGCGCCAGCCCGGCATGTTATATGATTTTGATAAGGTAAAAGTTTCTACTGCAATATCTTTTGCACCCGCTACTTGTAAAATCGAGGGCGCTCTATAACCATCAAAACAAAGGTCGGCATAGGCAAAATCGTGAATAATATAAACCTGGTATTGCTTCGCCAATGCTACTATTTTTTCGAAAAACGCTAAATTTACGCATTGTGTAGTGGGGTTGGCTGGAAAATTTAATAACAGCACTTTTGGCTTGGGTTGAGTGTTCACCAAATGATCTTCTAAGCGTGCTAATAATTCAGCGTGATCATCACTCAAAGGCACATGAATCGCATTACTACCAGCAATCACAAAACCATAAGTGTGAATAGGATAACAAGGAGTCGGCACCAACACCGTATCACCTGGCCCGGTTAATGCCATAGCCAAACTGGTTAACCCCTCTTTAGAGCCAATGCTCACCACACTTTCACTTTGCGGATCGATATTAACCTGATAGCGCCGGTAATACCAATCGCTAATCGCTTCGCGCAGCGGTAAAATTCCAATTGAAGAAGAATAACGATGATTACTAGAATCGCAACTGGCGCGTTGCAAGGCTTCTACAATATGCGTAGGCGTGGGTAAATCTGGATTGCCCATGGCAAAATCCATGACGTGAATACCCGCTTGTTGCGACTCTTTTTTTAATGCATCGACTAAGTTAAATACATAAGGCGGTAATTGCTTTATCCGTTGAAATTCATCCATGATCTTCTCTCGCGTCTAGGTTGATTGCATGCTATTATTTTCGCTACGTGTAACTATTCACCCTGTAGCTGAGAACGCTCATATTTGGGCTAAAAACAGCGAAAATCTTTCATCGAAATGCTCATGTATAACTCATACACTGCGCTTTCTCAAAAAGATTTTCGCTGTTTTTATCGCCAAATCGGAACGTTCTTGGTAAATTCACAGTTAAGTTTACTGAATAGTTATCGCTACGTTAAATTATAGTATATACAATATACTTGTACTTGCAATACTAGGAGCAGGCATGCAATTACAATTGGAAGGGGCTAATAAAGACTATCAAATACAAGCTTATAGCGATGATAGTATTACCATCAACCAAACAGTTTTTCATAATAGTATACTCATTATTCCTAATCGTGGCATTAGCCCTTGGCCTGTCACGCAGCTCAGCGATATCGATGATACCTGTCTTAAGCCGTTGCAAGACGCGAACCCCGAAATTATTATTTTAGGTAGCGGCGCCACAACCCAATTTTTAACGACAAAACAATTTGCAGCATTACAGCAACAGGGGATCGGCATTGAGTGTATGGCAACCGCCAGCGCTTGTCGCACGTTTAACGTATTACTTGCAGAAAATCGTCGGGTAATTGCGGCATTAATAATAGAGGAAAATAAAGAATGAAATTAAATGTCATCCATATGCACGAAACGCTGTTACACAGTAAAACATTGGATATTCCATTGGATCAAATTCAATCGCCTAGTGTGCAAGATCATATTCAACAAATGCTTGATATTTATCAAACCTTACCCGCGGTTGGGCTTGCGGCACCACAAGTTGGGTGGAATGCCCGAGTTTTTTTAATTGGTATTGAAGATGAACACAGCCGCCAAGACGAACAAGGTTTGCCGCTCACTGTCTACATTAATCCAAGCTATGAAATTATCGATGACAGCCGTGAGCTTGATTGGGAAGGTTGTTTTTCTGTGTTTAACCAACCCAATCAAGAAATGTTAGGCCAAGTACAGCGTTATAAAGCAATCTGTTTTCATGCTTATGATCGTGATGGTAAACCTTTTTCAGGCCAATATGATGGTTTTCGTGCGCGTGTTTTTCAGCATGAATATGATCATCTCGATGGCCTTCGCTATGTTAATCGCATGAAAAATAACAACCAACTCCATTTTAAACAAGACGATAAATCACACAACGTTTATATGCATCAAGTACCAAAGGCTTTACGTTCTAAAAAATATCCCGTTTTACACCAATTAATTCCAATGCTAGAAAAAGCACCTAGCAACCAGATCAACAGAAAATTATTGGATGAAATCATTAAAACGCATTATGCCTTATCACCAGGTTAGTTTTTTTCAGTAGCAAAATATTACCTTCAAAGTTACAATGATGAATAGGGCATAAGATTTCAGGATGAAACATGCAAACAGGAATCGATCACCAAGAATACCTTTATAAAACCTCACCGTTAGGCGCGTTGTTTAATATCATTATTAGTAGCGTCTTAGCCAGTTATCTATGGTCCTTCCCTATCCCTAAAGCAGTATTGTTGAGCTGGGTTTTTAGTATGTTTCTCCTTAATATTGTACGAATTTATACTTTAAAAAAACATTCAAAAATTATCATTAAGATTGGCCAAAAGAAATTCTTTAATTTATTTATTTTAGGCACAATTTTAGCAGGCTTGCTGTGGAGCGCTTGTTATTTTTTATTTGCTCCCTATTTAGCTTGGCAAGATCGCATCATTATTATTTTTATCATCGGTGGTATGTCTGCTGGGGCGATTACTTCTTTATCGAGTAGTCAAACGGCTTATCTGTCCTTTATTATTCCCATGGTAGCACCCATTATTTTTGCCAGTTTTTTTATCGTGGAACTACAAAATACGTTTGTGGGAGTTATCGCAACAATTTATCTGATTGGTATTACCGGTAGTATGAAAATTAATAATAAATTAATTTCGGAAAATATTGCCCTATCACGTAATAAAGATCAGTTAATTACTCAGCTTGAGAATTTTAATGACAAACTCAAAACTGCCAATGAAGAAATTGAACAATTATCACAAACGGATCGTTTAACCGGGCTCTACAACCGTGATCATTTTGATTTGATGTTACAAAAAGAATGGTCAAGGGCACGAAGAAATCATGTTAATCTCACATTGCTTATCATCGATATTGATAATTTTAAAAAAGTGAATGATTCCTATGGTCATTTAAGTGGCGATCATGCTCTTAAATTAGTGGCTAATGTTTTGAAAGATACCTTTCGTCGTGCTGATGACTTCATTGCACGATTAGGTGGCGATGAATTTGCCATTCTTTTGTATAACAGCAGTGCACTGGATGCTGAAAAGCTGGCACAAAATTTATATCACAACCCGATTTTAATTGAAGAACACCAGCAAGAAATAAGATTTAGCATAGGAATTTGCAGCTTAAAACCCAACGAGCACAATAACCCACATGAATTAATGAAAAAATCAGATGTCGCATTGTATGAGGCAAAAGCGAAAGGGAAAAATACGGTTTGTTTAGCGCCATAAGAAAGCAGCGCACATTTGCGCTGCTTTTTCATATTCTTTTTAGTGACGATACGATCCGACAATTACCGTTGTACCAATTTTCACAAAATTTTGGCTTAACCACCTTGCATCACTGGGGTGAACTCGAATACAACCATGGCTGGCATTATAGTTTGGCACATCAGCTGATCCGTGAATTGAATAACCGCCGCTAAAGAACATGCAGTGTGGCATTTCAGCACCGCCCACATTTAATGGATAGGTATTCGATTTACAAGCAGCTGAGCCCTTGCGATACACTTTATAACTGCCGGCCGGCGTACGACAAGGACGACCCACGTCACCACACCATAATTTACCGCCCGATCCACGCCCACTTCTAACGAGGTTACCATTACTGTCATAAGCAGCCCAGGTTAAACTTGCAGGCGAGAAAATAAAAACATTGTTACCAGTTGCTGCACGTTTATTTGGAAAGCTGCTACGACTTTTGAAATTTCGATCATCGGCCGAGGAAACAATTTGATTACTTTCATATTGGTTATAATCATCATCCTCAACAATTGTGCTTCCTGCAAATGCTACACTACTGGCTAAGAGTGTTACTGCGAATGTTGCTAATGTCTTCATGGCACGCTCCCTCTACATTTTTTAGCTACCTATGAAAAAATATAGATCAAGATGAGCGCTTTACCATAAAATCTACAGCAATATTCTTACATACAAGTATGACATCCTTGAATCTTACGAACTTTTATCGTAAAAATTTTTTTATAACTATTCACCCTGTAGCTGGGAACGTCCATACTTGGGCTAAAAACGGCGAAACTCTTTTATCGAAATGCTCATGTATAACTCATACACTGCGCTTTCTCAAAAATAT
>CAYGTS010000098.1:0-10178 GCA_964352905.1 uncultured Legionellales bacterium | reverse complement strand
CAAATCTGAACGTTCTGGTAAATATAAAGCTAAAGGGGGTGAGCAGATACAATTAATCTTCTGCTTTTTTGCCCATTTGAGCATGCTACTTGAAATGCCTTCTGGTCCATTATCAACACGTAAATTTTTTGGATAGCCTCGCCACAAAACAATGTGATCGATCTAGTGCGTTATTTTTGTTGATGGCAATGAATAGGAAACTAAAATACTTAATGCTTCACGATTAGCGTCATCAATTACATTGGCAGTTGAAATCGTCGCCATGAGCTAGCGCGTCACTCATATAATCAAGTGACCAGGTATGGTTTAATTGTTGTGGTTGAGTGAGAGTAACTTTTGTTCTAGGACCAAGCCTTTTTTGGGTTTAATTTTAATATTAAGCTGTAATTCACAATATATTCGGTGAACTCGTTAAGAATTATTTAAAAATAGTGCTTGTCCTATAGAAAGCGAAACTATTGCCAAAAATATTCGTTTTCGTAAATTCTAAGTTTAATAATGACATTTGCTAGGGCTTACTATACAATAGCTATTCATTAATTTTGTAGTACTAAAATGTTGGATATTGCCTTAGTGAATGGAGATCACCATGAATTGTTCCATTCAAACTGAATTACTGCCTTTTATTATCTCTCCGCAAGATGGAGTAGGTGCACTAAGTGATTGGGCTAAAAAAAACCGATCTGATTTAAGCCAAATTTTAGCAGAAAAAAAAGCTATATTGTTTAGAGGGTTTGGTGAAATCAATAATTTTGAGTTCATCACAAGTTTATTTTTTGACGAATTGCTTACTTACAATTATCGTTCAACATCGCGAAAAAATATAGGTAAAAACCTCTATACATCTACAGAGTATCCTCAAACACTCTCAATTCCCCAGCATTGTGAAAATTCTTATCAACGATCCTGGCCGTTAAAGTTATTGTTTCACTGTATTTTGCCAGCCGCGCGAGGCGGTGAAACGCCATTAGCTGATATGGTTCATGTGACGCAGGCACTGCATCATGATGTTAAAAATGAATTTAAACAAAAAAAAGTCAAATATGTTCGAAACTTTAAGAAGGGCATCGATTTACCTTGGTCGGAAGTGTTTGGAACGACTCAAAAACGGGAAGTCGAGATTTATTGTCAACAGCATGATATCGATTATCAATGGTTTGGTGATGAACTCAGAACGAGCCAAGTTTGTGAAGCTTTTGCAACTCATCCGTTGACAAAGCAAGCGCTATGGTTTAATCAAGCGCATTTATTTCATATTACTGCATTTGATAAAACTCACCAAGCAGCATTATTGCATATGTTTGGAGAAGAAGGTTTGCCACGTAATACTTATTTTGGAGATGGTACGCAAATTGATCATGATTATCTTGAACACATTCGCTATGTTTTTCAAAATAATATCAGATTATTTCCTTGGAAAAAAAATGACCTTTTGCTTGTGGACAATATGCTAGTTTCACATGGTCGCACGCCTTATGAAGGTAAACGTAAAATAGTGGTTTGCATGGCGGAGCCATATCCAACTAATCATAACTAGAAGGATCGATTTATTGAAAGTTTCAGATTTTATTCTCAATGATCATGAGCACCTAGTAAATTTTGCCCAGCAATTTGAACAACCGATCGATGATTCTCAAAGTATTCTTGATTTGTTTAGGCAACAGGTTGAGCATTTACCCAATGCGATTGCGGGTTTAAGTCATAAGAAAAAATTAAGCTATGCTGAATTGGATGCGCGATCGAATCAAGTGGCTCATTATCTTATCCAGCAAAACTTACAATTAGAGCAAGCAGTAGGTATTTGTATTAATCGTTCTCCCGATTTTCTGATTGCGGTATTAGGCGTGCTCAAGGCTGGAGGCTGTTTTGTACCATTAGAACCACAAAACCCGCAAGAGTATTTAGAAAATGTTGTTAATGATGCCAAATTGTCTTTCATTATAACAGCTCCAGAATTATTAGAACGCTTCCAACTAACGTGCGCAATACTTGTTACATTAAACGATCCTAAGATCAGGTTGCAACGAACAGACGTTTTGGTGCCTTCAATTAGTTCCAAACAACTTGCTTTTATACTCTACACATCAGGCCCAACAGGGATCCCTAAAGGTGTGTTAATACCACATCGGCAATTATTAAATTGGTTACATGCGTTATGGCAGCGAGCGCCATTCAACGAAGATGAAATAATTGCGCAAAAAACCTCGATGTCTTTTGCTGTTGCAACGAAAGAAATATTTGCTGGGTTACTCAAAGGAGTTTCTCAAGTCTTTATTGATGATAAGACTGTAAAAGATGTGTCAGCACTAGTGCGTGAACTGGAGTATTGGAAAGTTACTCGACTTTATACCTTTCCGTCTGAATTAAATTTAATACTCGATGAGGTAAAAAAACAGTCAAAATCACTGATTCATTTGCAATATTTTTTCATTTCACTTGAGGCTTGCCCTACGGAATTATTACAACGCCTTTACAAGACTTTTTCTGGTGCGCAAGCTTGGTACAATTATGGCTGTACTGAGATCAATGATATTTGCTATTGTGAACGTGAAGATCAAATGCACGATAGTGGTTTTGTTCCAGTCGGTAAGCCGATACATAATACAAAAGTGTTTATTTTAGATGATAATTTTCAAGTCTCTCCGACAGGGATTATGGGACAAGTTTATGTTGAGAGTGTAGGGTTAGCAAGAGGCTATTGGAGACAACCAGGATTGACCGCAGAACGTTTTATAGCAAACCCTTTTGGTAAACAAGGTTCTAGATTGTATTGTACTGGTGATTTAGGACGTTATTTGGAAAATGGTGTTATAGAATTATTAGGTCGTGCAGATTACGAAGTTAAAGTGCGAGGTTATCGGGTTGATATTCGCCAAGTTGAAAAAAACATCAATACCCATTCTGCTATTGTCGAATCAGCTGTTATTGGCTGGCCTTTATCATCAAAAACTCCGCAACTTGCCGCTTATGTTGTGTTGCAGTCAGCTAATCTAATATCGATAGAAGAATTACGCGATTATTTAACTGAGAAATTGCCAACTTATATGGTACCAACACTTTATCAAGTGCTCCCCGCGTTGCCCCGTTTGTCTAACAATAAAATTGATAGACTAAAATTGCCTGATCTGATTGTTGAAGATAAAACAAATGAGATTGTTTTACCGCGAACATCAACTGAGCAGATTGTCTACGAGATTTGGCAGCAACTTTTACAACAACATAATGAAGTTTTGCCCAGCATGAGTGTCACGAGTAACTTCTTTATTTTGGGAGGACATTCATTACTTGCTACACAATTATTTTCCAGAATACGCCAAGCTTTTGGTATTGAATTACCGGTGAGTTACATATTTGAGTATCCGGTATTAGAAATATTGTGCGAAAATATTGATCGTGCTTTAGCAGAAAATAATGCTAAGCTTATTGCAAATTGTATTGATCGCATAAATCATTCTCAAGCGATCCCTTTATCTTATATGCAAGAACGGCTTTGGATTATTCACGAGCATATCCCAGAGCAGCGTACCAGCTTTAATCTTGTGTTTGGCTTTCAGCTTGATGATAAACCGTTATCTATTACTATCGTGCATGCTGCTATTCATAAATTAATTGCAAGGCACGATGCATTAAGAACCACTATTCATGTGTTACCAGAAAATAATCTACCTATACAAGTTATTGCAGAAAAATTAACGATTGATATTCCTGCCATAACTATCAATGAACAAGACATTCAAGCTCATGTCAACCGAGAATCGAGTTATGAATTTGATTTATCTAATGATGCATTAATTAGAGTGAAAGTCTTGCGTGTTGAAACACACTCGCGTGATCTTATACTTTTTAATTTACACCACATTATTGCTGATGGTTGGTCACAGGGAATTTTATATAAAGAATTAAAGCTACTCTATCAGGCAGAGTTGGCAGGCACGCCTGCCGAACTACCGCCGCTACCAGTACAATATCCAGATTTTGCTGTTTGGCAGCGTCAACAGGCTTTGAGTGCCGAGCTTGATTATTGGAAAAGGGCTTTGAAAGGCTATGATAATAATTTGGAATTGTTTTATGACTATCCTCCTTCAGCAAAGTTAGCATGGCGAGCGTCAATGGTGCAGTGTCGTTATCCACAAGAATTAGTGGATAAACTAATTGCTTACTGCCAACAAGAGCAAAGCACATTTTTTATTGTTTTATATGCTAGTTTAGCGGTGACGATTAGCCAATATACTAATCGTCTTGATCTTTGTATTGGTACTACGGTTGCAGGACGTAATCAAGCAGAACTCGAGAATTTAATTGGTTTTTTCATCAACATACTTCCATTACGTATTACATTATCAAATGATCAATCTGCTGCAGATATTTTGCGCTGTGTTAAAGCAATGGTGTTGAACAGTTTCGAACATCAAAACTTACCATTTGAACATTTATTAAATGCATTAAAAATACAACGCGATACTAATCAAACAACATTAGTGCCTATTATCATTCGCCATCAAAACTTTCCAATGACTGACGATGTGAGAAAGTGGTATACCGAACCACAAATTGAAAAAACTGCAATCGCAACGACTAAAACCACCCCCAACGAACTCGATTGGCAGTTTTACGGAGATGGTAATTATCTAGAATTAATGCTTGAGTACGCATCGAATTTATTTTCAGAAGAGACGATTAAGCAATTAATTACCCATCATCAGATGATACTAAAAACTTTATTAACGCAACCCAAGGCACGACTGCGAGACATTGTAAAACTAACACCGCATGAGCGTGATATTTTGGCAAAGCTGAATATGACGGAGAGATCGTTATTGGCTAGAGTTAACTTAGGCGAGCTATTTGACCAACAAGTATTAAAGCATGCAAAGGAGTTGGCCTGTGTTAGCGTACGAGGAGGAGTGCAAGGTAGTGCTGATCTAGAGCAGAAAAGCCTGACATATGAGGAATTGCAACAGCGGGTGAATTTACTGACAAGGCGTTTAAAAGCAAAACAAATTGGTGCTGAATCAATCGTTGGCGTTTGGTGTGATCGTAGTGAAAGCCTGCTAATCTCATTGTTATCCATTTTGAAATTGGGTGCATGCTATGTTCCTCTCGATAAGAGTTACCCATTAGCGTATTTAAGCGACATATTGTGTGATGTGAAGGCAAATGTTGTTTTAGGTCAAGGTAGCATGCCTGCGTCATTTGAAGTAGCAATGAGCGAGAGTTGTTGGATTGATGTGACAACATCTGAATTAAGTCAAGCAGCAGAAAAGTTTGATTTAATTGACTCGTATAGTGTGAAACCGAGCCAGCTGGCATGTATTGCCTACACCTCAGGTTCGACAGGCAAGCCCAAAGGCGTGATGGTGAGCTATGGTCAACTTCAAAATTGTTTATCGGGGATATGGGATTATTTTGAGACAGAAGCAAAGCCGGTGGTGCTGCAAAAAACGGCACTCAACTTTGTGGTATCCCTGAAAGAAATACTGAGTAGTGTGTTATCAGGTTGGCTTCAAGTGATGGTTGAAGACAAATTGGTTAGAGATAATGAAATGCTGCAAAGGATTATTGAAGAATGGCAAGTAAGCCGCGTATATTTACTCCCTTCCCATTTGCAATCGCTATTATCTGAGTCGAATGCGACGAAGCGTTTGCAGTCATTGCGTCATATTGTGACAGCGGGAGAGGCATTACCGAGGGAGTTGTGTTTGCAGTTAAAGCAAAGCATAGGGAAAGCGGCATTATGGAATAACTATGGTTGTACTGAGCTCAACGATGTGACGTATTATGCGGCATTGGAATTTTCAAGCAATGAAAAAGTCTTATTTGCCCCGATAGGTAGGCCAATCCAAAATACCCGGGTGTATATTTTAGATGAGGATTTACGGCAAGTACCCTTGGGTGTTGAAGGAGAATTGTATGTTGAAAGTGTAGGCTTGTCTCGTGGTTATTGGAGAAGGCCGGGTTTAACGGCGGAGCGTTTTATAGCGGATCCCTATAGTGTTGAGGCTGGTGGTCGATTTTATCGCACAGGGGATAGGGTGCGATGTTTGGCGAATGGAGAGTTGGAGTTTATAGGACGTCAAGATTTTGAAGTTAAGATCCGGGGTTATCGAGTTGATGTTCGACAAGTTGAGTCGGTATTAAATGCTGAAGCGATGATAGAGCAAGCGGTAGTAAGCGGTGTATCTCAAACGCATTTAGTAGCGTATTTGGTAGTGGATAAAGAAAGGTTTGATTTATCGGCATTACGTGCTCGAGTGTCAGCGTGTTTGCCGACTTATATGCAACCAACGCTATACAGTGTATTGGAAAATTTACCGCGTTTACCGAATGGGAAATTGGATCGATTGAGTTTGCCAGAGCCTGATATTTCAGTGAATCAAACTGAATATGAAGCGCCACGAGGCGATGTGGAAAGAGTTATAACAGGAATGTTTAGTGATTTATTGTCAGTTGCAACAGTAGGACGCCATGATAACTTCTTTAATCTGGGCGGGCATTCGCTCAATGCGGCAAAGTTGATTTCTAAAATTAATACGACATTTAGTAGCAATATTTCCTTAATCGACTTTTTTGCAAAGCCAACTGCAATGAAATTATCGCAACACATTATTGATTCACCGAATATTGTTTTATCAAACGATGTTTCGATTATTATACCCATTGAAAATCGTTATCATGCTGATCATATATTTTGCGTTCATCCTATTGGCGGTCAAATATTTCATTATCTAGAATTAGCTAATACGCTCAGTGAAATAGCAAATATTTATGGTATTATTCCTCCTAGTCAGTATCATTTACCATGGAGTGAATTAGTTAATATTTACTGTGATGAAATACAAGCGTATCAAACAAGGGGTTCTTATCGATTTGTCGGATGGTCTTCCGGCGGCTTGTTGGCTATGGCAATTGCAAGTGAATTGGAAAAGCGCCACTGTACAATCGATTACATTGGATTAATTGATTCCAAATTTATTTCGGTACAAGCGAAACAAGATAATAGGTTAACATTTATTACCATTTTAAATATTATTGCTAGCCTTCGTAAGCAAGAATTTTCAAATGCTGAAATTAATGATCTGATAGACTTGCTGAATTCGAAAAATTGGACAGAGGCTGTTTTTGATTCCGATCAAAAACAACAAGCGACTAAAGTCATTCTGAGTTACTTAAAGATTAATGCTAATTATACAGTTGTTAATGATTTGTTATCAGGCCTTGATGTAACTAAATATTATTTATCACTGTTATCAGGTTACGAGCCTGTAGTAATAGGTGAAAACACTTTCTTATATTTGGCAAAAGATAATTTACTACCATTCGAAAGTAACCAACTTATTCAATGCGTTAATGCCAAAAATATACGCAAATTGGAGGGGAATCATTATTCCGTTTTGCTTCAAAAAGAGAAAGCAAAAAAATTGGGGCACGTTATGAAAGAGGATATTCAACAGATTTTATGAAAAATGCAATACTTCCAAATTATTTTACAAACTTGGCTCTTAATTTTTTGGATGAAGCACTAGCAGAGGTGACTTTATCAACATATGTTAGTAGAGACGGAGAGAAAATCAACCTATTCAAACTAGGTGATCCAAAATCAGAAAAGTTGGTATTACTACCTCCTTATGGGATGTCATTTTTGTTATTGTCACGCTTGGCAAAGAGCTTGTCTCGATATTTTTATGTCTTATCCTGGGAGTCAAAGGGTTGTCCTGATTTTGCTGTCAAAATGTCTGAAGATGACTTAAGTTTAGCAACGCAAGCAAACTATTTTCTCAACATCTTAGACCAAGAACAATTTGAACAGTTCCATTTTGTTGGGTGGTGCCAAGCAGCTCAACTATTGGTTTATACATTGTTTCATCATGATGTTAATCCGCACACTGTATCGTGGATAGCTCCGGCGGGACTGGGTTTTTCTTTGCTTGAATCTGAATTTGAGCGATGTGCTTTACCCATCTATTTGCAAATTGCAGAAAAAGGTGCGGGATATGCTGAAAAGTTGTCTGTTATACTAGATAAATATAGAGATCAAAAATTGACTGAGGTAATTGCTGCAGAAAAGTTTACTATGATGCATTTATCAAGCGTAGAAATGACGTGTCGATTTTCTAAGTATATGCGCGCCTACGAAGAGAATAAATTAATTGTTAATCAACAAGTCAAAGATGTTATTAACAATAATCGGGTGCTTATTATTCATTGTAAAGATGATACTTATAGTCATTACTCGGAGGCAGTTCAGTTAGAAAAGAAATTTTGCGATCAGATAAATCTCCACTTATTACCAGAAGGAGGACATTTGCAGTTGTTTAATCAACCTTTGCAGATAACTGATATTTTACGTTCGAACTTGCTTATATCGTCTGGTAATGTTATATAACGAACACGTAACTATTCACCAAGTAGACGGGAACGTTCATATTTGGGCTAAAAACAGCGAAAATCTTTTATCGAAATGCTCATTTATAACTCATAAACTGCGCTTTCTCAAAAATATTTTCGCTGTTTTTATCGCCAAATCTGAACGTTCTCAGTAAATTCGACTAAAATTTGCTGAATAGATACACGAACACAGCTGTTGTATGCTAGTGCATAACATTCTCAATCAATAAGGAAGATTACGATGGCCCTCGATAATATAGTTAAACCAACCTCTCCTCAGAATGCATTATTTGCTTACAAGTATAAATGGACGGCTATGTTTATTTTGCTAGCAGCGAATTTTTTAGTTTTTTTTGACGTGAACATTGTTAACGTTGCGCTGCCAAATCTTCAACACGACTTTGCAGTAAAAGCTGCAGATGTTCAGTGGCTGGTCACTGCCTATCTTTTAGTTTACGCGTTAGCTTTATTGCCCATGGGACGATTTGGTGATAGTTTGGGTCGAAAACGATTATTTATAATTGGGGTTCTTGTTTTTACCGTCGTTTCTTTTTTGTGTGGAACAATAAACAGTATTAACGGCTTGATTCTGTTGAGGGGGTTACAAGGATTTGCTGCAGCTATGATTTCACCACAAGTCATGGCCATTGCCCAATCGATGTTTGAACCCAAAGAGAGAGCCAAACCATTTTCCTTGTTTGGTTTAATAGCAGGATTAGCGGCAATTGCCGGTCCGCTTGCAAGTGGAATTTTAATAAAACTAAATTTATTCAATTTTGGTTGGCGTTCTATTTTTTATATTAATATTCCGATTGGATTACTCATTGTTCTTACTGCGAGAGTTAGAGTGCCTAATTCAAAGCAAAAGATTGTTAAAAAGATCGATCAAGATTGGTTTGGTATTTTGTTATTGGCGTTAACGCTATTTGCGTTAGTATATCCTCTCACAGAAGGTGCTGCATATGATTGGCCTGCTTGGTGCCTCTTACTCATGGCGGCATTTTTCCCGCTTAGTCTTGTTTTGATTAAATATTCTAATACGCGTTTAGCTCGTGGAAAAACAACGTTATTACCCATGCATATCATACGCCAGCAAGACTATATTTTGGGTGTGGCTGCGATAATGGCTTTCTATTCATCACTTCAAGGCTTCTTTTTTGTCTTTGTATTTTTTTTGCAACAAGGATTGCATTTTTCACCCTTTTTAACCGGTCTAACAACTTCTGCTTTTCCGATTGGTATTTTAGTTGCCTCTAGAATAACAGGTAGGTTAAAAAGCTTGAGGTTTAAACTATTTTTGGGGGTAACATTTAGTGCAAGTTCTTGTATCGCGATGTGGTTGTTGGTTGAGTTTTTGTCAGCAAGTTTATTGCAAAAAGGTTTGTTATTACCATTGTTTGTGAATGGCTTAGGTGGCGGCCTGATTATTGCCACGTTGTTTCAATCTGTATTAAGGACTGTTCCACTCCACGAAGCTGGTGCTGGGGCTGGCGTGCTACAAACCATGCAACAGATTGGTGGTGCTTTTGGGGTAGCAATGGTTTCTCAAATTTTCTTCTCAGGTGTTGCTGATCGTTATATTACTTTTAGCAATTATATTAGCTCATTTCAACATGTAATGGCATATTGCATTGTTACTTATGCTTTAGTAGCACTAGCTACTAAGTGTATGAAGTTTGAACCAATGCCTCAGTTTGCTTCTTAGCGCGTGCGACAAAACTTTGTGCTACCCCGGGCGTAATATAGGTCCCTAAAACTGTAGAAAAAAATGACATAAGATAGAGCTATACCGT
>CAYGTS010000097.1:0-10183 GCA_964352905.1 uncultured Legionellales bacterium | reverse complement strand
AATCTGAACGTTCTCGGTAAATTCACCTTCAAATTTACTGAATAGTTACAAATAGATAATCTTAAATTGAAATATTACTACAAAAATATTGTTTGATACAAATGATAATTAAATTTTTATAAATTAATAACTAATTTAGTTATTAACTTGTTCTTTTTTTACTCAACCCTACATTCCGACGATCTCAGCAGAATAATTTTTAATTAACCTGTAGATATTATAGGCTCAAATTAAAAAAAATAGTAACTACTCACTCCGTAGCAGGGAACGCCCATATTTGGGCTAAAAACGGCTAAAATCTTTTATCGAAATGCTCATGTATAACTCATACACTGCGCCTTCTCAAAAATATTTTCGCCGTTTTTATCGCCAAATCTGAACGTTCTGGTCAATATAACGCTAAAGGGGGTGAGCAGATACAAAAAATAATAATGTAAAGCAGCATTTGACATTTTTTAACGGTAAGCCGAGGTAGCAAAGCTTCATAACTACCTACGTTATCTCAATGACTGCAACATCACTGGCAAAAAAACTTCAGTGACTAAAACGGCATCATTAGCAAAATAAAATTGCGAGTGGCGCGCACTTAAGGTTTGCTGCGGTAAGTGCAGTTGGCTAAAGTGTAAAGGACTGCGTTTTAAATCAGGCTGATTAAATAAATAATCACCTAACGGCTTGTTCGCCAAGCTCACTAAATCTGATCCGGTACGATCAATTAAGCTTTGTGAGAAAATACTGCGCGCGTAAATCCAAGTTTGATCGTTGATCATTAATTCTACTTCACGAATAAAGTTTTTTTGGCTTACCATCACCTGCTTTTCAAAACCATAGACTGGTCCCCAATCAGCATGCAGCAAATTAACGCGAAAGCTCTGGCTATACGCTAATAATTTTTTAGATAAGGATTGTGACTCAGTCAGCCAAGGTAATAAAGCTTGCGGGCAGTCATGCAACTGCGTTTGCCAACTGGCACTAAATAATGATTGCTTAATCAATGAATACATGGTTAATCTAATGTTCTGCGGAAACGTTTTAAGCCCAATAAAATAACAATAACTAAAAATAATGTATCTGCTCACCCCCTTTAGCTTTATATTGACCAGAACGTTCAGATTTGGCGATAAAAATAGCGAAAATATTTTTGAGAAAGCGCAGTGTATGAGTTATACATGAGCATTTCGATAAAAGATTTTCGCTGTTTTTAGCCCAAATATGGGCGTTCCCTGCTACGGAGTGAGTAGTTACAAAATAATAACATCGGCCACGTGCTTTGCAAGGATAAGCTAATGCCGTTCCCTTTTAACATAATCCCCCGGATAATACAGATAAAATGCGTTAACGGCAAGATTGATCCTAACCATTGCGCCCACGCCGGCATGCCGCGAAAAGGAAACATGAAACCCGATAATAATATAGAGGGTAAGAAAAAGAAAAATGCCATTTGCACCGCTTGCAATTGATTTTTAGCAATTGTTGAAAACATAATACCCACTGCTAAATTCGCAGCAATAAAAGGTAAACCCAGAATATATAATAATACATAGCTGCCTTGCATCGGCACGTTAAATAATACTTCTGCAGCAATTAAAATAACCGTCATTTGCAGATACCCTACCGCGACATAGGGTAAGACCTTGCCAAACATCACCTCTAACGGGCGCACTGGTGTTGCTAACAAATTTTCCATCGTGCCACGTTCACGTTCTCGGGTAATAACTAATGCCGTGATAATCACCATTGTCATGGTTAATACCACGCCCATTAAGCCTGGTACAATATTATATTGGGTAATCGCTTCTGGGTTATATTTCTCATGCACGACTAAATCGATTGGCCCCGGTTTTGCTTTCAACGAAGCTAAATTACCGACTAAATCAGGATCAAATATTTGATTGGCTAAAACTTCCACTGCCGAAACGGCTTTGCCAATCGCACTCGGATCGGTCGCATCTGCGGTCAATAATAATTGTGGTCTTTCACCACGCACTAAATCACGTGAAAAATCAGGCGGTATGGTTAACACAAATTGTACCTTGCCCGCCGCTAACAGAGTTTGTGCCTGTTGTTCATCACTCATCACGTTAACCATACGAAAATAATCGGTATTTTCCATACCTGTAATAAAAGTGCGTGTGAAAATGCTGTGATCGGCACTGACAATCGCTGCGGGCAAATGCTTGGGATTAGTGTTAATGGCATAACCAAATAATAATAATTGAATCAGTGGGATCCCAATAATCATAGCAAACGTGGCTTTATCACGTTTCATTTGAATGAACTCTTTGAGGATCATAGCACTTAAACGGGGTAAGGAAAAAAATCGACTCATGAATAATTATCCTTCGCATGGCCTACCAAGTGAATAAAGGTATCTTCAAGGTTGGTATCAATTAATTGCCAACGTGTTTGATCACTTTGATAATTTTTAACAACTTGCGCCAAACGCTGTGGATCTTTATCACTCACGTGCAATGCTTCACCAAAACTAATGACTTGTTCAACCGCATTAGCTTGTTTTAAGCGCAATGCAAGGGCTGCTAAATCTTTACCGATGACTTTATAAGTTGTTAAATTCACTTTCGCAATCACTTCACTCACCGTACCGTAAGCCAGTAAACTGCCATAAGCCAAATACGCAATGCGGTTACAACGTTCTGCTTCATCCATATAATGTGTTGTAACTAAGGTGGTAATTTTTTGGGTTGATAAATAATGAATATGATCCCAAAATTGGCGGCGCGCATTCGGATCAACACCTGCTGTGGGTTCATCGAGTAATAACAATTGCGGATCATGCAACAAGGCAGCCGCCAAGGCTAAACGTTGTTTCCAACCACCGGATAACTCACCGGCCAATTGCGTTTGTCGCTCAATTAAACCTAATTCAGCAATACTTTGTTGCACGCGTTTTTTGCGATTTTTAATATCGTAAACCCGCGCAATAAAATCTAAGTTTTCAAAAATGCTTAAATCTTCATATAAACTAAAGCGCTGCGTCATATAACCAACCTGCGCTTTAATTTGATCAGTTTGGGTTAACACATCGTAACCCAGAACTTGCCCTTTGGCAGAATCAGGCGTTAACAAACCGCAAATCATGCGAATACTGGTAGTTTTACCGCTGCCATTCGGGCCTAAGAAACCAAAAATTTCACCGCGTTTAACTTGCAAGTAAAAATCATTAACCACTTTATGCGTGCCAAAGGATTTATTTAAGTTTTTTACATCAATAACAAGATCTTCTTGCAAATAAATTCTCCTGATAAATAATACCCTTTGAGAACCTCCGTCATTGCGAGCGAAGCGCGGCAATCCAGGGAAAGGATCTGCAATCTCGCAAAATTTAACAAAACTTGCTAGTTGCACCACTGCACTAACGAGCATCACACTCTACCCCGCTCACTGCCACTTGCCCCTTGCAATGACGGGTTGAGGGCGCAATGACGGATCGCTCAAGACTAAATTAAAATACTACTGGTGATAAACTATCACCTGCACGGGTTGTCCGGGATGAAATTGCGCTGCTACTTGATCGCTAAACTTGGCTTTAATACGATATACTAATTTATAGCGGCTTTCATTACTGTAAATAACAGGCGGTGTGTATTCTGCATTCGGTGCAATATAACTGATGACGGCTGTTTGTGAGTTTTTACAACTATCGCAATTTACTTGAATTTTTTGGCCAATTTTAATCGTGCTAAGTGCCGCTTCAGGAATGAAAAAAATCACACGTTTATCAGGTGGCGCTAACAGTGATACCACACTTTGGTTCGCAGCGACTTGCTCACCTTTTTCAAAATAAGTTTCAACAATTTGTCCTGCAACTGGTGCTTTAACCACTTTTTGATCCAACAGCCATTGCAAACGCTTTAAATTTGCTCGTGCCGCCACGTAATTAGCTTCTGCCGCTTTTATTTCATTGTCACGCGAACCCAATTTTGCTGTAACAAGATCCGCTTGCAATTGCGCAACATGCGCAGAATCAGCTTGTAAGCGTGCTAAACTTTCATCGGCGGTTTGCTGTGGTATTGCATTTTTATTGGCTAAAATCCTATCGCGGGTATAAGTAATTTTCGCTAATTTTTCATTCGCAAGCGCTTGGTTCAATTGTTGCTGCAGTGATTCAATTTCAGAGGGGCGTTTGCCTAACTTTAAATTCTTAACATTAAATTCGGCTTGTTGTACTTGCGCTTTGGCTTGCGCTAATTCAGAAATTTCAGGTTCCATAATTAAAGTGAATAACGTTTGATTTTGTTTAACTTGTTGACCACGCACGACATCTAAACTGATTAACTGACCTGCAACTGGCGCTGCCAAATAACGAAACTCACCTTCGATATAACCCTGATACTCATCTGAACTCGAGCAGCCACTGATAAATAAGATAATAGGTAACTACTCACTCCGTAGCAGGGAACGCCCATATTTGGGCTAAAAACAGCGAAAATCTTTTATCGAAATGCTCATGTATAACTCATACACTGCGCTTTCTCAAAAATATTTTCGCTGTTTTTATCGCCAAATCTGAACGTTCTGGTAAATATAAAGCTAAAGGGGGTGAGCAGATACGATAATAGTTAATATAAAAAAAATGCGCTTTTGCATCAAAATAACTGCCTATGCTAGTTTGTAATCATTGTAACCAAGTTTAGGACAATCACAAACACCCCACAGGAATTTGGATAATTTGATCGGTTAACCACAGTACTTGTTGTGATTGATTAACCACAATCCCAAAGGGTAATTGATTGGATTCAATAAAATCTTGTAAACTGCGTAATTGCGAACGATATACTTGTGAACCATATTTAATTTCAATGGGTAAGATCCCAAACGGTCCTTGCAAAATTAAGTCAATTTCAGCGCCACTGCGCGTACGATAATAATAAGCGTCAACATGGCGCAGACGCGCATCTTGCAAACCCTTGAGAATTTCTTCAATCACAAACGCTTCAAATGAAAAACCAGCAATGGGATCACCTTGTAAACTTTCTAGGCTATTGATGTGCAACAGATGATGCAACAATCCGCTATCACGAATGTGTCCACGCGGCATTTTGACAATGCTTTTACTGCTACTTTTTTCAAAACTGTTTAATTGACGCCATAAAAAAGTGCCATTGGCAATGCCCAAATACTCACTGATAGTAGGTTGCGTCACCCCAATCGAACGCGCTAAATCACTTTTATTGATAATGCTACTGGATAACTTTCCTAGCATGCTAATAAAGCGACGATAAGCCACTTTATTTAACTTAGGAAAGAGTCTTGCCACATCACGATTAACATAAGCCGCTTGATAATCGGTCATCCATTCTTGATAAAAATGTTCATTCTCTAACAAAGGCTCCGGATAACCACCTTTAAACCAACATTGTTGAATTTCTGCTACTGATAATTGCGGGCGCAGTTCTGCCAAGTGTTGTTGTGGAGAAGCTTGCTGCAATATTTCATACAACGGACTTAACGGTTTATGATAATATTCATTGGCTTTTAGCGTACCCAGCTCAATAATCGCAATTCTGCCCGCTAAACTTTCTGAAATATTATCCAATAATTCAAGACTGCTAGAACCAGTTAAGATAAAGCGATTTTTTTGTTGACGGTATTCATCAACCACACTTCTTAACACGGTAAAAAGTGCTGGCAGTTGTTGCGCTTCGTCAAAAATAACGTGTTCACTCTGTTGCTGGAAAAAAAATTCTGGATCATGGCTTAGACGATCATAATCACTGGCTTTTTCTAAATCGATATAAAGCCAATTAGGGGCTGCTAATTTTGCTAAGGTTGTTTTGCCGACTTGTCGCGCACCAATGATGGCCACGATGGGGTAATGTTGTAATAACTGCCGCACATAACCGAGAATATTGCGTTGAAAGGGTTGCTGTTGCATTCAATTAACCTGTATTTTTCAAAGGATGCCTTTCAAATATACAGGTTAATTTGAAAATTTCAAGCACTTAGCGTCAATATTCCGCTAACACGCTTTCTAACATCGCCACAGCATCATCGATTTGTTGTTTGTTGATCACAAGTGGTGGTGCAAGCCGCACCACGGTATCATGGGTTTCTTTGCTTAATAATCCTTGCTTCATCAAACGTAAACACACATCACGTGCTGTTGTGACATTAGCATCGATATCCATGCCTATCAGTAATCCCTTACCGCGAATATTAGTCACCGGTGATTTGGCAATTTTGCGCAACTGCGTCATAAAATACTCACCCTGCTCGGCGGCTTTTTCAGCTAACTTGTCTTGCTCGATAATGTTCAAAGCTTCTAAGGCAACACTTGCCGCCAGCGGATTACCCCCAAACGTACTACCGTGATCGCCCGGTGTGAAAACATTCATGACTTCAGCTCGCGCCAAAAACAGTGACACGGGTAATAAACCACCACCTAAAGCCTTGCCTAAAATAACACCATCAGGTTGTACCTCATCGTGAAGGCATGCTAATAATTTGCCGGTGCGGCCTAAGCCGGTTTGAATTTCATCACAAATAAATAAGACATTATTTTCACGACAAATTTCAGCTGCCTTGGCTAGATAACCCTTATCTGGTACTAAAATACCGGCTTCACCTTGGATCGGCTCAACTAAAAATGCTGCGGTATTTTTGGTGATAGCTTTGCGTAAAGCTTCTGCATCGTTATAGGGAATGATTTTAAAACCGGCGGGAAACGGACCAAAACCGGCTTTGTATTTTTCTTCCGATGAAAACGCCACAATGGAAATAGTTCTACCATGAAAATTATTTTGGCACACAATAATTTCAGCTTGATCATTTTGCACCCCTTTAACTGTATAAGCCCATTTACGCACTGCCTTGAGTGCAGTTTCAACCGCTTCAGCGCCGGTATTCATTGGCAAAGCCATATCCATTTTCATCATTTGGCACGCTTTTTGCAAAAAAGGGGCTAATTTATCAGAATAAAAAGCACGCGAAACCACGTTTAATTTGTGTGCTTGTGCGGTTAATACTTTTACCAAACGTGGATTGCAATGACCATGGCTCAATGCTGAATACGCGCTCATCATATCGATGTAACGTTTGTCATTTTCATCCCAAACATAAACACCTTCACCGCGCGTTAACACAACCGGTAACGGCTTGTAGTGATGCGCACCGTATTGTTGTTCGATTGCTATAACGTCTTGCATAGGGTTTTCCTTTTTGGCATGGGAAATAGTTTGTTATCTTAGCGTTAAATATTTTCTAAATCAAAACAATTTCTGACAAGCAGCTTTTGTTTACTGTTAAAATCATTAAACAAGCCGAGCTGTTTGCCTTCTAAATCACATTGAAATTTAGCTTCTAATAAAGTGTCATTAAAATAAAAATCAATTTCTTGGCCATTTTCATAAACATATTGGGGCTTTTGATCTTTAATTTTCATAAATACCAGATTTTCAAAAATTGCCCCCTTATCGCGGAAACCAACAATGATGTTACGCATACCTAAATCGGTTGCATACACTTTTTTTGCAGACAATAATTGTTCATTAGTTTTACCATGGCGTGAAATTAAATGAATTAAATAAGTTTCTTCAAACATGTTTAAATAGCGACTCGCTGTATCTGGCGATATTTGTAAAATACGTGCGATTTTATTACTACTGATTTGTTTGCCTGCGCGCTCCATTAATAACATGAAATAATCTTTAATAATACTCGGGTTACGAATTTTATGAAATGCAACGATATCTTTCATCAGAATATCATCGATCAAATTGACTAAATATTCTCGTTCCTGATGTAACACATACTCCGGCATGCCACCAACTTGCATATAATCAAGAAAGTGATTTTCTAATAGCGCACGATCTGCTTTGGCTAATTTAATTTTTTTAAAAGTGAGATACTCGCTAAAATCAAGTGGGTTAATTTCGATGACACGTTTTCTACCGGTTAAGTGAGCACTATCATCTTTAAGAATCGAACTGCTGGAAGAGGAAACAATACATTTTATAACTTGTTTGTCATAGAAATTTTTTAATTGAATTTGAAAATTTTCAACATAAGTAATTTCATCTAAAAAAACATAGATTTTTTGCTTGACTGAAATACCATGAATTTTACGGTATTCATTCACAATATCCACTAACGAATAATGCGTTAATAAATAATCGTCTAAACTAATATAAAAACAGTGTTGCGGTAATATTGCTTTGACATTAATGAGATAGTCAATCAAGCACCGCATGATCACCGTTTTACCAACGCGCCTTAACCCCGTAAGCATGATAACATCACGCGTTGCTAGCAATGGATATAACTTAGCTAAAATGACATCGCGCTTAATAATGGAACCTAATTGATATGACTCTTCCCACCACGGATTATATTCATAAAAAACTTGCTCTATGTTCACCGCGTTACCTATCCGATACTATCGTATAATTATAGTTTATATTATACGACAGTATCGGATAGATAAAGTCTTTTGACAACTTGCCTCCTTTTTACACCAGTTGTGATATAATTTAATACATCAAACCCTTACTTTGATATAGGAATATATATCACTATGATTATCCCGATTGAACTGTTTGCGCAACAAATCAAACAAGCGCGCCAACAACAGGGCTTAAGCCAGCGTGAATTGAGCGCGCAATCTGGCATCGTGCAAAGCCAAATTTCTAAGTTTGAACAAGCGCAAGTGAATTTAACGCTCGGCAGTTTTATCGCGTTATCACGCGTTTTAAATTTAGAATTAACGTTAATTCCCAGAAAATATCTGACTGCAGTACATGCCCTAATTAACGATATCCCACCGGATAGGCCTGCTTATCAATTGGGGGATGAGGATGAATAATTTCTCAAATGTAACTGCTCACTCCGTAGCAGGGAACGTCCATCTTTGGGCTAAAAACGGCGAAAATCTTTTATCGAAATGCTCATTTATAACTCATAAACTGCGCTTTCTCAAAAATATTTTCGCCGTTTTTATCAACCAAATCTGAACGTTCTTGGTAAATACTGGCCTAACGGGGTGAGTAGATACTCTCAAATTTAAATGTATTTTTGCATCAACAAAAAATTGGCAGCAAGAAACATTACATTTACCGCTAAACCAGTATGTTGTTGATGTGATTGATAAGCATTGTAAAACGATTGTGCTGTGAGTTTAAAGTCCCTTATTTAAAAAAGTGTCACTCTTCCCATGAAAAAAATGACACTGTTCGCAAAGTTATCGCGGTCGTGGTTGCTGCTGCTGTTGTTGCTGCTGTTGTGGTGGTTGTTGCTGTTGCTGCTGCTGTTGTGGTTGTGGTTGTTGTTGTAGCAGTTGTAGCAGTTGTGCTAGATGATGTCCAACGTATTGTTGGTAAACCTGTAGCTGTTGGCTTAGTGCTTGAATGTGAGCTTGGTGTTGTTCATTCTGTTTTGTTAGTTCTTGAAAGCGAACTTGGTGTTGTTCATTCTGTTGTGTTAGTTCTTGAATGCGAGCTTGGCATTCTTTATTCTCTTGTGTTAGTACCCGAATGTGTTCTTGCCCTGGGTTATCCTTTCTCTTCTTATTTTTTTCTCCGGATGCCTGGCCCCCTGTTGGTTTTTCTTGGTTATCACTATCATCAGATTCAGCTGATTTTTCAGGTTGTTTACATGTTTTGGCAGCAGCATCCCATCTTTTATTAAAAAAAGAAGATGGCAAGACAGGAGGAGAAGGTGGCCGACAATCTGGGACACTACTGCTACTACTGCTACTACTACTAGCAGAGACAAGTTGCCGCACAGGATCAGTAGGGCTAAGAATATGCCCTAATTGAGTTGGAGTTGAAGTTGGGTATGGTGATGACGGTGTATTCAATCCTGAGCTCCTATCAAGGCCGAGGGATAACGGCGGCAGAGTCAGTTCCTCTTGAGTGCAAAAAATTTTAAAAGCATCATAATACTCAGGTATGTCTTGTTGTGTAATGTTTACAGCAGCTCCCTCTGAAATATTTTTAAAACACTCAGGAAGGGGGAAAGACCTCTCAATAAAAAAATTTTCTATCCCTTGAATAACACCAACAGAGTCACGAGAGTTATCTCCCAAAGGAGATATGGGAATATTAACTATAAAACTATCTTGAAGAGAAAGCATGATTCACTCCTTATTGTTATAATTGAATGAAAAATTTAGTAACTATTCACCATGTAGATGGGAACGCCCATATTTGGGCTAAAAACGGCGAAA